>NZ_JBXMRC010000009.1:0-134968 GCF_057084925.1 Perlucidibaca sp. | reverse complement strand
TACGTAACGCAGATTGAAGTCAATCAAATTTAGATGAAATGTATTCAGGATTTCCCATGCAAAACGCACAACACCAAAACCTAGTTGGCTTCATCTGGAATATTGCCAACAAGCTTCGTGGCCCCTACCGTCCGCCACAGTACCGTCGTGTGATGCTGCCGCTGATTGTTCTGCGCCGCTTCGATCTGGTTCTGGCTGAAAACAAGCAGAAGGTACTGGACGAAAAAAAGCGGCTGGAAGACAAAGGCATCTCTGGCCCAGCGCTGGAAAAGGCACTGTCACGCATCGCAGCCACTGACCGCAAGCAGGAGCTTTTCAACACCAGCGGTTTCACGTTTGAGAAGCTACTAGGTGACGCACCCAACATCGCGGGCAACCTGATCGCCTACATCCAAGGCTTCTCACCACGCGCCCGCGACATCTTCGACAAGTTCGAGTTTGAAACCGAGATCGCCAGGCTGGACGAGGCCAATCGCCTGTACCTGATCATCAAGGAGTTCTGCTCGGCAGACATCAACTTGTCGCCAAAGGCCATCACCAATCTGCAGATGGGCTACCTGTTCGAAGAGCTGGTGCGCAAGTTCAACGAGCAAGCCAACGAAGAGGCCGGCGATCACTTCACTCCGCGAGAAGTCATTCGCCTGATGGTGCAGTTGCTGTTCACAGGCGAAGACGGCATCTACGAAAAGGGTATCTACCGCAGCGTGTACGACCCCACCGCCGGTACCGGCGGCATGCTGTCCGAATCAGAGAAGTTCATCTGCGGTGACGGTTTCACATCCGGACTGAACCCGGACGCGAATATCGAACTGTTTGGGCAGGAATACAACCCTGAGTCCTACGCTATCTGCTGCTCTGACCTGCTGATCAAAGATGAGCCGATCAACAACCTGATCTATGGCGACACCCTGGGCATCAAGGACGCGAAGAACAAGACTAACGGCTTTGTGCCGCACGACGGCCACCCGGACAAGAAATTCCACTACATGCTGGCCAACCCGCCCTTTGGGGTGGAGTGGAAGCCGGAAGAAGACTTCGTGCGTGAAGAGTATGAAGACCAGGGCTTCTCTGGACGCTTCGGCGCCGGACTGCCACGTATTACGGACGGGTCGCTGCTATTTCTGCAGCACATGATTTCCAAGATGCATCAACCACCCAATATCGTCGATGGCAAAAATATTGGTGGCGACGGCTCCAAAATCGCCATCGTGTTCAATGGCTCTCCATTATTCAGTGGTGATCCGGGAGGAGGCGAGAGCAATATTCGGCGCTGGATCATTGAGCGCGACATGCTTGATGCTGTCGTCGCACTGCCAGACCAGATGTTCTACAACACAGGCATCTATACATACGTCTGGATCGTCACCAATAAGAAGCCCGCTCATCGCCAAGGCCTGGTGCAGTTGATCGACGGCACCCGCCACTTCAAGAAGATGGACAAGAGCCTTGGCAACAAGCGCAACGAGCTTTCGGAAGACCACATCAGGGAACTGGTGCGCCTGTACGCCGAGCACGACCACGATGCCGAAAGTGATGTGCTGGTGGATGGTAAGGCCGAGCGCCGGGTCTGCAGCAAGGTCTTCGAGAACCGCGAGTTTGGCTTCCTGAAGATCACCGTTGAGCGCCCGCTACGCTTGAACTTTCAGGCCAGCGCGGAGCGGATCGCCAGGCTGGATGGCCAGAGCGCTTTCGTCAATCTGGCGAGCAGCAAGAAGCGCAAGGACGATGCAGCCTATCGCGCGGAAATCGCTGCAGGCCAAGAAACGCAGGCAGCCATCAAGGCCACCCTGCAAAGCATGAGCAGTGAAGTGCTGTACCGCAATCGCCCTGCTTTCGAGGCGGTCCTCGAAGCCGCCCTGAAGAAGGCGGGCATCAAAGTTGGTGCGCCGGTGAAGAAAGCCATCCTGGCGGCACTGTCTGAGCGCGACCCCAAAGCAGACATCTGCCTTGACGCCAAAGACAACCCGGAGCCGGATGCCGATCTGCGCGATACCGAAATCGTCGCCCTGCCGAATGACATTTCCTTACCGCTGCCACTCGGCTATGACAACGAGACCGGCCATGACAAGCTGTTGGCGCTGGTGAAAGACCATTGCGAAGCCTACCTAAAGGCCACAGTCCTGCCGCACGTCCACGATGCTTGGATTGACCACAGCAAGACCAAGGTAGGCTACGAAATCCCACTCACTCGGCACTTCTACGTTTACCAGCCACCAAGGCCATTGAGTGAAATCGCAGAGGAGATTAGTCAGCTCGAAAAAGAGATTGTGACCATGCTGAGCGAGGTGCTGTGATGATGGACTACAAACCGTACGAAAAATACAAGACTACCGATTGCCCATGGCTAAAAGAAATACCTGAGCATTGGTCAATTAAGCGGATTAAGAACGTAGCAACGTATAACGACGACACCTTGGACGAGAGGACAGATCCTGATTTCGAAATCGATTACGTAGATATTTCTAGTGTCACATTGGCGGGAGGGATTGAAAAATCAGAAACGATTCTGTTTGAGAAGGCGCCATCGCGAGCGCGACGAAAAGTAAAGCATGGCGACATCATCGTCTCCACGGTGAGAACTTATCTCAAAGCGATTGCGCCGATTTCGACCCCACCAGAAAATATGGTTGTCTCAACTGGATTTGCAGTTATTCGACCCAAAGAGACGCTTCACTCTGGATTTGCTGGATATTTGCTGCAATCAAATGGATTTGTAGGTGAAGTGGTCGCCAACTCTGTTGGCGTTAGTTACCCAGCGATTAACGCTAGCGATCTTGTCCGGATTGAAGCAGTTGAACCCCCAATCGATGAGCAAGCCATAATCGCTCGCTTTCTCGATTTCAAAATCGCGCAAATAGATGCCCTAATTCTCTCGATGGGCGGCTCTGTTGAAGTCGAAAAAAATTCCAAAAAGAAGAGTATGGTTTTTCTACTTCAGGAATATCGTTCTGCGATGATCACAAATGCAGTAACTGGACAAATTGACGTTCGGACAGTGCCAATACCGCAAGGTGTTTTTGAGAAATGAGAAAATGGCGCTGAATGCACAAGGCTACTTCAATTGCCTAAAGTCCTATCTCAATACCAACCATTACGGCGAGCCCCAGGCAAGTAACGGTGAGGTCGTGTTGAGAGAGAAGGTATTCGGCCAAAGTGGCAACAAACCCATTGAGTACAAGGTGAGCTTGCAGACCACCGGCGAAACCTTGGTGATCAAGCTGGACACCAAGAAGAACGGCTCATCGCTGCCGCTGTTTCATTTTCTGGACGATACCGCCAAACCCTGGTCTAAGCGCTGTGACTTCGTAGTGTTCAACCTGCGCAAAGGCAAGCTGTATGTGTACTGCCTTGAGTTCAAGTCAGAGAGCATCCCGCACGACGTACCAGATCAGTTAAAAGCCAGTGTGGATTGGCTCAAGGCGCTGCACGCCACCATCAATGCGTACACCACTAAGCGCAGCGCTATTCACGCGACGAAGTATGTACTGAGCAACCATCCCGACCCGACGCCGTATCTGGATGCGGAAGGAAAGTACCTGCAGCGCGATCACACGATACGCCACTACCGCTATGCCGACCTCAATGGCATGGCGCTTGCGGATTTGGACAACAGCAATATTGAGGTGATTCGCTAACAGGCCGAATCCGACGTATTTAAAGGGTGAGAAAGATGCACAAAGAAATCGACTTCGAAAACGACATCGAGCACGCACTGATCAGCAGTGGTGGCTACGAAAAAGGTGATCCCAACACCTACGACCCGGAAGCGGCACTGTTTCCGGCAGATGTCGTTGCCTTTGTGCAAAAGACGCAACCCAAGATATGGATGCGCCTGACCCAGCTAGACGCCGCCAAAGCGCCCGCGATGCTGCTGGACAGCTTGGTGAAGGAGCTTGCTGCCAAAGGCGCCCTGGCGATCTTGCGCGAGGGATTCAAGTGCGTGGGCAAGACGGTGCGGCTGGCCTACTTTGCGCCCAACACCGGGCTAGACCCCGCGAGTACTGAACGTTACGACGACAACCGCTTGACCATCGTGCGGCAGGTCAACACCAAGAGCGGGGCCATCCCCGATGTGGTGTTGGCGGTGAACGGCTTGCCCGTGGCCACGCTGGAGCTGAAGAACCCGATGTCGGCTACGCGATGGAACGTGGAGAACGCCAAATACCAATATCGATTTGAGCGTGACCCCAAGGAATTGTTGTTTGCTTTCAAGCAGCGTTGCCTGGTGCATTTTGCCGTGGATACCGAGCTGGTGTTCATGACTACCAAGCTGGAAGGCAAAGACACATTCTTCCTGCCCTTCAATCTGGGGCATGGCCACGGCGCGGGCAACCCGCCTGCCGCGTGCGATGTGCGCACTACCTACCTGTGGCACAAAGTGCTGACCCGTGACAGCCTGATGGACATCTTGGCCCGTTTCATCCATTTGGATGTCGAGGAAAAGACCGTCGTCACCGACAAGGGCATCAAGCGCCACCGCAAGGAGTCGATGATCTTCCCGCGCTACCACCAGCTGGATGCGGTTCGGGCACTGACCGACCACGCACAATCAAATGGTTCAGGGCACAACTACTTGATCCAGCATTCCGCTGGTTCGGGTAAATCGAATTCGATTGCTTGGCTGGCTCACCGGCTCTCTAGCCTGCACGACGCCAACAACGAAAAGATTTTTCATTCAGTGGTGGTGATCACCGACCGTCGCGTGCTGGATCAACAGCTGCAAGACACGATCTTCCAGTTTGAGCACAAGCTGGGAGTGGTGCAGAAGATCGACGAAAACACGCAGCAACTGGCGAAGTCGCTAGCTGATGGCGTACCGATCATCATTTCCACCATTCAGAAATTTCCCTTTATCACGCAGGCCATCCGCACGATGGAGGCCAATGGCAAGGGTGTGGCCATCTCGACAGCGGGCAAGCGTTTCGCGGTGATTGTGGACGAGGCGCACAGTTCGCAAAGCGGTGAAACTGCGATGGAGTTGCGCAAGATCTTGAACAAAGACGGCATTGAATCCGCCATTGCCGAGCAGTTGCTGGACATGGACGACGATGCCCTGAGCGAGGACGCGAAGACGGAGCTGTTGCGCGAACAACTCAAGCGCGCAAAACAACCCAATTTGAGTTTCTTTGCCTTCACCGCAACGCCCAAGTTCAAGACCCTGGCTGTTTTCAACGAGCCCGGCCCCGATGGCAAGGTGCCTTTCCACCACTACAGCATGCGCCAAGCCATCGAAGAAGGCTTCATTTACGACGTGCTGGCGCACTACACCTGCTACAAGCGTTACTACAAGCTGATCCAGAAGGTGGAGGCTGACCCCGAGGTGCCACGCCGCAAGGCCGCCCGCGCACTCGCGCGATTCGTTGAATTCCACGACTACGAAATTGCGCAGAAGGTCGAAGTGATTGTTGAACACTTTCGTACCCATACCCGCCACAAGATTGGCGGCCGGGCCAAAGCGATGGTGGTGACAGGGTCACGCGAACACGCGGTGCGTTACAAGCTGGGCTTCGACAAGTACATCAAAGACAAGGGCTACACCGACGTGAAATCGCTGGTGGCTTTTTCGGGCGAGATCACGCTCAAGGAGTTCGCCGACAAGAAATTCACTGAAGTGAACATGAACAACGGCATCAAGGAGTCCGAGCTGCCTGAGAAGTTCAACACCGAGGAATACCAAGTCTTGTTGGTGGCTGAGAAGTACCAGACGGGCTTTGACCAGCCGCTGTTGCACAGCATGTATGTCGACAAGCGTCTATCCGGCATCCAGGCGGTACAGACTCTATCGCGCCTGAATCGCACTACACGAGGCAAGACTGATACCTTCGTGCTCGATTTTGTCAACGAGCCAGCGGACATTTACACAGCCTTCAAGCCCTATTACGAGACAACGGACAAAGGCGATGACACCGATCCACAACAGCTCAACACGCTGGCACATACGCTGGCTGGTTGGAAAATTTACACCGAGGCAGAGGTTAGCGCTTGGTGCGAAATCTGGTTCCGTAACCGACTGAACCCCACTGGTGGCGAGCACAAGAAATTGAATGGTCTGCTCGATCTGGCGATTGAGCGATTCAAGAAGCTCGGGGAAGAAGACCAGAACTTGTTTAAGGGGCAGCTGGTTAGCTTCCGCAATCTGTACGGCTTTGTTTCCCAGATCGTGCCTTACCAAGACTCCGATCACGAGAAGCTGTATACCTATGCGCGCTTCCTGCTGACCAAGCTACCGCGCACCACGGACAGCCGGACGGTGCAAGTCGACGATGAGGTCGAGCTCAAGTACTACCGGCTACAAAAAATCAGTGAGGGAGCAATTGATCTGAAGGCGGGTGAAGCGGATGCACTAAAAGGCCCGACGGATGTAGGCACGGGCCAAGCCGATGAAGAAGTGCAGCTTTCGACCTTGGTTGGTAAGCTCAATGAGCGCTTCGGCACAGAGTTCACTCCGGCCGATCAGCTCTTCTTCGATCAAGTCCGTGAAACCGCTGTAGCCAATGAACAGTTGCAACAGGCCGTCATGGCCAACAGCATCGAAAACTTCGAACCGGTATTCAACAAGCAGCTTGAGAACCTTTTTATCGAGCGTATGGACGGCAACGAAGAAATCTTTGTACGTCTGATGAACGATGAGTCGTTTAGGAGTGTTGCGGCGAGCCACCTGATGCGTGCTGTGTATCAGCAAATCCGAACATCAGGTAAGACAAATGTGTGAAGGGTTTACGTTGAGTCATTCGTTCAGATCTATGTATTAGACTTAATTTCCAAGGAGTAAGGAGGTAGGGACATGGCGATTTATGAGGAAGTACTGTCGTGGGCAAGAAGACTACCGTTGTGGCGACAGGACGCACTGAGGCGTCTGTGCGTTCAAGGTGAATGGGATGCTGCTGATCTTGTCGAGATACTGGATCTTGCCAAGCAACACCATGGGATCTGCAGTGCACTAGACCCTGCGCCGCAACCGAATCTGCTCTCTGAGGATCATTTTCCGGCCGAAGCGAACCAAGGCGCGACTGTGGTTCTTACATCCATACATACGCTGGTCAATGTCGGGAAAATTCCTAGCGATCAGATTTTGGAGTTCCAGTCTCAGGGCCTCACTATCGTGTATGGCGGGAATGGCACAGGCAAGTCTGGTTATGCGCGTGTGCTGAAGCAGGCCTGTCGTGCCAGGAGTCCCGGCACCGTCTATGCCAATGCCTACGACCCGAACTTCTCGCAGCTCACGCCGAGCGCCACTATTGCTTTCGAGTTGAGCGGCGACCCGGAGCAGGCGCTATGGAGCGGTGAGCGCGGCCACGTTTCTCGGCGAGAGCTCCGGGGCATTTCCGTCTTCGACGGTGACTGCGCCCGCCACTACCTTCAGGCGAGGGAAGCGGCCTCTTTCCAGCCCATTGCTTTGACCTATCTTCAGCAGCTGGCCAACGGCCTCAGTCAGGCGCTACGTCCACTGATTCAGGCCGAAATCACTGGGCTTGCGGTGGATGTTACGCCGTTCAAAGTTATTCCTGCTGATACCGATGCAGGCCGAGCTGTGCATCCAATCAGCGCCACAACCGATCTGGCGCGGGTGCGCGCACTTGCCGTGCTTACCGCAGACGAGCAAGCAGAGCTTGCACGCCTGCCCCAGGAGATCAGCGAAGCTGATCCCACAGCCAAGGCGGCGCTGCTGGACAATGCCGCGACTAAGGTCGACGAATTGGTCAACACCATTAGTACCGCCGCTCGCATTGTGTCCGACGAAGCGATTGATGCCATAAGGTCGGTGCATCGAAAGCTGTTGGACGCTGAGGCTGCCGAGAGGACCGCGTCGACGCTGCTGCAGGCCGAAGATGCCACGCCGCTGCTCCCCGGCACAGGCCAAGGTTCTTGGGCGCTCCTGTTCAATGCCGCGCGCGCGTATTCGACCGGCGCGGCGTATCCAGAAAAAGCCTTCCCGGTTACCGACGAAGGCGCACAATGCGTACTGTGCCAGCAGGAGCTTACGCCTGCGGCGACGGATCGTTTGCGGCGCTTCGATCGCTATGTCCGTGACACGGCGTCCGAAGCCGCACAGGCCGCGCGCAGCTCCTGGCAGCAGCTCGTACGCGAAGTTGGGTTGGCGACGGTCACATTTACTGTTTCCCAGGTCATGTCCGAGAGCCTGCGCGGGCGCATTGAGACGCTGCCGGACGCTATTCGGATATTCCAAGAAGACCTGCTCTCCCGTCTTCAGTGGCTCAGAGCTGCTGTGGCGAACGGGGAATGGCAGGGCATGCCGATGTACCGTGGCGCGAATCCGACCGCTACGATGCTCCAGATCGCGGACAGCTTGCGCGCCGAGGCGACTGCCTTGCGCACAAATATCGACGCTGTAGCCTTGGCGGCCAAGCGGCTTCGCCTGAAGGAGCTAGACTCGCGTCGCCTGCTGTCGGAGCACGTCGACAGCATTGCCCAGGTGGTCGGTAATCTCGGCCACAAGGTGAGACTTCAGAACTGCCTTGAGGATGTCGGCAACACGCGCTCGATCACCCTATTCGCAGGTCAGCTTGCTAAGACATACATCAGTGAGGCGCTGGCCAACAGGATGAACGATGAGCTCAGGAGGCTTGATCTCTTCCATATTCGCGCTGGGGTCAGCTCAACCGGCGACGCGGGATCGGTACGTCTCGGCATTCTCCTTCCCGATAGTCGGCTCGATCCGCACCTCGTACTCAGCGAGGCTGAGCAGCGCATGTGCGCGCTTGCGTACTTCTTCGCGGAACTCCATCAGTCGGGATCTTGTTCCGGGATTGTGTTCGACGATCCGGTCTCTAGTCTCGACCACAGCCATCGAACGGCCGTAGCACGAAGAATTGTCGAGGAGTCCGCTGTCCGGCAAGTTATTGTCTTCACCCATGATGCGGTTTTCTTCGGTGAACTGATCACGCTTTGCGGTGATGCTGGACAAGCGCCTAGCGTGAAGTCGATCAGCTATCGCGCCGAAGGCCCCGGATACATCGACGCAGGATTGCCTTATGACATGCGGCGACACCGCGACCGCATTGCGCAACATCGCGCCTATCACCAGCAAATCGCTGCCAGCTTCAACAACCCGCCAGGGGATGAAGAGCGACTTGCGATTCGCAACGCCTATGACGACCTCCGGGTGACGATTGAGGTCGGAATCGAGGACACGATTCTCAATGAGACCGTCGTGCGATTCCGGGATGGCATCTCAGTCGGCCGACTCGCAGGTGTGATGATTGTGGAGGACGCGGAGTACCGTGAAGTTCAGCGCTTACACGATAAGTGTTGTCGGAATGTTCGAGCGCATTCTCATGCTGCTGGTCAGCAACGAGCGGTAACGCAACCAACCGAGCTACTGCAGGACATAGAAGCGGTAAATTTGCTGTTCCAGGAAATCCGCAGACGCAGAGGTTGATATAACCGCTAACTCGATGGCGCAACCATCTACGATGGAATTTTTTGATTTCGGCGATTAGGAGCTGAGGCAATCCAATCTCTACAGTTGGTTGGTGTTTGCTGACATGGAGCTGGTTTTACAGGCAGTGGATATTTTGTAGAAAAATTAAAAGCACATCCGTGCCTTCGTTCAAATCTGTGGTTGAGTACAGGTTAGTGGGTCGGCCTTGCTGATCCCTTCACCGTACCACACCGTTCTCGCCGTCAAGGACTGCGCGTGCTCCGCATGCTCGCGGCGGTGCCGTCTGCGATCCCTGACTGCTGCGCTGCGATGTGTTCCGCCGGTCTCGGGCAAATCCGCCCGCAGATCGGAGAAAGACCATGTCGCATTTCACTGTCGTTTCAGAAAATACACTCCTCGTGCGTGACGCTAATGGCCAGTATGCCCCGGCATCCATCGAGGTCATCCTCGAAGCTGCTCGTCGGGTCATCGATCACAAGCTGCTGCGAGATGGCCAGTTCATCTCGCCGGGGGCGGTCAAGGACTACCTGCAGGTGAAGCTGGCAGGGCTGGAGCACGAAGTCTTCGCCGCGATGTTTCTCGACAATCAACACCGGCTGATCGCCTACCGCGAGATGTTCCGAGGCACGCTTGATAGTGCCAGCGTGCATCCGCGCGAAGTCGTTAAAGAGGCGCTGACGCTGAACGCAGGAGCAATCATTCTGTCGCACAACCATCCCTCCGGACACCCGGAGCCAAGTGACGCTGATCGCCACATCACCAAGCGCCTGCAGGATGCCTTGGCGCTGGTGGAGGTTAGGGTGCTCGACCACATCGTGGTCGGTGGCTTCACGTCGGTGTCGTTTGCGGAGAGAGGGCTCATTTAGCCCTAGGGGGCTTTGCCCCCTTTTTGCTTCGGCTATTGCCGTGCGCGCATGAATCGCTGGCCCTATGGGTCTGGCTCACTCAATACCAGCATCAAGCCAACACAGGCATGCCGAATGGCTGGGTAATGTCGAGAGCGTCACCACTGTACTGGAGCGCTCTTGAATGTCTGCGAATACCCCTAGGCTCACTATTCCTCTGGATGTCGCCCGCTTCCTGAACAACGCCGAGGCGGCGGCCTTTCTTCGGCTGTCGCCGCGCACGCTGGAGAAGCGTCGCATGCTCGGTGACGGCCCACGCTTTCGCAAAGTCGGGCGGCGTGTGATCTACGCATTGGATGATCTGATCTGCTGGGCCGATGCCCGCAGCTTCGAGGCGACTTTCGATCCGGATTACGGCAAGCCACACCCGGTACAGTGAGGGGCTTGCCATGAAGTTATCCAGAAGCAAGTCAAACGCTGCGCCTACTGGCGAGCCCCAGCTGGAGCTGTTTCGGGCGCTGCCGCCGGTGATGGCTCCGCGCGATGCGCAGGATCTGATGGCGTATCCGTTCTTTGCTTTGGGCAAGTCACGGCGCGTGCAGCCCATCGACTTTCAATCGGGTGCTGTGCGTGTGCGCGTTGAGGGCACGCTGGAGCATGGCCTGGCGACGATCTGGGATGCCGATATCCTGATCTGGGCGGCGAGCCAGATTGTCGAGGCGCGCGATCTCGGCCTGCGCACTTCACGACTTATGCAGGCCACGCCTTACGAAATTCTGACCTTTATCGGGCGAGGTACTTCCCTCCGCGATTACCAGCGCCTGAAAGCAGCACTCGACCGCTTGCAGTCCACCAGTGTAGCCACATCGATCCGCGAGACAACCGGGCGACGGCTGCATCGCTTCTCGTGGATCAATGAGTGGAAGGAGCTGGCCGGCAGTGATGGCAAGCCGTTGGGTTTGGAGCTGGTCCTGCCGGATTGGTTCTATGCCGGCGTGCTGGAAGAGGCACTAGTGCTAACGATAGACCCGGCCTATTTTCGACTGGGTGGTGGCATCGAGCGCTGGCTGTATCGGCTGGTGCGCAAGCATGGCGGTCGCCAGAAGGGCGGCTGGCATTTCGCTTTCCAGCATCTCTATCTCAAGTCGGGCTCGATGGCTCGCTACTCGGATTTTGCTATCGATATTCGCCGCATCGTGGCTCGGCAGGTCTTGCCTGGCTACCGATTGGGTGTGCGTTTGCGGGCGGACGGACACGAAACTTTGACCTTCCAAGCGCATGCGGAGCCGGGTGCTCCAGCGTGCTCTGTCGGATGATAAAACGGAGGATAACCTGTGATCACTATCGTGCTATCAGGCGCAGCCAGGCTCGTGCTATCAGGCGCAAATGACTCGTGCTATCAGGCGCGCAACTCGGGCTGCAGCCCTTGTGCCGTCTGCGTCTCAGCGCCCCTTAACTTATATAACTATAAAAGAATAACTGTAGTAGGGGAAAAGCCCTGCTGTGGACAAGTCACTGCAAAAGCGAGGTGGCGAGCATGATTATTTCTCTGTTAAACCAGAAAGGCGGGGTCGGCAAAACCACCTTGGCGACCCACCTGGCCGGTGAACTAGCGCAAGCCGGCCAGTCGGTTTTGCTGATTGATGCCGACCCGCAAGGCTCGGCTTTGGACTGGTCACAGCGACGAGCACAAAGCGGTTATCCGCGATTGTTCTCGGTCATTGGCCTGGCGCGCGAGACGCTGCATCAGGAAGCGCCAGCGATGGCGCGAGGTGTCGATCACATCATCATCGACGGCCCGCCGCGTGTGGCGGCCTTGGCGCGCTCTGCGCTGCTGGCCAGCGATGTCGTGCTGGTGCCGGTACAACCCAGCCCCTACGACATCTGGGCCAGTGCCGAGATGGTGGGGCTGATTCGTGAGGCGATGATCTTCAAGCCAGCCTTGCAGGCCGCGTTTGTGATCAATCGCCGCGTGGGTGCCACGGTGATTGGTCGCGAGGTGCGTCAGGCGCTCTCTGAGCAGCTCATAGCGACTCTCGCGGCCGAGGTGCGGCAGCGCATCGTCTTTGCCGATAGCGTCGCTTCTGGCGCGTTAGCGAGCGAATTGGAGCCTGAGGGCAGGGCAGCCATCGAGATTCGCTTGCTGGCGCAGGAGCTACTCGGGAGGTCGTCATGAGCAGCCGACGCATGCCCTTCGGTCAGCGGCCGTCTGCTGACCCATCGCTGGAGGCTTGGGTACGGCAGGGCGAGGCTGCACCTCTGCCATCGGCCGAGCCCGTCAAAGCCGATATCTACACCGCCCGCATGACGCTCGATGTCACGCCAGAGATGCGATCGCGAATCAAGGTTGCGGCGTTCAAGCGGGGGCGCACCGTCACCGATGTGCTGCGCGAGTTGCTGGAGCAGCATTTTCCGGAGGATCAGCCATGAGCACGCTGCTGACGCGCGTCTCGCTGATCTTCATTCCGGATCGCGTGAACATCTGGCTGCGCTTCGGGCATCCGATGGCTGAGCATCTGCAGGATGGCCAACGCCGTTTTGCCGACTTCGCGCCGGGTGCGGTGCTGTGTCGCATCGAGTGGCAAGCCAATCGCTATGGCACGACGCGTTGGGTACTGCGTGTGCTGCAAACGGCGAGCGCTGGCGAGACTGTTCAGGTTGTCACAGGCGTGCAACCCGGTGCGCAGATATTACTGCGTGTCTCCAGCCAGCAGCGCGTGATGCAGGCGCTGGGACTGATTGATGACCTGGAGGCGCAAGGCCACGATCCGTCGCGTGTGCCGCCGGATTACTGGCGCATGGTTCACAACCGATTGGCGGCTCATATGCCGCCGCCGGCCTACACGCCTGAACGACATGCTGCGTTCTGCGCGCGGGAGGCTGTGCGATGAGCCAACGACTCATTATCGCCAGCCTCTCGTTGGCTGTTACCGCACTCGGTGTGGCGCTGACGGTGTCGCTGCCATCGTGCGTGATCTACAACCCGAGTGTCAGTGCGCCACAGGGTTGGTATGCACTGGCAGCGCCAGATCGCTTGCAGGTCGGTGAGCATGTGCTGGTGCGCTTGCCGTCGGCTGTTGCCGAACTGGCAGCGCAACGACGCTATCTGCCGATGTACATTCCGCTGCTCAAACGCATCGCCGCGACTGCACCGCAATTGGTTTGCGTGCGTGCAGGTCGTGTGCTGATTGATGGTCGACTTGCTGCTGTTCAGCGTGCAGCCGATGCGCAAGGTCGGCGACTGCCACACTGGCAGGAATGCCGTCGATTGAGTGCGGGCGAACTGTTTTTGCTGAGCGAAACCAGTGACGCCTCGTTCGACAGTCGCTACTTCGGGCCGATCACCACGGATCGGGTGATCGGCCGTGCTCGCGCCTTGTGGACCTGGGCTCAGTCGGGAGATGAGCCATGATGAGCGAGCGAATGCGAGCGGTAAAAGCGGAGGGCAAGATAAAAGGGGACGGCACGCTAGCGTGCCTTGAGCCCTCCGCCATCAGCATTACAGGCAGCACCGGATGGGGCCGGGTGCGTGCCGTGTTGAAGCTGAAAGCATTGCCGCTGCTGGCTTATAGGCGTGCCGCCTACACCAGCATACGCCGCCATGCGCTGGAGTGTGCGCCATGAGTCGGCGCGATGAGGATGGCTTGGACATCCGGCCGGCTGCGCCCAAGGGACGACATCAGCGCTTTGTCAGCCAGGTGATACGCGAGGCGAGCAAGGCCAGTGGCCGTTCGCTTAACCGGCCGGCATCGCGAACAGGTGCATCGTTGGGGCGAGGGCAGGTGGCTGCGCGAGTGGCTGGGAAGGTGTTTGACCGCAAGGCGAGGCGAGTCGTGATCAAGACACGGCTTGTAAATCTGAGGAAAGCCGGTAGCCGATCCACGATCACACATTTGCGTTACATCGAGCGCGAAGGCGTGGGGCCGGATGGTGAGCCGGGAAAAGCTTATGGGCCGACTACCGACGACGCTGATATGGGCGCATTCGATGAGTGCGTGAGTGATGACCGGCATCAGTTTCGGTTCATTGTTTCGACTGAGGATGCGGTGCAGATTGAAGACCTGAAGCACTTCACGCGTGACCTTATGACGCGGGTTGAGGCTGACCTAGGTTCGAGGCTGGATTGGGTGGCGGTGGATCATTGGGATACCGACAATCCGCATACGCATATCGTGCTGCGAGGTCGGCAGGCGGATGGCCATGATCTAGTGATTGCGCGGGAGTACATCGGCACGGGTATGCGGCAGCGGGCCAGTGAGCTGGCTACGGAGTGGCTGGGGCCACGCACTGAGCTAGAGATTCTGCAGAGTCAGCAGCGGGAGGTTCAGCGGCCAGGATGGACGGCGCTGGATCGGTCGCTACAGCGGTTGGCGAAGGATGGTCAGGTGACACTGAGGCAGCTGCATGAGCAGTGCCGAGATCCGAGGTATCGCAATCTGCTGGTGGGAAGATTGCAGTATCTAGAAGGGATGGGGTTAACAACGACAGTGGTTGGGCGAGGCTGGCAGATGCAGCCAAGTCTGGAAAAAGCCCTGAAGTCTGTTGGCATGGCAAAAGATATTGTCAGAACGAAGAGCCGTGAACTTGAGGTTTGAGTCAGGCTTATTGGTTGCGTGTGAAGCTTGATGATCAAGTGACAGAAACTCCATGGACTGATAATCTGAGCTTATTGTTGTTGGGAATCACTCTCATTATGTCCGTGCGGTATCAAACAGCCATGAGGCGTCGCTGGTCACTATCTCTGATAGTGATCATACTGCTGCATTGGTCGCTTGGTGCCTGCGCTGCGCTGGCCGACACCATCTGCCTTGAGCCTGATGGCAGGGTGGTCTGGGAGCAGGCTGGCAAGCCATGTGCTGCTGAAGCCTTGGAACAGGCCACGGGCAAGCCCTGCATCGATATTCAGACTCAAGACGGCCATGACGATCACTCGCCAGTCCCCTCGAAGCTGCAACTCGCAGACCTACAAACGCCACACCTGATTCCGGCCCTGACTTGGCTGCTACCCAGTATTCCCGCGCACCATGCGGTGAAGCCGGATGCGACCGGGCCACCCACAACGCCGTTCTCCGTCATCATTCGCGAAACTGCTTACCTGCTCATTTGATGCTTCCTGTTGACCACTGGAAGCAGGCCTTGGCCTGCGTTCTTTCGTCTGCATGGGAATCATCATGTCTCGTATTTTTGTTGTATTTGTATCCCTCATGGCCACGCTATGCGCTGGCCTGCTTCATGCCGACAGCCTGAGTCTGTCGGAAGCCACCCGTCGGGTGCTTGAGAAGAACCCGCAGACAGCGGTCAGTTCTGCGTTGCAAGACGCCGCTGCCGGGCGCGTCAGGCAAGCCGGCGTACTCCCCAATCCTGAAGTGAACTATCTGTTGGAAGATTTTTCGGGCGACACCAATCGCTCGGCCAGCAGTGCCACAACGACCTACAGCGTGAGTCAGCGCTTTTCATTGCCTGGCAAACGCAGTGCGCGAACCTCTGTCGCGAGCGAAGAGCGCACCCTGACCGCGTTGGAAGCTCAAGCTGAGCGGCTGCGGCTGATTCGTCTCACCCGTGATAGCTATGTCGATGCCTTGGCCAGTGCTGAAAAGCAGTCGGCGGCTGAACGGAACTTGCTTCTGGCGCAGCAACTGCGCGATGCCGTTGCGGCTAGGGTGACGGCCGGCAAGGTGTCACCCATCGAGTTATCACGAGCCACTGTTGCCCTGGCAGGCGCTCGTCGTGCGGTCAATTTGGCGATGCAGGAGAGTCAATTGATGCGCCGGCAGCTAGCAAGCTTGTGGGGTAGTAGCCGGCTTGAAGAGCAGCTGATGGACATATTGGTATTGCCGGAGCAGTTGTCCGAGCCGTCAGACCTCGCCAGTGTGAGTCCCTACCTGAAACAGGCGGAGGCGCGTATTCAGCTTGAACGAGCTGCCCTGACGCTGGCCAAGCGTCAGCGGTTGCCGGACTTCACCCTGTCGGCTGGCACGAAGCGCGAAGCCATCACCCGTGAACAGAGTGTTCTGCTCGGAATCTCCGTGCCCATTCCCTTGTTTGATCGCAACCAAGGAGCTCTGCGCAGTGCGCGTGCCGAGCTGACGGCTGCCGAAGCCAGCTTGATCCTCGCACAGCAGCAATGGCAACGGCAGCGTGACCAGCTACTGGTGCAGCGCGAGGCCAGCTATCAGGACGCGCTGCAACTACGGGATGAAGTGCTGCGTATTGCCAGCGAGGCTTTGGAGGCAACACGCGAAGGCTACCGCGCGGGCAAGTTCTCGCTGATCGATCTGCTTGATGCCCAGCGCAGTCTGGTCGAGTCACAGGGCGTGTATCTCGCCGCCCGCATCTCCTATCACAAAAGTGAGGCCGCGCTCGATGAGCTGCTGGGCCGCGCTACTTTTTCTGGAAATACGCCATGAACATTGTCATCAAGTCCTTGCTGCTGTTACTGGCAGTAGCCGCCGGCTCTGGCCTGACCTGGGGCCTGCTGGAGTACGGCCCGTTCCGGCATCAGCATGAAATCCATCTCACTGCTCCGACTGGCGAGACTCATGCGGAAGACACGGAAGCAGCTCATACGGAAGGACATGCCGAAGCCATCAAGCTGACAGACGAGCAGCTGGTCGCCAATGGCCTGCGCATCGAGACAGCCGCACTTGGCAATTTTGCCAGTGGTTTGTCGCTGCCGGGGCAGCTGGTGTTAAACACGGATCGCGAGGCTCGCGTGTTGTCACCGATTACCGGGATGGTGCGTTCGGCTCCGATTCAGATTGGCGCACAGATCAAGGCCGGCACGGTGCTGGCTGTGATCGAAAGCCCTCAGCTCTCCGATGTGGCGGCGCGCTATCTGGCTGCCAAGGAGCGGCAAGTCATGGCGCAATCGTCCTTTGCCCGTGAAGAGAGCCTGTGGCAAAAGAAAATTAGCGCCGAGCAGGACTATCTCGCCGCTCGTCGCGAGCTCAATGATGCCCGTATCGAAACTCAAAGTGCCTTGCAGAGCCTGCTGGCACTGGGCATGAGCGAGCATGATGCCAAAGCACTGAAGCCGGGTGGCCGTCTGGCCAGCTATGCCTTGCGTGCGCCGATCTCGGGCACGGTTCTGTCCAAGGACCTGACCCTTGGCGAGGCCGTGACATCCGACAAGCCTTTGTTCCGGCTGGCGGACCTCTCGACGCTCTGGATTGATCTGGCGGTGCCGGTCACTGACCTGCCCAAGATTCGTGCAGGCCAGACGGTCGTTGTGACTGATAAAGCCGGCATGAGCAGCCAAGGCCGTGTGATTTTCGTACAGCCTGAGCTCGATGAAGCCAGTCGCAGCGGCTCTGTGCGCGTGCAAATCGACAACAGCCAAGGGCTGTGGCGCTCGGGCCAGTTCGTGCAGGCGCAAATCCAGACGGGTGCAGTCTCTCAGACACTCAGTGTGCCGTTATCCGCCATCCAGATGCTGGAGAACCAGCCGACCATCTTTGTGGCTGACAAGGATGGTCTGGAGCCGCGCACAGTCGTGCTCGGTCGGCGCAGTGGTGATCGGCAGGAGGTGATCAGTGGTTTGAAGGTTGGCGAACGGTATGCCAGTGGCAATGTCTTCGTTCTTAAAGCTGATCTGAAGAAGGGAGAGGCCGAACATGAAGATTGATTGTTTGCGCCTGTCGCAGGAGAGAAGCCATGTTTGATCGCGCCATTGGCTTCTCCCTTTCGCATCGTTATCTCGTACTGGTGATGGTCTTGATGCTGGCTGCTTTCGGGATTTTTTCCCTGCAGAAACTGCCCATCGACGCCGTGCCGGACATCACCAACAACCAGGTGCAGATCAATACCGAGCTGGCCGGCTTGTCACCCGAGGACATCGAAAAGCAGGTTACTTTTCCGATTGAAAGCGCATTGGCCGGGATATCCGGATTGGAATCCACGCGCTCACTGTCACGCAATGGCTTTTCGCAGGTCACGGCCGTATTTCGTGACGATGTGGACATCTACTTTGCCCGCAACCAGGTCACGGAACGCCTGAACGAGGCCAAGGATGTGTTGCCGCCGGAGGCGTCGCCACGCATGGGGGCGATTTCGACGGGTCTGGGCGAGGTCTACATGTGGGCGGTGAAGTTCGCTCACCCGAGTGGTCAGGGGGCCAAAGTTAGCAATGGGCAGCCCGGCTGGCAAAGTGATGGCAGCTATCTCACCCCCGAGGGCGAATACCTGCGTACTCCGGTAGCGCAGGCCGCTTATCTGCGCACGGTGCAGGACTGGATCATTCGGCCCCAGCTCAAAGGCTTGCCGGGCGTGGCCGGCATCGACAGCATCGGCGGCTACGAGAAGCAGTATCACATCCAGCCTGATCCGCTGCGGCTGAGGGAGTACAACCTGTCCGTCACCGATCTGGTCGAGGCCTTGGAAAAGGCCAATCAGAGTCGTGGTGGTGGATTCGTCGAGCAGCGCGGCGAGGCTTATCTCGTGCGCGCCGATGGTCGCTTGAAGCGAATGGAGGACATTGCTGCCACGGTAGTAGCGACACGAGGCAATACACCGATCTATGTGCGTGACCTGGCCAAGGTCGAGATCGGCGAGGAGTTGCGCACCGGTTCGGCCAGCGAAAATGGCCACGAGGTGGTGGTCGGTACGGCATTGATGCGTATCGGCGAGAACTCGCGAACGGTCGCAGTCACTGTCGATGAAAAGATGGCCGATATCCGGCGCAGTCTGCCGCCGGATGTTGAAGCGCAGACGGTGCTCAATCGCAGCAAGCTGGTCAATGCGACCGTGGCTACGGTGATCAAGAACCTCAGCGAGGGCGCATTGCTGGTGATCGTCGTGCTCTTTCTGATGCTCGGCAACATCCGCGCAGCATTGATCACAGCGGCAGTCATCCCGCTCACCGTATTGCTGATGAGCACGGGCATGGTCAAGGCCGGTATCAGCGGCAACCTGATGAGTCTGGGCGCATTGGACTTCGGCCTTATCGTCGATGGCGCGGTCATCATCGTCGAGAACTGCCTGAGTCGTCTGGCGGCTCGCCAACACCATCTCGGCCGGCTGCTGAGCCTGGAGGAGAGACTGTCTGAAGTGCTGCATGCCACCCGTGAGATGGTGCAGCCCTCGGTTTTTGGCCAAGCCATCATCATCACGGTGTATCTGCCCATCTTGGCTTTGGAGGGCGTCGAAGGGAAGATGTTCCACCCCATGGCCGCGACGGTGATCATGGCGCTAGTTGCCGCCTTCGTGTTGTCACTGACGCTGATCCCGGCACTCGTCGGCATCTTCTTCACCGGCTCCATCGAGGAAAAGGAGAATCGATTTCTCGCCAAGGCTCATGCGCTGTATGTGCCGGCCTTGAGCTGGGCGATGCATGAGCATAAAAAGGCGATGGGCATGGCGCTGGGTGCTTTTGCCGTCGCCGTGGTGATCTTCACTCAGTTGGGGCAGGAGTTCGTGCCGACGCTGGATGAAAAAGATGTCGCCATGCATGCGCTACGCATTCCCAGCACGGGCATCAAGCAGTCCAGCAGCATGCAGCTGCAGGTCGAACGCACCGTCGCGCAGTTCAAAGAAGTGGCCTATGTCTTCTCCAAGACCGGTACCGCCGAAATGGCCGCCGACCCGATGCCGCCGAGTGCATCAGACACTTTCATCATCCTTAAACCGCGCGAGGAATGGCCGGATTCGAGTCAGACCAAGGCTGAGTTGATCGAACGCATCGAGCAAGCGGTCAGCAAGCTGCCCGGCAACAACTACGAGTTCACTCAGCCGATTCAGATGCGCTTTAACGAGCTGCTGTCGGGTGTACGCGCTGATGTCGCCGTCAAGGTATTTGGGGATGACTTCAACACCATGCTGTTGACGGCCAATCAGATCGCGCAGACTTTGCGAGGCGTACAGGGGGCCAGTGAAATCAAGGTCGAGCAGGTTGAAGGGCAGACACTGCTCGATATCAGCTTTGACCGTGATGCCCTAGCGCGCTTCGGGCTTCGCATGGCCGATGTGCAGGACACGGTGGCGGCTGCCATTGGCGGGCGTCAGGCTGGCGAGATTTTCGAGGGTGACCGTCGCTTCGATGTGATGGTGCGTTTGCCGGAAGCCGTGCGCACCGATCTCGATCTTTTGCGCAATCTCCCCATCCCCGTGCGTGATGCCCAATCGGATCAAGGCTTCATCACCTTGGGCAGTATCGCTACACTGTCTCTGCGCGATGGTCTCAATCAAGTCAGTCGGGAAAATGGCAAGCGCCGTGTCGTGGTGCAGGCCAATGTCCGTGATCGCGATCTGGCCTCATTCGTTGAGGAAGCCGAGCAGCGCATCAATACGCAAATCAAGTTGCCGGCTGGTAGCTGGCTGGTCTGGGGTGGGCAGTTCGAGAATCTGCAGGCGGCCAAGTCTCGCCTCATGATTGTCGTGCCGGCCTGTTTCGCCTTGATTCTGATGCTGCTGTTCATGGCGCTGGGCACGGTACGGCAGGCATTGTTGGTGTTCAGCGCGGTGCCGCTGGCCTTGACGGGTGGCATTCTCGCACTGTGGATATGCAGCATTCCGTTTTCGATCACTGCAGCCATTGGCTTCATCGCGTTGTCTGGCGTGGCGGTGCTCAATGGTCTGGTCATGGTCAGCCGCATCAATCAGCTGCGTGCTAACGGCATGGCGCTCACACAGGCGGTGCAGGAAGGCTCGCTCTCGCGTCTGCGTCCAGTATTGATGACAGCGCTGGTTGCATCGCTGGGCTTTGTGCCCATGGCACTAGCCACAGGCACCGGAGCCGAGGTGCAGAAGCCGCTGGCCATTGTGGTCATTGGCGGTCTGATCACCAGTACGCTACTGACGCTGGTGGTGTTGCCGGCGTTATATCGCATGATTGAGCAATGGCGAGTGGAGAGAAGCAATGTCTGATAGTTGCGGTGATTCTTGTGCTAGCAAGGTGCCGGTCGTTGACCCTCAGTATCGCCGTATATTGGTGATTGCGCTGCTGGTCAATCTGGTCATGTTTGTCGTCGAAATCATGGCGGGTTCGGCGGCAGGCTCCAGTGCCTTGCTCGCCGATGCACTGGACTTTCTTGGCGATGCCGCCAATTACGGCATCAGTCTGTATGTGCTGGGTCATGCCATGATCTGGCGCGCTCGCGCGTCATTGCTAAAAGGCCTGACCATGGGACTGTTTGGTTGCTGGGTGCTGTACGCCACGGTTGGGCGCTTGCTGGCCGGGCAAGTGCCCGAGGCCAGCACGATGGGCATCGTGGGCTTGCTGGCTCTGCTGTCGAATGTGGGCGTGGCTTTGATGCTGTATCGCTACCGCACGGGCGACAGCAACATGCAGTCGGTGTGGATCTGCAGCCGCAACGATGCCATCGGCAATATCGCGGTGATGTGCGCTGCCGGTGGTGTCTGGTTGACGGCAAGTGCTTGGCCGGATGTGGTGGTTGCACTGGGTATGGCAGTGCTGGCCATTTCGGGTGCAACTCAGATCATCCGAGCGGCTTTACACGAACTTCGAGAGGAGAAAGACATCGCATGAGCAGTCTGATTCTGCTGAAAACGCTGGGGCTGTTCGTGGTGACGGCCTTGGCCGAGATCATTGGCTGCTTTCTGCCCTATCTCTGGCTGAAAAAGCAGGGCTCGCCCTGGTTGCTTCTGCCGGCCGCAGCCAGCCTGATGCTGTTCGCTTGGCTGTTGACCTTGCACCCAGAGGCCAGTGGTCGTGTGTATGCAGCCTACGGCGGGGTGTATGTGGTGGTGGCGCTGCTCTGGCTACGCTGGGTTGATGGCGTAGCGCTGAATGCCAGCGACTGGATGGGTGCGGGCATTGCACTGGTGGGCATGGCCGTCATTGTTATGGGTTGGAGATCTGCGACATGAATGTCGAGCATGAAATCGCGGAAATATTTCGTCAGTTAAATGATCAGCTGACGGTCAATGACCCTCGTGCCAAGCGCGATGCTGCACATGCCTGTTGCGAGAAGCTGGAGACACTGTTGAGCACCGTCGATGCGGAGCAGAGATCATTGGTTGAGCAGGCTTGTCTGCGTGCCCGCTGCACCTTTGATGCGTTGCACCAGGACTTGCAGGAGACGCTGGAGTGGGCAAGCTCCGCCTCCGTTGATTGATGCTGCGACGATCCGAGCCATTGCCAAGACTGAAAACGGGCGCATAATACTTTCCATGACTGCCGTTCGACGCAAATCCATCTCGCTCCTCATGAGCCTTGTTCTGACGATCTTCTCGATATGTCAGGTACAGGCTTGGGCGGCTGTGCCTGCGACAGTTGAATCTGCAAAAATGGAGTCCATGACGGATTGCCATGGTGGGCAAACGGACACGCCTTCTGCCGCGCAGGATTGCCACAATACCTGCCAGCATCTGCAGCAACACAACGATGTAGCTCAAAAGCTGCCGCTGCCAGATGTCACCCCCGTTCTGCTGGTCATTCTCCAGCCATTCGACCTGCCTGATGCCGGCTATATCACCGCATCGGCCTACCGCCCTCCTGATCCTTCCATCATTCATCCCTCGCCAACGATTCGCTTCCATCGCTTCCTGAATTAAGCCCTCGTTTTGGCCGGCTCCCGCTTGGCCATATCAGCTCGTATGCCTGCAAGGCATGTGTCGTTCATTCCATTGAACCTGATTGACGAGGCAATACCTCATGAATTTCCGTATTTCCCGGCCAATGGGTCGGGTGGTGCTAGCGCTGATAGCGCTGGTGCCTGCCGCCTTGTCGGCGGCATCGCTCAGCTTTCTTGAGGCCCAGCAAGTCGCCTTGAGCCAATCGCGTCAGCTGGTCGCCCAAGATGCTGCGATGACTTCGGCCCGTGAGATGGCAGTCGCTGCTGGTGAGCGCCCTGACCCAATGCTGAGCATCGGCATCGACAACCTGCCGGTGAATGGCAGTGACCGTTTCAGCATCACCCGTGACTTCATGACCATGCGCAAGGTTGGCGTGGCGCAGGAATTTACTCGTGGCGAGAAACTGGACTTGCGCCGACAGCGCCAGGAGCGCGAGGCCGAAATTGCCGCTGCTGGCAAAGCGCTGGTGCGTAGCGAGGTCTTGCGCGGCGCTGGCAAGGCTTGGCTGACCAGTTACTTCCTGAGTCAGCAGCGTGTGTTGTTGCAGGAGCAGTTGCAGCAGGCGCGCCAGCAACTGGTCGCCAGTGAGGCCGCCTATCGCGGTGGCCGCACCACATCGACCGACATGATCAATACCCGAGGCGAGATGCTGTTGCTGGAAGACCAGCTGCAAATCATGGATCGCCAAATCAAGCAGGCAACCGCTGCGCTGGCGCGCTGGGTGGGCAATGAGCAGACCCGGCAGCCGTTACTCGGAAAACCGGACTTTGATCGTATTCATTTCGTGATCGACGATCTGGAAGGACATCTGACGCGCCACCCTGATCTGGTCATGCAGGATCGCCGCATCGCGCTGGCAGATACCGAGGCGCATCTGGCCGAAGCCAACAAGCGGGCTGATTGGACCGCCGAACTCAGCTATGCCCAACGGGGCTCGGCGTTTTCCGACATGGTGTCGCTAGGCGTATCGGTACCTCTGCAATGGGATCAGGCACGACGCCAGAATCGTGAGCTTGCCGCTCGTCAGGCGCAAGTCGAACAGGCCAGAGCTGAGCGTGACGACATGCTGCGCGCCCATGTCGCGGAAGTGCGCGCGATGGTTGATGACTGGCAATCGGGGCTGAGTCGGCTGCAACACTACCGTGAGCAAATCCTGCCACTGAGCAAGTCACGCACCCAGGCCGCTCTCGCTTCTTGGCGCGGCGGTCGAGGCGCGCTCAGTGATGTCTTGGCGGCACGCCGTGCCCTGCTGGATAGGCAACTACAAGCATCGCAACTGGAAATGCAGACAGCCCTGACCTGGGCTGATCTGGAATTTTTACTGCCTAATGAAAGCCGGAGCGCACCATGAGACGCAAAACTTTGATGATTTCCGTGGCTGCTCTCACCTCGCTCGGGCTGGGTGGCTGGGGCCTCTACAGTCTGGGCATGCACCAAGGCATGGCCATGTCAGCGCCTATCAGCACCGAGGCCGGCAAGGCTGAGTCCAAGGTGTTGTACTGGCATGACCCGATGGTACCGGCTCAGCGCTTCGACAAGCCCGGCAGGTCGCCCTTCATGGACATGGATCTCGTGCCTGTCTATGCCGATGAATCTACTGGAGAGAATGCCGAAGAAGGCGGTGTCAGGATTGCTTCGCAGGTTCAACAGAATCTCGGTATCCGCACGGCGGAGGTCAGATCGGGACAGTTGTCGTCTGGTATGACAGCGGTTGGCAGCGTGACTTGGAACGAGCGCGCCGTTGCGATCATGCAAGCGCGGGCCTCGGGGTTTGTTGAGCGCCTGAGCGTACGTGCACCCATGGACAAAGTGCAGCGCGGCCAAGTGCTGGCCGAGCTGTATGTTCCGGACTGGGTGGCGGCGCAGGAGGAGCTCTTGGCGGTACGCGGCATAACCGGTGAAGGCAGTGCTGATTTGCGCCAAGGTGCGCGCCAGCGTATGCGATTGGTGGGCATGAGCGAGGCACAGATTGCCTTGGTCGAGCGCAGTGGCAGAACACAGGCGCGACTGGCCATTGTCGCCCCGGTCAGCGGTGTGGTGGTGGAACTGGGCATACGCGAGGGTATGACAGTGACACCGGGCATGACCCTGTTCCGCATCAATGGCCTCGATAGTGTCTGGGTCAACGCCGAGGTGCCTGAGTCGATGGCTGCGCAGGTGCGTCCTGGTAGTCGGGTAGAGGCCAGTTCATCGACCTGGCCCGGCAAGGTCTTCACGGGCCGCGTCAGCGCGCTGCTGCCGGAGGTGGATGCGACCACACGCACCCTTAAGGCGCGCATCGAACTAGCGAATCCGAACGCCGAGCTGGTGCCGGGCATGTTCACTAACCTGCAACTGGCAGGCGCAGTGCGTGCTAATGCCTTGCTGGTGCCTGTCGAGGCAGTTATCCGCACCGGGCAGCGTAGTGTCGTGTTCACGGTTGATAAGGCTGGGAGCTTCCATCCAATAGATGTCACCACCGGTCTGGAGCGTGAGGGAGAGGTCGAGATACTCACCGGCCTAGAGAAGGGGCAGAAGGTCGTTGTATCAGGCCAGTTCTTGGTGGACTCCGAGGCCAGTCTAAAGGGTGTTAGCAGCCGTATGCAGGCTGAAGACATGCCAGCTGGCATGGACGGCAAGATGGACATGCGGGGGATGGGGCAATGATCGCGCAATGCATACGCTGGTCCATCGGAAATCGCTTTTTGGTGCTGCTGGCAACCTTGATGCTCACGGCTGCGGGGCTTTGGTCGGTTAATCGAACCCCGCTGGATGCCTTGCCCGACCTGTCGGATGTGCAGGTGATCGTACGCACGACATGGCCGGGGCAGGCACCACAGCTGATTGAAAACCAGATCACCTACCCACTGACTACCACCATGCTGTCGGTGCCGGGTGCGAAGACTGTGCGCGGCTATTCGTTCTTCGGGGACTCCTATGTCTATGTCCTGTTTGAGGACGGCACTGATCCGTACTGGGCGCGCTCGCGTGTGCTGGAGTACCTCAGCCAAGTGCAGTCACGCTTGCCCTCGCAAGCGCGAAGCGCGCTGGGGCCGGATGCCACAGGCGTGGGTTGGATCTATGAATATGCACTGGTAGACCGGACAGGCCATCTCGATCTGTCGCAGCTGCGCGCCTTGCAGGACTGGTTTCTCAAGTACGAGTTGAAGACGGTGCCGGATGTGGCCGAAGTGGCCAGCATCGGCGGCATGATCAGGCAGTACCAGATCGTGCTCGATCCTGACCGACTGCGGGCATTCAACATCGCCCACACGCAGGTCATCGACGCCGTGCAGAAGGCCAATCAGGAGGCAGGCGGCTCGGTGCTGGAGCTGGCCGAGGCCGAGTACATGGTGCGGGCCACCGGTTATCTGAAGACGCTGGATGACTTCCGCAGCATTCCGCTGATCACCACGCCGGCAGGTGTTTCCGTGCGTCTTGGTGATGTCGCACAAGTGCAGATCGGCCCCGAGATGCGCCGTGGCATCGCTGAACTGGACGGTGAAGGTGAAACTGTGGGTGGCGTGATCATCATGCGCTCCGGACGCAATGCGCTGGCAACCATCGAGGCCGTCAAGGCCAAGCTTCAGTCGCTCAAATCCAGTCTACCCAAAGGGGTCGAGATCGTACCGGTCTACGATCGCTCGCAGCTGATCGAGCGTGCCGTCAGCAACCTGGGCTACAAGCTGCTGGAAGAGTTCATCGTGGTCGCGCTGGTTTGCTTGGCCTTCCTGTTTCATCTGCGCTCCGCGCTGGTAGCGATCATTTCGCTGCCGCTGGGCATACTCGCGGCCTTCATTGTCATGCGCTATCAAGGCGTGAATGCCAACATCATGTCGCTGGGCGGCATCGCCATCGCCATCGGGGCCATGGTCGATGCCGCCGTGGTCATGATCGAGAACGCCCACAAGCACCTTGAAGCTTGGCGTCATGATCATCCAGATCGCGAGCCCGAGCCTGATGAACACTGGCGGGTGATTGGCGAGTCAGCGGTCGAGGTCGGGCCGGCACTGTTCTTCTCGCTGCTCATCATCACTTTGTCGTTCATTCCGGTGTTCACGCTGGAAGCGCAGGAGGGACGGTTGTTCGCGCCGCTGGCCTTCACCAAGACCTATGCCATGGCCGCAGCAGCTGGACTGGCGGTGACGCTGATTCCGGTACTGATGGGCTATCTGGTTCGCGGACGCATCCCGGCCGAGCGTGACAACCCGATCAACCGAACCTTGATTCGCTGGTACGAGCCGGTACTGGCCATGGTCTTGCGCCGGCCTGGCCGAGCCATGGCAATCACAGCCTTGGTGGTTGTCGCCAGCCTGTGGCCGCTGTCCCGTCTCGGTGGCGAGTTCATGCCGCCGCTGGATGAAGGCGATCTGCTCTACATGCCGTCGGCGCTGCCGGGATTGTCAGCTGGCAAGGCCGCGCAGTTGCTGCAACAGACCGACAGGCTTATCAAGACCGTACCCGAGGTTGCCAGCGTCTTCGGCAAGGCCGGGCGTGCCGATACCGCGACTGACCCGGCCCCGCTGGAGATGTTCGAGACCACCATTCGATTCAAGCCGCGCGAGCAATGGCGTGCTGGCATGACGCCGGACAAGCTGGTGGCGGAGCTGGATCGCGTGGTGCGCGTGCCAGGATTATCGAATATCTGGGTGCCGCCGATTCGCAATCGCATCGACATGCTCGCTACGGGCATCAAAAGCCCGGTCGGCATCAAGGTCTCGGGGGCCAGTCTGGCCGAGATCGACCGCCTCACTGGGGAGATCGAGCGTGTGGTGAAGCAGGTACCGGGCGTCAGTTCGGCGCTGGCCGAGCGGTTGCGCGGTGGTCGCTACATTGATGTCGATATCAACCGCGACGCCGCTGCCCGTTACGGCCTCAACATCGCGGATGTCCAGAGCGTGGTGTCGGCGGCGATTGGCGGCGACAACATCGGCGAGACGGTCGAAGGCTTGCAGCGTTTCCCGATCAACCTGCGCTATCCGCGCGAGCTTCGCGACTCACTGGAGGGTTTGCGTAATCTGCCGGTGGTCACCGAACGCGGTGCGCAGATCCGTCTTGGCGATGTCGCCGCACTGACCATCAGCGACGGTCCGCCGATGTTGCGCAGCGAGAATGCCCGGCTCTCAGGCTGGGTCTATGTCGATATCCGCGACCGCGACCTCAAATCGGCGGTGCAGGACATGCAAGAGGCCGTAGCCAAGAAGATCAAGCTGCCACCCGCCTATGCCATCTCTTGGTCAGGCCAGTTTGAGTTTCTTGAGCGCGCGACAGCTCGCCTCAAGGTCGTGGTGCCCGGCACGCTGATGATCATCTTCGTCTTGCTCTACCTAACCTTCCGTCGTGTCGATGAGGCAATGCTCATTATGGCGACCTTGCCCTTTGCCTTGGCCGGTGGGATCTGGCTATTGTGGCTGCTCGGGCACAACCTATCGGTGGCCAGCGGAGTTGGCTTCATTGCTCTGGCCGGTGTTGCTGCAGAATTTGGTGTGATCATGCTGCTGTACCTGAAGCAGGCTTGGCAGCGCCGTGTCGAGCAAGGCCGGACCAGCCGTGCCGATCTGCTGGAAGCTATCCAGGAAGGTGCCGTGCTGCGTGTGCGCCCAAAGGCAATGACGGTGGCGGTCATTGTTGCAGGTCTGTTGCCGATTATGTGGGGCACTGGCACCGGCTCTGAGGTCATGCAGCGTATCGCCGCGCCCATGGTCGGCGGCATGCTTACTGCACCTGTGTTGTCGATGCTGATCGTCCCGGTTGCTTTCTATTTCATGCGGAGAAAAGAAACGCGATGAGTAACCGTTCTTTTACTCATTCCACCAAGCAAGTGGAGCAACGCCTCATTGAAGAGCTGAGAGCGGGCAATGCTGCTGCTTGGCGAGAGGCGATGACGCTGTATGGCGGTGCGATGCTGAGCATCGCGCGCAACTTTTCGCCACACCAAGCGGACGACATCGTGCAAGAAGCTTGGATTGCCGCCTATAAGGGCATGGAGCGCTTTGAAGGCCGAGCAAGCTTGAAAACCTGGCTGATTCGTATTGTGATGAATTGCGCCTACAGCTACCTGCGTCGAAAAAATACCGTGCTATCGCTGGAAGGGCTTGAGCCACAGCATGACCCGCTGGACGGCGCATTTCTGGCGGATGGCCATTGGCGACAACGCTTTGAGTCCTGGACGGATGATTCCCCGCAGGCACTGCTCGAATCCCATGCGTTGGGTGACTGCCTTGAGCGCCATTTCGATGCACTCCCGACCGGGCAGCGCATGGCGCTATTGCTGCGAGATATTGACGGCCTGGGTGCCGATGAAATTTGTGAAACACTGAATATCAAGCCTTCGCATTTCCGAGTGCTGCTGCATCGCGCTCGTGTGCGTGTGCACAGCATGGTGTCGAATTTTCAGGCGACTGGAGAGTGCTGAGCGTATCTAGCAGCCAGGGTCAGGCCAGTGGCAGCGTTATCGTGAATTGCGTCATTCCGTGCTGAGAGCTGACCTTAATCTTGCCTTGATGAGTAAATACGATTGAGCGTGTGATGGCCAGCCCGAGTCCGACCCCTTCTTCTGTGCGCTGGCGCGCGCCATCCGCTCGATAGAAACGCTCGAAAAGATGTGGCAGATGCTGCTCGGGAATGGTGTCTCCCACATTCTGGACGGTGAGGCAGGCTTCGTTTCCCTGTGTGGAGACAGCCACATGGATGACAGTTTCCGGGTAGGCGTGACGCACGGCGTTAGACACCAAATTACTGATCACCCGACGCAGCATCAGGGCATCACCCATAACCAGTGCTTGCCCACTGGTGTTCAGAGTAAGCGATTTGTCAGCGGCAAGTGCCTCGTAGAAATCCAGCACGGCCGTGATTTCGCTGGCCAGCTGCACGGTTTCACGGTGTGGAATGATCAGGCCATTGTCAGCTTTGGCTAGGAACAGCATGTCACTGATCATGCGCGCCAAGCGCTCGAACTCTTCCAGGTTGGAATACAGAACCTCACGGTAGTCATCATTTTCTCGGGGCTTGGAGAGCAGCACCTGAGTTTGCGTCATCAGATTGTTGACGGGTGTCCGCAGTTCATGAGCTAGGTCGGATGAAAAAGCTGACAGTCGCTCTAGGGAGTCACTCAGCCGATCCAGCATAGCGTTGAATGCACGAGCCAGTGACTCCAGCTCGATAGGGATGGTCTCGATGGCGAGCCGGTTGTGCAGCCGCTGAGCAGAAATACTTTCAGCAACAACAGCCATTTTCTGTACAGGCCTTAAGCCACGCCGAATGGCTACCCAGCCGAACAAGGCCATGCACAACAGACCCCCAGAGCCAATGAGTAGCAGCTCGCGTTCAAAGGCCGCGAGAAACTTTGCATGGTGCAGCGTGTTGATGCCGATGCCGACGCGCCATTCCGGTTTTCCGTCCGACATCAAAATGTCGGTCACTACCAATCGGTACGCTATGGTGCCATCTGACCATGAGCGCAGAGCAAGAGAGCCTGTCGCGGTCATCATGGCGGCATCTGGCAAGCGATCATGCCCTGCCATGAAAACGTCCTGACCTGCGCTGTTCTGAACTCGCACCACCAAATCGTGATGGCCCACCAGCGCACTGCTCAGTTGCCGCTGGATGCGTGTTGTATTGTCGGTCGCTGTCGCGTTTTGGAGGATGTTATTGATGAGCTCCAGTTTGCCAGTGATAACGGTTTGATCCTGCTCGACGAAGTGGCGATTAATCGAAGCTTGAATCACCAGCCCCATCACCGAAAAAACCAGCGCAGCCAGCAGCGTGAAGAGCATGCTGGTGCGTGCGGTAATGGAGTCAGGCAGTAGGCGTATCATTTGTCTTTTCCTCCATGACATAACCCATGCCGCGTAGTGTGTTGATCAGCTTGGTGTCAAAGCCGGTATCAACTTTGGTGCGCAGTCGCTTGATGGCGACTTCGACCACATTGGTGTCGCTCTCGAAGTTCATGTCCCAGACCTGAGAAGCGATCAGCGAACGCGGTAGCACCTCGCCTTGGCGGCGCATCAGCAATTCCAGCAGCGCGAATTCCTTGGCGGTAAGGTCAATGCGGCGACCAGCACGAATGGCACGACGGCGCAGCAGGTCCAGCTCCAGATCGGCGACCTTGAGTGTGTCGGTATCACGCGAGCGCCCACGGCGCAGCAGGGTACGCACACGGGCTAACAGCTCGGCAAACGCAAAGGGTTTGACGAGATAGTCGTCGGCACCTAGCTCAAGACCTTTGACACGATCCTCTACCTGGTCGCGTGCTGTCAGGAAAAGTACCGGCATCGACAACCCAGCCTTACGGATACCGGCCAGCACTTGCCAGCCGGTGATTTCAGGCAACATGACATCGAGGATAACCAGATCATAGTCGCCAACCAGCGCCTGATGATGCCCAGTCAGGCCATCGGTGACCCAGTCCGTGCTGTAGCCGGCTTCGCTCAGGCCCTTTCTCAGGTACTCGCCTGTCTTGGCTTCGTCTTCCACCAGCAGGATCTTCACATCCAGCCTCTCATGCTTGCTGTATTTCAAACGAACAATAGCGGGTTTGCTGAAGATTAAGTAATGCTGACAAAAATGTAATTTTGGGGTCAGGTTGGCGTCCCGAAGCCCACCGCATGATGCACTCATCAAATCGCTGTTGATGAGGTCACGCATGCCGCTGTTCATGTCTACTCAGACACCTACCGCTGCCAAGGTTCTATCAAGCCACTCTGGCATGCGCCTGTTGCCGCTGGTGGCGGTGTTGGTGTTGGCTGGCTGCGCTTCGCTGCCAGCAGATCGTGGTTTGTCCAGCGTCAATGCGCTGGTCAAGGCGCGTGATCCTGCACTGGCTGCTAGGCCAACGAGTATTCATGTTTCGGATGCTGATCTGAATCAGCAGGTGGACAGCCTGCTGTCACAGCCGTTGACGGCTGAACGGGCGGTTGGTGTCGCCTTGCTGCGCAATCCCAAGGTACGCCTGGAGTATGCACGCCTCGGTCTGAATCAGGCGGACTGGGTGGAGGCCAGTAGGCTCTCCAATCCTGTGCTGTTGTTCTCTGCGCTGCGTTCCGATGTTAGCGGCGATGCCACGCGGCTGGGTTATGGCTTAGCGCAGAACTTCACTGACCTGCTTTTCATTCGCAGCCGTGGTCGCTTGGCCAAGGCTGAGATGATCAATCGACAGGCAGAAGCAGCCTTTGCGCTGCAAAGCCTGGCGGCTGATGTGAACCAGGCTTATTTCGAGGCGGTTGGCAGTGCCCAGATCGGCCAGATGCGTACCGTGATTGCCAGGGCCGCGCGAGCATCGGCCGAGCTGGCTAAGCGCTTTCATGACGCAGGAAACATCAATGCCTTGGAGCTGGCGCGCGAACAGGCGGCGGCTGAGCAGGCCGAGCTGGATCAGGAAGCTGCGCAGGCTGAGGCGGAGTCGGCTCGGGTGTCACTAAATATCTTGATGGGTCTGTCCACCAACACATCATGGCATCTGGAGGCGCGCCTTCCGTTGCCGGTGGCTGATGAGTCGGCACCACAGGAGCTCATCGATCTCGGTTTGAAGCAGCGCCTCGATCTGGTCGTCGAGCGCATGCGGGTCGAGCGCTCGACGGATGCTCTAGGGCTGGCCAGAGCTTTGCGCTGGGTGCCTTTTCTGGAGATTGGCATCGAGGGCGAGCGTGACTTTGATCACTCCCGCTCTCTCGGGCCGACGGTGGCTTTTGAACTGCCAATCTTCGGCAAGTCCGGCAGTGGTGTTTTACGCGCAGAGGCTTTGCAGGAGCGAGCCAAGGCCGCTGTTGCCTTGCTGGAAGGCGAGGTCGCCAACGGTATTTCCAAAGCTTATGCCCGTATGGTTTCTGCCCGAAGCCGTGTCTTGCGCCACCAGCGTGGGCTCATTCCGCAGCGCGAGGCCATCGTGGCTCGGACACAGGAGCTGCAGAACTACATGATCGTGGGGCAGTTCGAGCTGCTGCTGGCCAAGCGTGAGGAATACAGCGCTTATGAGGGCTATCTGGCGACCTTGCGTGATTACTGGCAGGCGCGTGTGGGATTGGCCAGGGCTGTCGGGGGCGCATTGCCCAGCGATGTTCGTATCGGAGCGCTCAGCATAAGTCCAGTTGTGCTGCCGGAAGACGCCCCTACAGGCGCGGGCCATGCGGGTCACAACATGTCGGCGATGGAGGGCATGAGCATGGAAGGCATGGATCACAGTCAACATGGTGCTTCCACGCCGCCGAAGCCGCCTGTTACGACTGGCCATGACATGAACAGTATGAGTGGCATGAGTCACGGCAGCATGACGGACATGGGCGCTATGGAATCAACCCCAGCACCTGCACCTGAAACAACGCCCACCACATCGCCTCACCAAGGTCATTGAAACGTCACTCACGATAACTGAGCGCCAAGGAGCTACATCTTGAATATCTCAACCCGTACCACACTGATTGCTGGCCTACTGCTGGCCACCCAGAGCGTCTTTGCTCATGACCCCGCCATGCATGCTGCACAAGCGGCTGCCAACAAAGCCGGCCCAGACTGCGCCTCGATGGCCAAAATGGACATGGCAAAGATGGACATGAATGACCCAGTCATGAAGGCGATGCACATGAAATGCATGCCTACTCAGAAGCCAGCCGACGACAAAGCTGCACCCATGGATCACAGCAAGATGCCCGGCATGGGCAATGACATGACAATGCCGGAGCACGGAGGCCACTAATGATTTCTCGACGCGATTTGCTGCAATGGGCGGGTGTGGGCGGTGTCGGCCTGCTGGCAGGGGCTGCTCGCAATGCCTCGGCCCAGCCCATGAGTCATGACATGTCCAGCATGGAGGGAATGTCTGGCATGGGCATGGCCAGTGCGCCGGCAACGGCGAGCCCAGCCATGGCCAAAGCCAAGCGGCATGCCCAAGGTTATCTGCCGGTACGCACCCTCAATGGCTGGACGCTGCCCTACAAGATGAACGGCGGGGTCAAAGAGTTCCATCTGGTTGCTGAAGAGATCGAACACGAGTTCGCACCGGGCTCGCGTGCCAAGTGCTGGGGTTATAACGGCACCACACCAGGACCGACGCTGGAGGTTGTTGAAGGTGATCGTGTCCGGATCTTCGTGACCAACCGGCTGGGCGAACCGACCAGCGTGCATTGGCATGGGATTGATCTGCCTGCTGGCTATGACGGGGTATCGGGTCTGAATCAGCCACCGATCAGGGCCGGAGAGACCTTTGTCTACGAGTTCACACTCAAGCAGCACGGCACCCACATGTACCACCCACATGCGGATGAAATGACCCAAATGGCTTTCGGCATGATGGGACTGTTCATCATCCATCCCAAAGCTGGAGAAGAAGTTCCCATTGATCGGGACTACGCTTTCTTGCTGCACAACTGGGCGATGCACCCAGGCACTTATCGGCCAGATCCTTCCGTGATGCAGGATTTCGACCTTTGGTCCTTCAACAGCAAGGTTTTTCCGGCGATTGATCCTCTGGTCATGCGTACTGGCGAGCGCATGCGCATTCGTATCGGCAACTTGTCGATGTGGAATCATCCTATCCATCTGCACAGCAACCCTTTCTGGGTCACCGGCACTGATGCGGGGCGCTGGCCGAAAGCCCAATGGCGCAGAGAAGTGACTGAAATTGTTGGTGTGGGCCAGATGCGCGACATCGAGTTTGTGGCCACAGAGCCGGGTGATTGGGCGCTGCATTGCCACATGGCTCACCACACCATGGGCCCGATGGGTCATGGGATTCCCAACCCAGCCGGAGTCGATCAGTCCGGTGTCGAGGCTGAGATTCGCAAAATGTTACCGGGCTATGGCGCGATGGGGCGCAATGGCATGAGCGAGCACAGTGGTCATGTCGCCATGGGCCTGAAGGGGCCAGAGAACACACTGCCGATGATGGCGGGCGAAGGTCAGTTCGGTCCCATCGAAATGGGTGGCATGTTCACCATAGTCAAGGTCCGCGATAACCAACCAAGCAACGACTTCACCGATCCCGGCTGGTATCGCTACCCCAAGGACAAGATTGCCCGGCGTGTCAGCAAGAGCCCCGACTTCGGTGAGCCGGTTCGCCGTAATCCTTATGGCACAACTGCCGACAAGCCAGCGGCTACGCCGAACACCATGCCCGACATGCCGGGCATGGATCATTCAAGTCATGGTGGTTAAAGCAGGAGTTGACTCATGAAAACGATGAAGATCCTGTTGGGGCTGGGCGCGCTGGGAGCGCTTGCAGGGCTGGGCTTTCTCTACTCCGGCATCTACTCCATGGGGGCGGATGACGAACACACCAAGCCGGTCTATTGGGCGCTGGAGACATTGCGTGAACGGTCGATAGCGGTGCGCAGCAAAGACATTGCCGTACCACTTCTTGATGATGCTCAGATGCTGCTCAGTGGGGGCGCGGATTACAATGACATGTGCGCGGGCTGCCATCTCAAGCCCGGTGTGAAAAGCTCTGACATGGCCATGGGTTTGTATCCACGACCGCCTAATCTGGCGAAGGGCACCGCTGAGCATGGCCATGGCGGTGATGATCATGGCGATGCAGCAGTCAGTGCTGCCCGCCAGTTCTGGATCATCAAGCACGGCATCAAGGCCTCCGGCATGCCGGCCTGGGGCAAAACCCATGATGATGCGAGGATCTGGGCCATGGTCGCTTTTCTGCAAAAGCTGCCGCAGCTTGACGAGACCCAGTATCAGATTTTGACGGCCCGCGCGGAGCCCGTGAGTGGTCACGCGAAGCATACCGAGGACGGCATGACACCATGAGTCGATCACACAACACATTCTGGGCCATCGGCCTGCTGGTCTTGATCATTGGCGGTTTGGGTGCTCTCAGTCTGCTTTCTGACAATGCTCCCCAGCCAATAGCCCAAGCGGCGGCTAATACCATCGTGGTTCACAAAAGCCCGACCTGCGGATGCTGTGGCAAGTGGGTTGACCACCTCAAGGCTGAAGGCTTTGCTGTCGAGGTCCGCGATGAAGAGGAAATGAATGCCGTTAAGTCGCGCTTGGGCATCCCGGCGCGCCTGGCGTCCTGTCATACTGCCACGGTCGGTGGTTACCTGATCGAAGGGCATGTCGCTGCGGCGGACATCAAGCGACTGCTACAAGAGAAGCCTAAGGCTCAGGGGCTGGCAGTGCCCGGTATGCCGGTAGGTTCACCGGGTATGGAAGTGGGGGATAAACGCATGCCGTACGAGACTCTGCTCTTCAGCGGTGAAGTGGCCACAACTTATGCTCAGCATGGCGAGTGAGCGATAGGTCACCGATTCTTGAGCGGGCTCAGGTGTCAGGAAAGGAAAGCGACTTCACGCCATCAATGACGGCGCAGTCGCTGATCAAGCTATTGTAATGGCGTAACTTCTCAAGGCATACCTGTTGACCTAGGTTGTCTGGATATAGACCTCAACGGTCTTTGACCAGCACCACTCCGACACCGACTCTCGACGAACAGCACGCAGCTCCGCGTGCTGGTTCGCGAGCTTCGGGAGGTCGCCATGCAGGCGTCCGGTGTGCTGGTTGGTCAGGTGCTGCTGGTCCTCGGCATTGTGCTGCTGGGGACTTGGGGCGCGACACAGTATGTCGCCATTGCACTGGCCTATCAGACCCAGCTCGGTCTGCCATGGTTCTTCCTCGCTGATACCCCGATCTACTACCCGTGGCAGCTGTTCCACTGGTGGTACTTCTTCGATGTCTATGCCCCGCATGTCTTCCTGACCGGCGGCCTGATTGCCGCTGGCAGCAGTCTGGTCGCTGTTGGCTTCGCCATTTCTGCATCTGTTTGGCGCAGTCGTCAGTCTCAACTGGTCACTACCTATGGATCAGCACGCTGGGCCACTGAGCCTGAGATTGAGCAAGCCGGGTTGACCGGTTCGGCCGGCGTGTTTCTGGGCAAGCTGGAGTCCAGCTACCTGCGTCACGAAGGTCCGGAGCATGTCATGGCCTTCGCGCCGACGCGCTCTGGCAAAGGCGTTGGCCTCGTCGTGCCGACCCTGCTGACCTGGCCGGGCTCCGCCGTCATCCACGATATCAAAGGCGAGAATTGGAGCCTGACCGCTGGCTGGCGCTCACGTTTCTCGCATTGCGTTCTGTTCAACCCTACTGATGCTCGGTCAGCTGCTTACAACCCGCTTCTGGAAGTCCGTCGCGGTGCCCATGAAGTGCGCGATGTGCAGAACATCGCCGACATTCTTGTAGACCCCGAAGGTGCGCTGGAGAAGCGCAACCACTGGGAGAAGACCAGCCATGCTTTGCTGGTCGGAGCCATCCTCCATGTGCTCTATGCCGGCAGCGACAAGACGCTGCGCGGTGTCGCCAACTTTCTGTCTGACCCGGCACGCTCTTTCGATGTGGCACTGCATCTGATGATGACCACACGGCACCTGGGCGAGGTCGTGCATCCGGTGGTGGCATCAGCCGCACGCGAAGTGCTGAATAAGAGCGAGAACGAGCGCTCTGGCGTGCTGTCCACGGCCATGAGCTTTCTGGGGCTGTACCGTGATCCGACGGTGGCCGAAGTCACTTCGCGCTGTGATTGGCGTATTGCCGATCTGATCAGCGCTGAGCATCCGGTGTCGCTGTATTTGGTCGTGCCGCCGTCCGACATCAGCCGCACCAAGCCGCTGATCCGTCTCCTGCTGAATCAGATTGGCCGGCGCCTCACCGAGTCGCTCGATGGCAGTGACGGCATCGAGCGTAAGCACAAGCTGCTGCTTATGCTCGATGAATTCCCCGCGTTGGGCCGGCTCGACTTCTTCGAGAGTGCGCTGGCCTTCATGGCGGGCTATGGCCTGCGTGCCTTTTTGATTGCGCAATCGCTAAACCAGATCGACAAAGCCTACGGCCCCAATCACGCCATCCTCGATAACTGTCATGTCCGCATTGCCTTTGCCACTAACGACGAGCGCACCGCCAAGCGCATCTCGGAAGCATTAGGTACCGCCACTGAGCTGAAAGCACAGCGCAACTACGCCGGCCACCGACTTGCCCCGTGGCTCGGGCATCTCATGGTCTCGCGTCAGGAAACAGCACGCCCCTTGATGACGCCGGGCGAAGTCATGCAGCTGCCGCCGGATGATCAAGTGGTGATGGTCTCCGGCCATCCGCCGATCCAAGCCAAGAAGATCCGCTACTACGCCGACGCCAACTTCACAGGCCGTGTGCTGCCACCGCCCGTGCTGACGGAGAGCGGCTTTACCGACTCGCCAGCCGCACGACCGAACGACTGGTCCGGTCAGCTTGCGCTCTTCGCTGATCAGAGCAGTGCCTTGCTGTCCTCTGGCTTGCCCGCAGGCAGTGACCTGCCAGCCCTGACACCGCGCGTCAGCACCGATGTCGGTCTGCTCGATGACGACTCATCTGCTACCGCGTCACGCCCAGCTGCTTTGAAGGCCTTGCGCACGGCGCGCATGGCTGCCCTCGACCCCAATGACGGAATCTCGCTATGAGCCGCGCTCGCCTGAACATCTTCATCGAAACCGATCACGCCCGCCGGCTGGAGGAATTGGCTGCGCTCAAGGGCTTGTCCAAATCCTCCATCATTGCCGCTGCCTTGGCCTCGTTCCTGTCGCCGGATGCGGCTGACCGTCGTGAGGCGGCGTTCGCTAAACGGCTGGATCGACTGTCGAACCAGTTCGACAAGCTGGAGCGTGATCAGAACATCCTAATCGAGACATTGGCGCTCTACATCCGTTACTTCCTGACCGTCAGTGCGCCGGTGCCCGAGGCACAGCAGGAGGCCGCGCGTGCTCAAGGCCGGTTACGCTTTCAGCAGTTCATCGAGCAGCTGGGCCGCAACCTGATGCGGGGTCGCAGTCTGGTGAAAGACATCCAGGAAGAGGTCTTTCCGGATGCCGGCCAGTTCTTTGCGATGGACGATCCGGCTGCACCGGCCACGAGCACACCGGATGACGGTGGGCTGATATGAACAGCCCAGCCTTTGTCATTCCAGTCACGCTGGAAACCACCGCGATTGAGCGGCGCATCCGCATGCTGCGCACGGCCATGGGGCCGATCATCACGCAGGCCTTGGAAGACCCCGAGGTCGTTGAGGTTCTGCTAAACCCCGATGGCTCACTCTGGCTCGACAAGCTCGGCTCTGGCCGTGCCCCCGTGGGCATCTCGATGACCCCAGCCGATGCCGAACGCATCATCCGTTTGGTCGCGGCGCATGTCCGCGCCGAAGTGCATGTCGGTGCGCCGATTCTCTCGGCGGAATTGCCAGAGACCGGCGAGCGCTTTGAGGGCGTGTTGCCTCCGGTGGTAAAAGCCCCGGCCTTCGCGATTCGTAAACGCGCCATGGGCGTGATTCGGCTGGATCACTATGTCACCGACAACATCCTCACCGCGCATCAAGCTGACTTTCTCAAGAAGGCCGTGCGAGGCCGGCTGAATATCCTGATTGCCGGTGGCACCAGCTCCGGTAAGACCACCATGGCCAATGCCTTGCTGGCCGAAATGGCAGTCACGGGTGATCGCGTGATCATTCTCGAAGACACGATGGAGCTGCAGTGCTCCGCTGAAGACCATGTGCCGCTGCGCACACGGCCGGGCGTGGTCTCGATGAGCGAGCTGGTGCGCTCGACGCTACGCCTGCGGCCAGATCGCATTGTCATTGGTGAGGTTCGAGGGGGAGAGGCGCTGGACCTGCTCAAGGCTTGGGGCACGGGTCATCCCGGTGGCGTTGCCACCATCCATGCCGGCTCGGCCATGGGCGCACTGACCCGTCTTGAGCAACTCATTCTCGAAGTGGCGCTGACGCCACCTCGTGCGCTGATCGCCGAGGCGGTCAACATCATCGTCTTCATTGCCGGACGCGGCCGCGAACGCCGCGTGCAGGAGATCGCCTGCGTCACTGGCTTTGATGCTCACAGCTACTCGTTGACCGCTGTTTACCTTGAATCCGGAGATCCGACATGACGCATTTACGCGTTTCAGTAAAACCGTTTTTACGCCTTTACCAGTCCGCCGGCTTGCTGGCGTTAAACCTACTTCTGGCCGCCAAAGCCCATGCCGCTGGTTCCAACATGCCTTGGGAGGGGCCGCTGCAATCCGTGCTCGACTCGGTGCAAGGCCCGGTGGCTCGCATCATGGCGGTCATCGTCATCATCGTGACCGGCTTGGCGCTGGCCTTTGGCGATAACAGCGGCGGCTTTCGCAAGCTGATCCAGATCGTCTTTGGCCTCTCCATTGCCTTTGCCGCCTCTTCGTTCTTCCTAGCCTTCTTCAGCTTCTCGGGCGGGGTGGTGGTGTCATGACACTGCCCATCGCTCAAGGCTTTGAAGTACCCCTGCATCGGTCGCTGACCGAACCGATTCTGCTCGGCGGTGCGCCGCGCACGGTAGCCGTGGTCAACGGCACCTTGGCGGCCGCTGTAGGACTGGGACTACAGTTGTGGTTGCCCGGTCTGGCCTTGTGGCTGGCCGGGCACACCCTCGCGGTGTGGGGAGCCAAACAAGACGCGCAGTTCATGGAAGTGTTCGCGCGCCACCTCAAACACAAAAACCTGCTCGATGTCTGAGGTCGCCATGATCAATCTTGCCGAGTTCAGAAAGCGTCCTGCCCAGTTAGCCGATTGGCTGCCGTGGGCGGGGCTAGTCGCACCCGGTGTGGTGCTCAACAAGGATGGCTCCTTTCAACGCACGGCACGCTTTCGCGGGCCGGACCTCGACAGTGCCACCGAGAGTGAGTTGGTCGCCACGACCGCGAGACTCAACAACGCGCTGCGTCGTTTGGGCTCGGGCTGGGCACTGTTTGTCGATGCCGAGCGGCAGGCCGCTGCTGGCTATCCGCAATCAGACTTCCCGGATGCCTTGTCCTGGCTGGTCGATGAAGAACGCCGCGCAGCCTTCGAGGAGGCGGGCAGTCACTTCGAGAGCCGCTATCACTTCACGCTGTGCTATCTGCCGCCGGAAGAGTCGCGCGCGAAAGCTGCACGACTGCTCTATGAGCATAGTCACAAGCAGGGCGTGGACTGGCGCGAACAGCTGGCGTTCTTTCAGTCGGAAGCGGAGCGATTCTATAACCTGCTCGATGGCGTTATGCCGGAGCTGGATTGGCTCGATGACAGCCAGACACTGAGCTACCTGCATCGCACCGTCTCGACGCGACAGCACTCAGTCGCCGTGCCTGAAGTGCCGTTCTACTTGGATGCCTTGTTGGCCGACGAGCCCTTGGCCGGTGGGCTGGCCCCGCGATTGGGCGATCAGCATCTGCGCATCGTCTCGGTACGCGGCTTCCCGACCTCGACTTGGCCAGGTCTGCTCGATGACCTGAACCGGCTCGGCTTTGCCTATCGCTGGAGCACACGCTTTCTGTGCCTCGACAAGTCGCAAGCGGAAGGCGAGCTGGTGCGCCTGCGCCGGCAGTGGTTTGCCAAGCGTAAAGGCGTATTGACGCTTTTACGGGAATCCGTATTTCAGCAAGAGAGCCCGCTGGTTGATTCGGATGCTGACAACAAGGCCGCTGATGCCGATGCCGCTTTGCAGGAGCTGGGCAGCGACGAAGTCGCCTTCGGCTATGTCACCGCCACGGTGGTGGTCATGGATGCCGACCCAGTCGCAGCAGATGAGAAGATTCGCGCCATCGAGCGTGCGATTCAGGGTAGGGGCTTTGTCACCATTACGGAAACCCTGAATTCCGTAGATGCGTGGTTATCGTCACTGCCGGGCCATGCCTATGCCAATGTCCGGCAGCCGATAATTTCGACACTCAATCTGGCCCACCTGTTGCCGATCTCAGCGGTCTGGGCCGGTCCTGAGCGCAATGAGCATCTCGATGCACCGCCATTGATCGTGACGCGCACTGATGGCGCGACACCGTTCCGGCTAGTCACGCATGTCGGCGATGTCGGCCACACGCTGGTGGTGGGGCCAACCGGCATGGGTAAGTCGGTACTGCTGACGACACTCATGCTGCAGTTCCGGCGCTATCCCGGTGCTCGCTTGTTCGTTTTCGACAAGGGCGGCTCTGCCCGTGCCACCGTGCTGGGTCTCGGTGGCGATCACTACGACCTAGGGCAGGAGGGGGCGATTGCTTTCCAGCCACTGGCACGCATTGACGAAGACAGTATGCGCAGCTGGGCCGCCGAGTGGTTGGCCGGCCTGCTTTTACATGAAGGCGTGGTGGTCACGCCCGAGGTCAAGGATTCGCTCTGGTCGGCGCTCGGCAGTCTCGCCAGTGCGCCGTTGGAGCAACGCACGCTGACCGGCTTGCTGGTGCTGCTGCAATCCAATCCACTGCGTCAGGCTTTGCAGCCCTACACCTTGGGTGGCCCCTTCGGTCGTCTGCTCGATGCCGACGCCGACCGTCTCGCGCTGTCGGATGTGCAGTGCTTCGAGATGGAAGAGCTAATGCACAGTCCGGCCGCCGTGCTGCCGGTACTGAGCTACCTGTTCAAGCGACTCGAAGAACGCTTCGATGGTCAGCCGACACTGCTGATCCTCGATGAAGCGTGGGTGTTTCTCGATGATCCAGCTTTCGCCGGCCGCATTCGCGAATGGCTGAAGACCCTGCGCAAACGCAATGTCTCGGTGATCTTTGCCACGCAATCGCTGGCCGACATTCAACGCTCCACCATCGCCCCAGCCATCATCGAGAGCTGCCCGAGTCGCATCTTCCTGCCCAACCCACAGGCGGTAGAGCCGCAGCTGCGTGAAATCTACGAAGGCTTTGGCCTCAATGCTCGCCAGATTCAGCTGATCGCGCGGGCGGAGCCTAAGCGCGAGTACTACTACCAGTCCCGACTCGGCAATCGCATCTTCGAGCTGGGCCTCGGTCCGGTCACGCTGGCCTTTGCCGGTGCTTCGAGCCCCCAACATCAAAAGACCATGAACGCCTTCAAAGGCGTCATCGATCCCGCCGACTTTGCTTTGGCCTGGTTGCGTCATGCCGGGCTGACCTGGGCCGCTGACCTGTTGGCCCGCTATCCCCACGCTTCGGAGAAACCCTCATGAAAACTCGTCTCGCGTTATCCCTCGTGATCGCCCTAGGTCTGTCGCAACCGGCCGCCGCGATCACTGTCTTTGACCCCAGCAACTTCACCCAGAACCTGCTGACAGCGGTTCGCACGCTGGAGCAAATCAACAACCAGATTCGGCAGCTGCAAAACGAGGCGCAAATGCTGAGTAACGATGCCAAGAACCTACGCGGCCTCAACTACAACGCCAGCGGCCGGCTGCAATCGACACTGGCGACCACCAATCGCCTGATCCAGCAGGCGCAAGGGCTGGCCTACGAGGTGTCGCAGGCTGACACCACCTTTGCGCGCCTCTACCCCGAAGCCTATGCCGGTACGGTCTCGGGTAGCCGCATGGCCGCTGACTCCCGCGAGCGCTGGAGCAACTCGCTACAAGCCTTGCGAACCTCGATGCAAATGCAGGCGCAGGCCGCGCAGAACTTTGCGGCGGACGAGTCGGTGCTGACCGACTTGGTGGCGCAGAGCCAAGGTGCCGTCGGCAGTCTGCAAGCCACACAAGCGACCAACCAGCTACTCGCCTTGCAGGCGCGCCAGTCGATTCAGGCGCAGCAGCTGCAGATCACGCAGGGGCGGGCGGCAGCGCTTGAACAAGCCCGCACGGTGGCCGCTGAAGAGCGCGCTCGCGAAGTGCGCCAACGCTTTCACAGCGACAGCACACGCTACACGCCGTTCGCTGTGAACTTCTACAACCGCTAAGGAGCACCGGATCATGACGACCCGCCATCTTGCGTTGTGCCTGTCTCTTTTCATGTCGGGGGCTCTCGGGCTGGTTGGCTGCAGCCAGCCGGCACCGGATATCACGGTGGAGTATCTCGTGGCTCACCCTGACGAATTGAAAGCGCTTCAGCAAAAGTGCCGATTGGAGCGTGACACGCTGGATGAGCGTGTCTGCGTGATCGTCAGCGAAGCGCAGCATCGCCGCTTCTGGGGCGATGGCAAGACGCGATACACGCCGGGTGGCGGAGTTCGCCATGAATGACATCGGGGTCATTGATCGCTTCCTCGATGTCTTCTCGCGCTACATCGACTCAGGCTTTGGTCTGTTGGGTGGCGAGGTGGCCTGGCTCAGTGCCACCTTGATCGTCATCGACATGACGCTGGCTGGATTGTTCTGGGCTATGGGCGGCGATGAGGTGTTAAGCAAGCTGCTCAAGAAGATCCTCTATGTCGGTGCCTTCGCCTTCATCATCGGCAACTTCAACAGCTTGGCCGGGATCATTTTCAACTCGTTCTCGGGTCTGGGGTTGGTGGCGTCTGGCAGCAACATGACGCAAGCCCAGCTGCTGCAGCCCGGTCGCTTGGCCGAGGTCGGCATCGATGCTGGCCGGCCGATCATGGCCCACATCAAACAGCTCTCCGGGTTCCCCGACTTCTTCATGAATATCGACACCATCGCGGTGATGTTCTTCGCGTGGGTCATCGTCATCATCAGTTTCTTCGTGCTCGCTGTGCAGCTGTTCGTCACGCTGATCGAGTTCAAGCTGACCACCTTGGCGGGTTTTGTGCTGGTGCCTTTTGCGCTCTGGAACAAGACGGCCTTTCTGGCCGAGCGGGTGCTCGGCAATGTCGTCTCATCCGGCATCAAGGTACTGGTGCTGGCCGTGATCATCGGCATCGGCTCGACGATCTTTGGTGAGTTTCAAGCGCCGCAAGGTGCGGAGCCTTCGATTGATGAAGCCTTGGCGATCATGCTGGCTTCGCTCTCGTTGTTTGCACTGGGTATCTTCGGGCCGGGCATCGCCAGTGGCCTGATTGCCGGTGCGCCGCAACTCGGTGCAGGTGCTGCTGCCGGTGCAGCGCTGGGCGCAACTGGGATTGCCGTTGGTGCCGGTGCTGCCGCCATGGGCGGAGCCAAGCTGGCCGGCTCAGTCGGTAGCTCGGCCGTGAAGTCAGCCAGCTCCATGGCCGGTGGTGCTCGCGATGCCTACAGCGCCGGTGCGGCCACCACCGATGGCGGCTGGCGTGGAGCAGCCGCCGGCATCGTCAATGTTGCACGCTCAGGCGCTGCCGCTGTGCAACGCGGTGTGCGCAGTGCCGTCGGCTCCTCTAGCAGCAACGCATCCGACAGCAATCCCTCCTCAGACGGACCACAAAGCGCAGGTAAGTCGCCCGAATGGGCGCAACGCCTGCAGCGCAACCAACGCATTACCCAAGGTGTATCCACCACAGCTCATGTCATGCGCTCGGCCGATCACGGCGGCAGCGGTGCCAGCCCCAGCCTGCGTGACGATTCGGAGAAATGACTATGCGATTCAAACGCGCCCAAGTGCGCTATTCGGAAACCCCCGAACCTGTCACGCCTTATCAGGCAGCCGGTCAGGTCTGGGATCAACGCCTCGGCGCAGCCCGCGTGCAGGCGCAGAACTGGCGACTGATGGCATTCGGCTGTTTGTCACTGAGCTTGATCATGGCCGGTGCACTGGCATGGCGATCAGGCCAGTCGTTGGTTACGCCCTATGTCGTCGAAGTGGACAAGACCGGGCAGGTGCGCGCTATCGGTGAGGCACTGACTCCGTACACGCCAGCGGATGCGCAGATTGCATTTCACCTAGCGCACTTCATCAGCAATGTCCGTTCGCTGGCCATCGACCCGATTGTGGTGCGTCAGAACTGGCTGCAGGCCTACGACTACACCACCGACAAAGGCGCGGCAACGCTCAATGAATTTGCCCGTGTGAATGATCCGTTCGCCCAGGTCGGGCGCAAATCCGTCTCCGTGGAAGTCACCAGCGTTGTCCGCGCCAGCGACAACTCGTTCCAAGTACGCTGGATCGAGCGCCACTACGACAGTGGCACACCCACCGGGCAGGAACGCTGGACGGCGGTGCTGTCCATCGTGCAGCAACCGCCGCGTGACGAAGCACGCCTGCGTAAGAACCCCCTCGGCATCTACATCAACGGGTTGAGCTGGAGCCGCGAATTGGGCTCGGTCGACACCGCTACCCCTCGTTAGGAGTCACACCATGAAGCGATCCGCTGCGTTTGCTGTTCTGCTGCTGGCCGGTTGTGCCAGTCAGCCATCCGTGCCTTTGGATGATGCCGTGCAGGCTGAACCACTGCCGGAGATCCCCAAGCCCATACAAATTGTGGAAGTGCCCAAGCTGTTACCGCTGCCGAACCAGCTCAAGCGTCTGCCGTTAGAAGGCAAAGAAGGCATCAAGGAACCGCTCGATGCCAAGTCGCGGGTGGCGCGCGCCAATCAGGAAGCCCGCGTGATCCCATCGCAGGAGGGCTACATCAACGCGATTCAGGTCTGGCCCTATGCCGATGGCGCGCTCTATCAGCTCTTCACCAGCCCCGGCCGCGTCACCGTGATTGCCCTGCAAGAGGGCGAAGAACTGGTGACGGTCTCGGCCGGCGACACAGTCCGCTGGATCGTCGGTGACACCACCAGCGGTGCTGGTGCGACGCAACGCGTGAACATTCTGGTCAAGCCGACGCGCAGCGGCATCCGAACCAATTTGGTCATCAACACCAATCGCCGTACCTACCTTCTGGAGTTGACCGCGACCGAGAAAGCATGGATGGCCTCGGCCTCGTGGGAGTATCCCAAGGACCGCATGCTGGCCTTGCAGAAGCAGGCCAGCATCGCCGATGCCAAAGCGCCTGTAGCTCAAGGCCTGTCGCTGGAGCAACTCCGTTTTCGTTATGAGATCTCGGGCGACAAACCAGCTTGGCGGCCCGTGCGTGCCTTCGATGATGGCGAGCATGTCTATATCCAATTCCCGGCGCGCATCGCCCAAGGTGAGTTACCGCCGCTGTTCGTGGTTGGCCCGCAAGGTGATGGCCAGTTGGTGAACTACCGCTATCGCGCCCCGTACTACATCGTGGATCGGCTGTTTGGCACCGCTGAGTTACGCCTCGGTGGCGACAAGGCGCAAGCCGTACGGATTGCTCGTAATGATTTGAAGGGAGGTCGTCATGACGACAGCCACGATTGATCCTGCTGGCTTGCCACCAAAAGTCGATCCGGAGAGTCTGGCGCTGCGCGCACAGCCGCGCCCGGTGACGCGACTCAATCGCAAGGTGCTCATGGCCGGCGCTGGCACCGTCTCGCTGGTCTTGCTCGGTGTCACGGCGTGGTCGCTGCAGCCGGTGCAGCGGAAAGCCTCCGAGCAAGGCCCGGAGCTGCACAATGTTGAGCGCGTATCGCGTGCTGAAACCATTGATGCCTTGCCGCAGGACTACAACCAGATGCCGCAGCAGCTTAACGGCTTGCCACCTGGCGTGCCGGCGTTGGGCGATCCGCTGCCGGGCGATTTGGCGAAACCGATGCTGGATGCTCAGCGGGCCGGCACCTATACGCCAACCTATCATGGCGGCTCGCCGGCGATGGCCAACGGCCAATATGGTCGTAGCCAGGAGGAGGTCGCGAAGTCCTCGGTGTTCTTTCGGAGCAGTCAGGCTGGGCAGGGTGGTGCTGTTGCCTCTGCCGCAGCACCAGCGGCTATGGCTAACTCAGCCAGCCCCTTCGATGCACTGTCGGCACAGCTGAGTAGCAGTCCGCAGCAGGGCGACCCTACCGCTACTCAGAACATGCAGGATCAAAAACAGGCCTTCACCGAGCGAGCCGGAGATACGGAAAAGCGTAATACCCGAAATCTGGAAAAGCCGGTATCGCCTTATCAGGTGATGGCGGGGACGCTGATTCCAGCAGCGCTGATCACGGGCATCAACTCCGATCTGCCGGGCCAGATCATCGCTTCAGTCACGGAGCCGGTCTACGACACGGCCACCGGCCGTTACTTACTGGTCCCGCAAGGCTCACGCCTGATTGGTCGCTATGACAGCAAAGTGGCGTTCGGCCAGCGTCGTGTACTGCTGGTCTGGCAGCGCGTCATCCTGCCGGATACCTCGTCGATCTCGCTGGATCGCTTGCCCGGCATTGATCTCGCTGGCTATGCCGGACTTGAAGATGGCGTGGACTGGCACTGGGATCGGATTCTGTCTGGCGTAGCACTTTCCACGCTGCTGGGTGTCGGAGCCGAGTTGGCTGCACCAGATACCAGTGGCGCAGATGGCCGAGTCGTCGTGGCTACCCGTGAAAGCATCCAAGAATCCATCAATACGGTCGGTCAGGAGCTGACGCGCCGCAACTTGAGCATCCAGCCCACGCTGACAATACGGCCAGGTTTTGTGATGCGGGTTATGGTCAACAAGGATCTGGTGCTCAAACCCTATCAGCCGTTGTTTTTCAACAAGGGGATGCCGCAATGACTGCCCTGAGACTCGGGCCACTGCCCAAGACGGAAACCGTGAAGCTCACCATCTCACTGACGGTGGAGCTGAAGGCGCAGTTGGATCGCTATGCGGAGCTGCATAGCCAGACTTGGGGTGAGGCCGTCGATGCGACGGCCTTGGTCCCGCACATGCTGGAAGCTTTTATGGCGCGGGATCGTGGATTTCGGCAGAGTTTTCGTGGTTCTGCTACGGTGCAGTCTCAAACAGTTCGAGATGTTTAGATTTATCGCTAAAATTATAACTAGGCTATAATTCCAATGCGAAATCTAATCATGCACTGCATGTAATGCTTAGAAAGTGTGCTATTTTTAGCCTATGACTATAAATTCTCGAACAAATCTAATCAAAACGCTGCAGGTCACCATGCCACGCGGTGAACCATTTGATCTGGACGGCCTCAAAGCACTGGGTATCAGTGCTGTTCTCGCAGCCAAATATGTCGAGAGCGGCTGGTTGGTGCGATTGGGGCAGGGTGTATATGCCTTCGCCGGCGATGACTGGTCAGCTCATGGTGGCATCAAGCTGCTGCAACATCGAGTGCCGGGTTTGCATCTCGCGGGCAAGTCAGCACTGGCCTTGCAGGGCGTTCGTCACAACCTGGCGCGACGCGAAACGCTCGTGCTTTGGGGGGATGTTCGTCCCTACACGCTGCCAACATGGTTCACCACGCCTTTTCCAGCGCGCTATGTCGGCGCTCAGCTTTTTGACTGGTCACAGCAAGCAGGCCTTGATGCCAAAACAGTACATACGCCACCGGGCGTTACTGAGGGGCTGGTCGTTTCCGTGCCGGAGCGTGCTGTGCTGGAGCTGCTGCACGATGTTGGCACCAAGCAAAGCGTCGAAGAGGCGATGGCATTGTTCGAGAGTCTTCGCAGCCCGCGCGTAGCCGTGATGGGGCAGTTGCTGAGCTGCTGTACCAGCGTGAAGACAGTGCGTTTGTTCCTAGCATGGGCGCGGGAAACCGAACTGCTTGATGTCGATGCGTTGTTGTCGATGTATTCAATCCCGGTTGGCAGTAGCAGTCGTTGGGTCACCCGTCTCAAGGATGGCAATTTGATGAGTTTGAGTCCTCATGGATAAGTTTTACGCGGACACCGTTCGCCTGCTGTTGCAGGTCGCACCCGAGATCTTTGCTAACACTATCTTCGCGATGAAGGGTGGCACAGCCATTAACCTCTTCTTGCGCGACATGCCGAGACTGTCTGTCGATATTGATGTGGTCTATGTCCCTCATCTCACGCTGCGTGATGAAGCACTGCGGGAAATAGCCAATGAGCTTGATGGAATTGCCGCTCGCTTGGAGAGCAGTGGTCTGGCTGTGAAGCGGATTGCCGCCAATGATCAAGGCGAAACCAAGTTGTTAGTGTCGAACGAAGACGCTCTGGTCAAGATTGAGGTCAATATCGTGTTCCGTGGCACGGTCATGCCCATCGTGCGCCAGCCGTTGTGTCAGCGTGCCTCTGATTTGTTTGGGGTTGACCTCATATTGCCCGTGCTGAATTCGGCTGAGTTGTATGGCAGCAAGTTGGTGGCGGCCATGGACAGACAGCATCCACGCGATTTGTTCGACGCGATGCAGATGCTTGAACAGGACGGATTGAGCGACGCAACACTGGAGTGCTTCGTCACCTATCTGGCGGGCCACAACCGGCCGATCCATGAAGTCCTGTTCGGCAATGACAAAGACATCAGCTTGGAGTACCGAGACAACTTCGTTGGCATGACAACCGAGGAAGTGAAATTGGAACAGTTGCTCGCCGTCAGAAAGCGATTAAGAACGGAGATTCCGCAGCGGTTGACCATGAACCAGAAGCGCTTTCTCTCGGGTTTGTCACAAGCAGAACCTGACTGGTCGTTACTGACTTGCCCCCATGCAGAAGAGCTCCCAGCACTTCGCTGGAAACTCGCTAACCTTCAGACATTCCAAAGCAAGCGACCGGATGATTTCAATCGTCAATCGGCGCAGCTGACGGCGCTGTTCGGGCTCTGATTGAGTGATTGATAGTCTGGCCTCTGGCTAGGCAAGCTTCGGCAGTGCGGGTATGTCATCTTCCAGCAATTTCATGAACGGCAGAACCGCGAGAGGGATTGGTGCAGCATGTAAGTCGTGATAACCGGAGAGTGCCCTGTCAATGGCTTGATCACGACATCATCTTGGCCATGCCCGCTGAGCTGTGCCATAGAGGCAAATCCGATGCCGAGACCCGATGCGACCAGAGTAATCATCAAGTTGATGCTATCCGTGAGCTGGACAACATTCACATGCTTGTTGGTCTGCCTGACCAAGCGATGAATTTGCGTATGAACTGAGTTCACACCCTTCGCAGCCGGCAGAATCAGTGGATAGCTGCTCAACTCGGCTATGGTGAAATCATGGCTTCGTGCCAACGAGTGATGATCAGGTAGTAGTGCGCAAAGTCCGTCGTGCCACAGTGGCGCTGATTCAATGTCAGGATCTTCGGGGGCAACCAATGCAAGGCCCAGGTCAATTTCGTGACTGTGAATGGCCTCTTGCAGCTTGTTCGGTGTCATTTCATATAGCCGCACATCCAGCTCGTGATTGTGCTGGCGAAGCTTGCTAATCAAGGTACTGACACGATGCTGCGGCACACCGTCGGTGATGGCGATACGCAGCTGCTGGTTGTAGCCAAGCGAAGCAGACTTGATGGCTGATTTTGCTTGTTCAACGGCAGCCAGTATTCGCCGGGACTCGGCCAAGAAAACCTGGCCTGCTTTTGTGATGGTTGTGCAGCGTGTGGTGCGTTCCAGAAGCCTGACACCCAAGTGATTTTCGAGGTCTTTGATGGCGCGCGATAAAGGCGACTGCTCGATGTGCAGTCGTTTTGCGGCGCGTTGAAAATGCAGCTCTTCAGCAACGGCGATAAAGTAGCGTAAGTGGCGCAATTCCATTGGCGGTGGCTCCAATCCTTGGATTACTTATCAAGTGATGTCATGTATTTGTAATGTATAGATATTTTGTATAAATCCATCTTATGGAATTTTATTTGCTGATTTTGCTGTTTTTGTGTAAATCAAGCGTGGTTAATTCGTAACGGTGAGGTGATTCAGTAGTTTCGGGTCAGGGATTAAGACCCGCAGTGTTTAAATGACATGGTGAAATCACCTAAAATGGAAGCTTTCTGGACACATCAGTAAATACGCAGCTAAGGATATCTCCACTGAAATTTGATGCCCTGCAGCGCGACAAGGCTTGTCATGAGATAGCTATATAAACCTGACTGTCTGCTTGACAAGCTACCGACGCCCTACAGATTTGTCTTTATGGCCAGTATTTTGCCCAGTATCACCCTAGCCAAGTTCGACTGAAGCTGCCCCCTTTTTTTAGGGCAAGTGCCCGCTGGGTTCCTATTTCCGGCAACGGAATATATCCATAAGCGATTGAGTACGGATGACATGCCTATCCACGACAGTGCGGCAACCTACTTTGTTCGTGCGCAGGACGATTCGATGGTTGAAGCCGGCATCTCCTTCTCTCAAGCATTGCGCTTGGTGATGAACCAAGTGGGATACCTTGCCTTTCGCCAGTGACCATACTTAACTTTGATCGGCAAGGTAGTTGACCACTAAATTTGGACTAGCTCACACGTTGAGCTTAAAAATCAAACGATTTTTGTAGACCCAGTTTTAACTCGTTACTAGTAAATTCGAGGTCGTTTGCTGAATCTTTCAGTTTTACATGGCGCCCTTCCACCACTAAGTTAACCACTTCCGTTTTTAATGTGGCACCAAGAATTAGTTCAGGCCCTTTGTAATCGTCTAACTTGATGTAGCTAGCGCCGCCAAAAATATTCAGATTTGGTGCCAGCGTTAGTGTGGCATCGCTGCCAAAAGCGACACCATTGACGTCTGCAACATCTCCATCAACATTCCGCTCCAACGTCACATATTCCACACGGGGAACGACTTTAAGTTGACCATTATCCAGCGCAGTGAAGGCTAGGCCGCCGCGGGTTTCAGTCAATTCATGGCTTATACAAACGGTGCCACAGGTTGAGCCTTCGACTTGTTGCATGCTGCCAAACGCTCGAAATTTGCCATCATTTAAGGCAGCGCGGAAGAAGTAGCCATCGTTCTCTAATGTTGCCGCGACACCAAGCGCCTTAAGTTTCACATCTTGCATGGGAATGTAGCCGGCGGTGAACTCGGCAGTTAGCGCTGAGTTATCAGCAAAGGCTGAAGAAGACATGAGTAAGGTGGCTAGCAGTAGTTTTTTCATGGTGTAACTCCGTGCAGGATGATTGCCCCAAGGATTTCCTTGGGGCATTTGGGGGTATTCAGTTTTTAGTGTTTAAGGCGGCTATTGAATTCAGTTAGCCATGGGCCGGTAGGTAGTTGTTTTTGAAGGCGGGTGAGGGCGTTCATTAGCCGCCTTGGTGATGCGAGCTCGTAAACGCTCTCCCATTCATGAAGCAAACGTTCGAATTGCGGGGGCAGATGCTTGTCAAAGAGCCACGTCAGCCACGCTAAGATCAATTGGCCCCGACGCTCATCGTCAGCCACACAGAGTACGTTTCTAAAGGCTTCGGGTAGACCTTCCATTTCCATGTGTGTCATACGCTCGCAGAGCACTTCGAGCGAAGGGGCAGCAGATAGCCAACTGATTAGGGCTGAAGGTGATTCGGCGTGTGTTCCCCTGGGTGCCGAATGACGCTCACGTTTGGCGATATTAAGTTCAAGGTACTGAGGTAAAGCCATCGGACTGTCGAGCATCTCCATGAAGCATTCGTCATAACTCGCAGATGGACTCAGTCTCATGCGGGTCATTGTTAAGTGCGTCATGTGCGGAATGTCATCCAGCACCGGCATCGAGCCTGCTTTTTTGTTTTCAGCACGTTCGTATACGCACAGTAAGCGCGTGTGTTTGGTCAATAGACCGTAACTCTGGGCATACGCAGCTTGTTGCTTAGCAGGGAGGGTGGTAACACGCTGATAATGCACAAGGGTTGAGGCCGCCGCCGATGTCGTGTTTTGTGTGGGTAGCGTTACTCGCCAGAGCTGGTTTTTACCCTGAATATTTCCGCTAACGATGAGTTGCCCATTCCAGCTCGAACGGTTTAGCAGCCCGTAAAGCTGAAAGACTCCATTTGCAGGAGCGCGCTGGGGAAGATCGGCTAGCCAGTGTGCCTCGTTATCTGCCAACAGCACTTGAAGATCACGAACTTGTGCAGCGCGCATGCGCGACATTAAACGTTCAATATTGACGCGGAGGTCTTCTCCGGGGCTGACTAAAAGGCATTCGCCACCACTCGCGAGTGCCAGTGCCGCTAATTGTGTCTCAGCTGGCGCATGACCAACGCCAATAGCAAATACGCGATGCTTGGCTTTGCTTAATTTTTTCACCATGGCGTCGATGTGGTTGACTTGGCCATCGGTAATAAGCAGGATGTCACTGCCCGATGATTCGAGGTTTGCATCGCCCATTGCCAAGCAATGTTTAAGCGCCAATTCCATTTCGGTGCCACCCAGCGTAGCGTCCACATTGGCTAGGGCGCGTCGCCAAGAAGCGCGATTTTTGGAACTCCATACCTGCAGGCCTTGCGTCATTGGCTCCACTGAGCTTCCAAACAAGCTGACGGCGAAATGTTCTCCGTCGCGAAGTTGAGTTAGTGCATGCAAGGCTCCTTCACGTGCGGCCACCATGCTGTCACCCGCCATAGAGCCCGAGCAGTCAATGAGTAATTTTAGGGTTACGGGGTTGGATTGCTGACGTAAGTCAGCGCTTATTGGAAGTTCGAATTGAGCCAACAACGCCGCGTGGTCTGAAGGCTGATCTGGAGAGATCAGTAGAGCCTGACCGACAGTGCTTGGCGATTGCCACGTGATGACGAGATCTCGGTTCATCAACCCACAGAAACAGTATTCTCCCCTAGCTGGCAGTCTGTAGTTGTATTCAATAGCTGGATCTGCAAGCGCCGTTAAGTTATGGCCAGAGGGACAAGTTAAATCACGGTGATGCTCAATATTTGACTTTACATATAGCGAAATTGGATATGCCACTAAAGCATCTTGGCTCGCCTGCTGTGGCAGCCCGTGGCTTATGGGCTGAGCACCAAAGCGGGGAGCAATCGTCGTGGGTAGCGTGAACTTACATTCGCCGGACTTCGGCGAAACCCACTGTGCGTAGCGTAAGGTGACGACCGCTTTTTCTTCGGGCATCAAGTTACCCAATTGCATACGGATTTGGTTTTCAGGAAGGCGCTCTATGAGCACCGGCGTATTGCCTTCGCTGATGGCGTCTTCGTAATCTTGTTCGGCGGTGTCCGCGGGAAGAATCTTGCCAAGCAAGACTTCATCGTTAATTTCAAGGTCAACACCCAGCAACACCGCATCTGCTGCCAAGGGAAAAATTAGATGTAATTCAAGATCGTCGTCACCGGTATTTTCATAGCTAAAGTTCAGACTGACCTCAGCCAATGGGCCCTTAAGCTCAAGCGTGCCATCGATGCCTTTAAACGCGTTCTTATGTGGTGCCGTTTCGATTTGAGTGTGTGCGGAAAGTTCAGATAACCATTTCATATTGATGCTCCTGAGTCCTAAATAGCCATGTTGGTCATGGCTGTTTTTGGTGCTTTTCCTTGCCGTTTATGGCGCTTTAATGTCTTGCCAAGCCGCTAACACAGCACGTGCAAGGGCTTGTAACTGCTCTTCACTCACTTGGGCGCTGTGAGCATCCACATTGAGCGTTAACCCTTGCATCAGTGTGATTTGTCGAATCACGGCGATGCTTCCTGGTAGGGCCTGCTCCGGTAGATGCGAGAGCACTTGTTGCGGATTAGCAATCAGCCCCCGAATCCGCTCTAGCGACAAACCGGCATCACTCCATTGCTTGATGCTGAGCAACTGCTGCAAATGCTGCTGGTGGTAAGTCGCAGTCCGTCGCTCACCCTCCGGCCTGTCTACCAAGCCAAGTTGTATGTAGTAGCGAATCGTTCGTAGTGGCAGCCCGGTTAGTTCGACCAGTTGCTGCAAACTGAACACAGTTGCCATGGCTTAGATCTCATTGACAGCGATAGTGATAATAATGCTGTCAATAAAGTTGACTAGTGTCAAACCGTTGTTGGTCTGTGGTCGATGTGTAAAACAGGGTTGTTTTGCTTAGTTCTAGCGCAGATAGTTACTAGCAATTAACAAGGAAGTACGGTGATGATTAATTCAGAACTCGCGGTTCGTTAAGAGCCCGAGAGGCCTCTTTAGGGACTTGCTGTGCTGATTCATAGGGGATTCCACCCAAGCATCCAAGAGTCATCTGTTGCTGACTGATTTAGACGATAGGAGAGTAACGGTTAAGCGCATCTCTGGCGACTTTACTACGACAAAAAGTTCTCTGACTTGATTCGTTTTAAAATTAAGAGATTTTTCCTTGAGGCCAGAGCCGTGGCAGCAGCAAATGTAGGACACTTTTTAAATCTAATAAAACATAACGTTCATAGTTTTCAGGAGTTTGTATGTCTTTGGTAGTATCAATATTTGGATATATGGTTGCATTTTTATGCTCCCTATACGGGATGTGGCTATCTATCGATTTAATATTCGATAAATTCGGATTTATTGCAGCTGCGATATCTATAGCTTTTTTCCCAGCTACGTTGATGGTTGTGCCTTGGTATGAAGCAATAGCCAATTCAAATTGGATGATTCTTCAATTGGTTTATGGCGGATTGGCATTTAGTATGGTTTTGGAATTTGTTGCTAAAAACTTCAGATGGTTATTTTTCCCTGCAGACTGATTCAGGGCTATATTTTTGTTTTGGATGTCGAAGATACCTTGGCTTAGACATGAGTCACTTTTTGGTGCATGTGAAATCTGGGCAGCACACAAGCGGCATCTATTGACTTTTCTGATTTTTATGACTGACACAATCCGTCCTCAGCCTTGGTCTTATGAATTTGGTGATCAGACCATTAAATTTTCAATTTTAGTGCGCTTTTTATTTGTAGGTATTTTTGTTGGTATAATTAGATATTTTATCTTTAAGATACTGATTTTAATAGTGTAGTGAATCCCTCCTTCTCCTCCAAATCACGCCTAAGCACATGGCTAACAAAGAAAACCCTCGCTCAGTCGCTGACTGGCGAGGGTTTTTGCTTAATGCAGCAAGTTAAACTGAAGTACGTAAACCAGAGCGCCCGCAATATAGCCGGCCAATGCCAACAGGCTGATGTTTTTCACATACCAAACAAATTCGATTTTTTCTAAGCCCATCGCAGCGACGCCTGCAGCGGAGCCAATAATCAAAATCGAACCGCCGGTGCCCGCGCAGTAAGCCAAGAACTCCCATAGGAAGCTGTCGGTGGGGAATTGCTCTAGGCTGTACATGCCCATGGCAGCAGCCACGAGGGGAACGTTATCGACAATCGCGCTGGCAACGCCAATCAAAAACACAATGATGTCTAGGCGGCCTAGGGTGTTGTCTAACCAGCTCGCTAAATCAGTGAGGACGTGCGAGTGCTCAAGGGTCGCTACCGCCAAAAGAATACCAATAAAAAACACGATGGATGACATGTCGATACGGGTTAACGCATGCACTAGCGTCAGGTGTTGCTTGTCTTCTTCAGCCTTGTTGCGATGCAGCAGGTCGGCGACTAGCCAAAGAATACCTAAGCCGAAAAACACGCCCATAAAGGGGGGTAAATGCGTGGCGGTTTTGAAGATGGGCACGGAGACGAGAGCTCCGAGGCCCAGAAAGAACACCAGATTACGCTCTAGCGCCGTCGTTGAGCTTTCCGTGGCCGAATTAACCGGCTGGGCGGGCGCCACAACAGGCTTTCCGCGTAGCATGAAGCTGACTATTGCGAGCGGGACCGCGAGGTTCACGATCGAGGGCAAAAACACGCCCTGAATAATATTGACTGGGGTGATTTGGCCGCCGATCCACAGCATGGTGGTGGTGACATCGCCAATCGGAGACCAGGCACCGCCCGAGTTGGCGGCAATCACGACCATCCCCGCAAAGAGCAGGCGATCACTGTGCTTATTAATGAGTTTCTTGAGCAGCGAGATCATGACAATGGTGGTGGTGAGGTTGTCGAGAATGGCGCTAAGAAAAAATGTCACCACACCCACCAAAAGCATCAATGAGGAGAGTTGGGTGGTTTTGATGTTTCGGGTAACCACTTCAAAGCCATTGTGCGCGTCAATCACTTCCACAATAGTCATCGCGCCAATCAGGAAGAAGACAATCTGCGCGGTGCTGATGAGTGTTTCTGACAGCTCATGGCTGACAACGTCTGTGTTGTTAGTGGCGATGGCGTAAATCGTCCACAGCAAGCCTGCGCCTACTAGCGCTGAGGCGGATTTATTGACTTTAAGGGGATGCTCAAGCGCGATGGCTAGGTAGGCTAAAACAAAGATTAAAATCAGTGCAGTGATCATGGTGTTCCCGAATTGAGTGCTTTTGATAAGGCTTGAGATAGCACATTCTAAGCTTGGAACTGGGCTAAAGTAGGCCAGAAGGCCTACCGTTCGTCTTGGTGATCACTGACAGATCTGTGCTCAGCTGTTGGTCTCCGGAGTTGCTGCCTTGCCAGCCGAGAGTAGGGCACGATAACGTGCGTCGAGCGCCGGGTCGCTGTCGGGATATTCCGGTGCGAGTTGGCTTAACTGCTCCCGTAACATGCCCGCAACGGCCGCTCGTGCCTGCGCTTTACTGTCGGCTGGAATGAGGTGCCAAGGTGCATCAGGCGTACTGGTTGCCTCTACCATATCGGCCATGGCACTGAGGTAGGGCTCACGCAGAGCAAAGGTGCCGAGATCGGAAGGGTCAAATTTCCAGCGTTTTCTGGGTTCATCTAAGCGTTTCAGCAAGCGTTGCTTTTGCTCAGCCTCCGACTGATGTAGCCAGACCTTAATGATCTGTGTGCCGTGGTCCTGCCAGTGTTTTTCGAGGGCATTGATGCTGCGGTAGCGCGCTTGCCAAAAGCGTTTGCTGGTTTCAGCACCCGGCAGCAAACGCTCGGCAAGCACGGCTTCGTAATGACTACGATTAAACGCCACTACTTGCCCAAAGGCCGGCAGCTTAGGAATGACGCGCCACAGGAAGTCATGTTTCAGCTCTTCCGGGCTGGGACGGCCAAAGGAGTAAACGCGAAAGCCAGCCGGATCCAGACCCTGTGCCAGGGTACGCAGAAGGCTGTCTTTACCACTGGCATCCAAGCCTTGCAGAATCAGTAAAACGGCGTGCTGCCCATTCGCGTGTAATTTACGCTGGGCTTCAGATAAACCGTCTAGGCACTCAGACAGTTCGGGTAGCGCCGCTAAATCAGCTTTGGACATGGCCGTGGCGAGTTTGTCTGGGTTTGGCCGCCCCTCACTCCAGGCCCAGCGTGTTAGTAGCGAGCTAGTCATTTGCTAACCGTTCTGGCGCAGACCACGCGAACTACATCCACACCGGGGGGGCGGCAATCCGGAAGCTGCTCACGAAACTCACTGGGCTTTAGCAATACGCCTTGGCTAAATCCAGCCTGTGTGAGTGCGGCTTCGGCCGTACCCGTATCTTTAAAGTGAAGGTGCACACGACCACCGACAAAGGTCGATAGCAAACTCATGAAGGTGCGTGTGGCGGGGCCGCGGTTATTGGCCTTGATGTGTAGATCCGATAAATACAGCCCATGTTGGAAGCCACTGAGCACACCCGCAAAGCGCGCCCACATGCGCTCGACAGTCGGCGTGTCGAAATAGTTCACCAAGCCTTCCGTAATAATGGCCAAGCCCTTGTTCGGGTCGAGTTTGGCGGCAATTTCAGCCAAGCTGTCAGCGCCGGTATCCGCGAGTGCATTGATGATGCGGACATGATGTTGATCTGAGTTCAGGCCGCCCGCTTGCAACAAGCTGTGCTTGTATTTAGCCATGTCTACAAGGTCGGCTTCGATATAGGTAATTCGGTTGCGATGGCGCGATGCAAAGCGCCAGCCCCGAGGGGATAAGCCTGCTGCAATTTCGATGACTTGAGAAATTTCACCCGACTCTATGGCGCGTTCAAGTTGCAAATCGATCAGGCGATGTCGAGCGAGTAAAAACGCTTCTAGCGTGGGGCCGCCCAATAGTTTAGCTGCGGCCATAGGCGCTTTAAGCGCGTAGTAAAATGCCTGCCCCTGAAGGGTCGCAAATGCGGGGTGCGATAAGCCATGGTGTAACCAGACCGTTCCGGTGTAGTGCGCGGTGGGGCTAATCAGTTCCGGGTTATCGCGGGGCATAGTGATACGGCTCTATGAGTGAATAAGTCCCGAGATTACTTGGAGGGTGTGCTCTCTGTCATCCACGATGTATTACGAACCATCACACCCCATTTCGATTCCGATTTTCGCAACCATTGCCAAGTGCCCTGCAAGCGCCACCACGAATTCATTTGGCGATAACCAAAGTTCTCCAGTACGGCCCAGAGGAACAGCGTGGCGGTATCTCTAAAGCTGGGGTAGACGTGAAAGCTACGCTCCTCCAGCACCAAGGCCAGTGAGGACAAGAGCAAGCCCAAACCGACCACGGCAGCTAAGAACAGTAAGCTGGCGCCGACATTCAAATAGCCGAAATACGCCAGCAAAATAGTGAAAATCATGCCCAATACTTCGATGATGGGACTCAACGCTTCCACAATCACCATAAATGGGAAGGCCAGCCAGCCCACTTTTCCAGAGCCCTTTTGAAAGCACAGTTTGCGATGGGCATACAAGGTTTCTAAAAGACCGCGTTGCCAGCGTATGCGTTGCTTACGCAGGGTTGGTCGATCTTCCGGGGCATCTGTCCAACACACCGGATCGGGAACGAAATTGATGGTATAGGGGCGCTTTTTTTCAAGCGCGTAGCGGTGCAGACGCACCACCAACTCCATGTCTTCGCCTAGGCTAGTTGACAGGTAGCCGCCCACTTCAATGACATTTTCACGTTTAAACACGCCAAACGCGCCGCTGATGATGAGCAAGGCTTGCAGCCGCGACCAGCCCAGCCGGCCGAAGAGAAATGCCCGCAAGTATTCCAGCACCTGAATTCGCGATAACCACGACTGTGGTAGTCCCGTTTTGATGAGGCGGCCATCGTGGACTTGGCAGCCATTAACAATACGCACACTACCACCGGCCGCGATGGTATTGGGCTTCTCCAAGAAAGTTCGCACCACGCGCAGCAGGCTGTCGCGATCCAAAATGGAGTCGGCATCCATGCCGCAATACAGCGGCATACGCGCTACGTTAATACCGGCATTGTTGGCATCCGCTTTACCGCCGCCATTGGCCTTATCCACCATGATTAAGTTGGGGTGGTTGTGGGAGCGGTAGACCTGTTTAATGGGTTTGCACGACACCGCGTATTCAAACGCATAGGGGCAGGGATACATATTAAATTCGCGTTGCATCACGCCGAGGGTGTCGTCACTGCCGCCATCATGAATCACAATCAATTCAAACAATGGGTAATCCAGCTGCAACAGGGAACGAACTGAGGTGGCAATGAGCTGCTCTTCGTTATAAGCCGTGAGCAATATGCTGACGCCAGGCAGGCTGCTTTCATAGACGCGCGGCAAGTGCAGGTCTTTGCCCCCGCGTGTACTTTTTTTCACCACATACAGTGCAACAATATTCAGCGAGATATAACTCGTACCCACAATGATTTGATAAATCAAAAAGAACCAGAACAGGCCATTAATTAATTGCCCTTGCCAACCAAAGCCGATAGCGGCCGGTGCGACCCAATACCACTCAACCATCATAGGCCACCTGAACTCGTGGGGTGGTGTCGCTACATACCCATATGGATTCGATTTCTAGCGCCAGCCAACCTTTATGGAAGAGTAACTCTGACCAGTGTAGGCGTGCTGACTCTGTTGTCAGCACAGACATGATAGCTTGAGCGGCCGTAGGCTCATTCAAGATGCTCATGAGGCTGTGTGCGGCGGCTTGTTGATTTAACCAAGTGTCGCTATTGAGCGTATGGATCAGTTGTGCTTTGTCATGCAGATCGCCCAGACGCCCCAAGGCGTTAAGGCTTTCATGACGAACGGCTGGAAGCGTATTTTTACAGCTGGCTCTGACCAAAGGTATAAACAGCGGGTCTGTGGTGTGTTTAATAATGACCAGTAGTAGTGGCGCGCTGTCGGGGAACCGTCTTAAGGCAAGCTTAGCTGCGTCACTGGCCTCTGAAGGCGCGAGGGCGTAGATCAGCTCAAAGAGCTTGGGCATTTGCGCTTCGCTCAGTGTTTCTGCTGCCAAGGTCACATAGTGCGTCTGCAAGGTACGCGGTGCAGCACTGATCAGTTGGCGCACTCGACCAATAGGCCAGCCTGGGGTGTCTATTCGTTTTAAGAGCTCAGGCAAGCCTTGTTCCGGCTCAATTTCCATAAATGCTTTCATGGCCGCGAGAGAGATGAGTGGGTAAGGGTCATCGATGCGCTCACGGATATCATCCAATGCCCGGCGCTCTTTCAGTAAGCCGAGTGCCATGATGGCGAGTAGCTTTTCATCTATGGTGTTTGATTTGAGCCAAGGGAGCAGTCGGTTCTCAAAGTCCAGCCATTGCCCGAGCCGAATCAGGCCTTTGGCAGCATCTGCGCCACGAATGCGGTCAAAGGTTTGCAGCCACATTTCGACTAAGTCGTAGAGGTCACGCTGATCCATCGGGGGCAGCTTTTCAGGCTCTTGGACCATGAGCGCTTGAAAGCAAAACTCTCGCCATTGTTGCTCGACTTTAGCGGAGCGAATCTCCATACGCTGGCGCTTAATCCGCATAAAAAAACAAAATAACAGGCTGACAGCACTTGCGAAAAAGAAGCTGAGAGTGAAGTAAAGAACACTACTGAGCGTAGCGTCAGAACTGGTGGCGAATTCCAAGACGTGCTCCCTGCTGCCGGAAAATGTCGCCTTGATCGGTATGCTGCAGCTGCCAGAGCAGCTGCCACGATGGGTTTAGACTATGAGCACCTGCCACAAAATAGTTGCGCACCGGGGTTTGAATGACTTGGCCATTCGGTAATACCTCTTGGTCGTCACCAAAGGCAAAGCCAGCACTCAACTTGTCTTGGTCACGATAAAACCAATCCGCTTGCAGGCGATGATTGAACGCGGTTTCGCCAGCCAGTGATACTCGCCCTGCGCCATAAACCAAACGATATGAACCGACGTACTTTTCGAAAACCACGCTGGCCTTTTCAACTGAAACAGTCTCGTAGCTGGTCCATTGATAGCCGGGCTCAACAGTCCATCCGCCGGGCAAAGACTGATACCAGCTCAAGTAGGCTTGATGTTTGGGCTTAATCAGCGGATTGGCAGTCCATGTACCTTCTACGTGCAGGCTGCCGGTGGCTGTGATCGATTGATAGGCCCCAACCTGAATGGGAGTATCATGCGCCTTACCGCGTTGGTAGTCGCTAACCTCGCCATACAGGGTGCGCGTAGCTTGTTTCAAAGAGCCCGCCACGCTGAGCGTTTGTGCAGCGCTCAGGCCTTTGCTGTAGTGCTGATAATCGGCACTGAGCTCGACCCAACCCGTATCTGCCAGCGCGGTTAAAGGCAGGCAGCAAAAGCAAATAAGGGCTTTCATGGCGCGACTCGCACGATGCGCTTGAGTCTGGCAGCGAGCTCTGCGGGCTGAAAAGGTTTGGCAATAAAGTCATTGGCGCCGGCATCGAGGGCTTTCACAATGTCTTCCTCACGAGTCTTGCCGGTGAGCACGAGAATAGGCACGTGCGCCCAGGTGGGAGATTGGCGAATATTCTCAAGTACCACCATGCCATCGACAAAGGGCAGTAACCAATCGAGAATGATCGCAGCCGGTGGTTCCTGGCTACTCAGCATGTCCAGCGCTTTTTGACCATCAGCGACATGTGTAAAATCAAAGCCTTGGCGCTGCACAATGAAACGCACCAACTGAGCAGACATTTCATCATCTTCGACAAGAACAACCCGAGGGGAGGACATGACGAGCTCCTTGATTGCAAAATTTGCTCAATTGCTAACAGTATGCAATGAAATTACTGATTAACTTGTAAGCGCGCTGTCGCCCAAGTGTTCAATCTTTGTAGATAAACTTGGGGATTTCCCAGCCTTTGTAAATGGCAACCATACGCAAACAAAATCCGCCAATTAAACAGGCAAAAATACTGAGATTGGGCGATACAGCGCACTCCAACAGTAACCAATAAGCGCCAGCAGTCAGTAACGAGACCACCGCATAGAGCTCCTTTTGAAACACTAACGGAATTTCATTACACAACACGTCCCGTAACACGCCGCCAAACACGCCGGTCATCATGCCGCTAATCATGCAGATCAGCGGTGAAAGCTGCATGTCACGGGCAATGGCGCAACCAATTAAACTGAAGGCAACCAGACCGAGCGCATCCAGTACCAAAAAGGCGCGCTTGAAATGGTGCATGACCGGGGCAAGCAGCACCGTGACTAACGCGGCAATAACCGTAATTAAGAGGTACTCGGGGTTAGCCACCCAACCAACGGGATAGTGCCCGAGCACGACATCCCGCAAGGTGCCGCCGCCCAAGGCCGTAACGCAGGCAATAATGATGACGCCAAACAGGTCCATGTGGCGACGACCTGCAGAAAGTGCGCCTGTCATGGCCTCGGCCGTAATGGCTACTAGGTAGATAATCGATAACAGCATGAGTTTCTCAGTGATTTATACCGTATCGTGCCAAAAATAAATTCACATTTTCCTGCACCAAGTATTGATCTTGTGCAGCATCAGGAATGCCTAGACCCAACGTGGCTCGCAAGTGGGGTCTTCCAAGAAATAGCGATAAAAACTGATCACAGGCTAGGGGTATGTTATTAACTTGCAACTTTCCAGCCAAAACCGATGCCGATAGAAAGTTAGACACTAAGTTGTTGACGCGTTCTGGGCCAGCTTTGTAATAACCCGCACACACGTCAGGATGCAATGTCGCAAGCCCGTACAACATACGATGTAGGCGGATGACATCGTCTGCGCGCATGAGACTGAGAAATTGTGTGCCAATCAGTGTCAGTGCTTGCCTCGGCTTTGAGGGATCCAATTCGCTTTCGGTAATCGATGCAAACATAGCATCGGTTCGACAACCCACACAGGCCTCCAGTAATAGGCTTTTGCTGGGGAAGTAGTTGTAAAGCGTCATCTTCGACACACCAGAATTCTGCGCTACCGACTCCATGCTGGCGCGATCGAATCCCTGCTCGAGAAAATGCTGTGACGCGCTCTCGATGACGCGCTTCATGCGCTCCGGGTCGCGGGGGCGGCCACGCTTGCTTTTGATGACGTCGCTCATTTATTTACTTGACAGTCCAGTAAATCGGCAATATTACTATACGCCTAAGTCCACTTAATGGTCAAAGCATGCGTTCAGCTCTGTCGATTTGCAATCGTTTCCTGTTGCGTCCGGCGCCGCCGGCGCGTCCCGTGCTCTGGCGACGACTTTTCTTGCTGGCGATGAGCGGCTTTGTGCTCGCGGCCTGTTCGGGGACGCCTTTGAAGCCGGCGGTAAAGTTATCGCCGGCTTATCAGCAAGGCGCGGCGGCTACGGCAGCGATAAACGGTAACTGGTGGCAAGTGTTCCAGGACCCGGTGCTGGATCAGCTCATCGCGCGCGGGCTGGCCGGCAATCACGATGCCCGCCTGGCGCTGGCGCGAGTGCAGCAGGCCCGAGCCGGGACCACCGCTGCGCAGTCCCGGTTGCTGCCCTCGCTGGCGCTGACCGGGTCGCAAGCTGACAACCGCAGCGGTTTGCCGGCACCCTTCAAGAATGGTTCACCCGATACAGAAAGCACGCGGGTGGCACTGGATCTAAGCTGGGAGCTGGACCTGTTCGGCGCCGCCCGGACCGCACGCCGAGCTGCCGGGCGTGATTTGCTGGCCGCTGAGGCGGGCATCGATGGCACGCGCCTGTTGGTGAGCAGCGAAATCGCCCGTCAGTATTTCATCCTGCGCGGCGCACGCGAGCGCTTGCTCCTGCTCAATGACATTGTGGCAACGCTGCGCAAAACCGAGGAGCTGACGCGCAAGCGCTTTGCTGCCGGCATGGCGAGCGAGCTGGATGTGGAGCTGGCCAGCGGCGAACGGCTGAATACCGAAGCCTTGCAGCCGCCGTTGCAGACCCTGGTGGTGGCCACCCAGGCCCGACTAGCGGTGCTCATGGGCCAGGACCCGAGTTTGCCTGATACCGTCCCGGCGTCGACGCTGGGTGAATGGCCGGACCCCGGTCCTGTCGCTCCCGGTCAGCCGGCTGAGCTGCTGGCGCGGCGACCCGACCTGCGGGCTGCCGAGCAGCAGCTGGCGGCAGAAAGTGACCGGCTTCAGGAAGCGCGGTTGAATTATTTACCGAAATTTTTTCTGAATGCAGTGTTTGGCGGCCAGGATCTGACGCTTAACAGTATCGCACTGGCCCCCGTGCGTTACTCGAACGTGGCGCTGGCTTTCTCGGCGCCGCTGTTTAATGGCCGAGTGCGGGCCGGCATCGAGGCGCAGACTGCGCGTGAGCAGCAGGCGCTGATCCATTACGAGAAACTGATCCTGACGGCCGTCGAAGAAGTCGAGGTCAGCCTGGCAGCCTTGAACGATGAGCGCCGCCGCAGTGGCTTGCTGACCGCGGTTGCAGCGGCGCGACACAAAGCCCTGCGGCATGGCGAGAGCCTGTATCGCGCCGGTCAGATTGATCTGCTGCAGCTGCAGACGCTGCAGCGGGCAACGCTGGCGGCTGACCAGTCGCTGGTCGAGAGTGAGGCCCAGCGTGCACTCAACACCATCCAGCTACATAAGGCGCTGGGCGGCAGCTGGCAAACACCTGCGACCAAACCGGCCAACGTAACACCGGCAAACGTCACCCCCGCCATCCAGACGAGTACTCAGTCATGATTTCCTTTTTTGCGCTTCCGCGATGCCTGACCATTCCTGCCGCCAGTATCGTAGCCACTCTGTTTCTGCACGGGTGCTCCACGGAGGCAGCGCCGCCGGTTCTGGCGCATCCGGTGCTGGTCATGACGGTGAAAAGCCAGGCCCAATCGGATGCTCGCAGCGTGCCTGGCGTGGTGTCGGCGCGGTATGCCACCGAGATCGGCTTTCAGGCCAGCGGGCGCATTGGCAAGCGGCTGGTCGAGGTTGGACAGGTCGTGCGCCAGGGCCAGGCGCTGTTGCAACTGGATGCCAGTGATTACGCGCTGGCGCTGTCGGCAGCCGAAGATCAGGCCGCAGCCGCCAAGGTCGATGCCGATCAGGCTGGTCTGGATCAGCAGCGCTTCGCGGCGCTGGTTGCCGATGGCGCGGTCAGTGTGGCCGATAACGAGCGCCAGAAAGCGCGTGCCGATGCCGCCAGGGCGCGTGCCTTGCAGGCTGGCCGACAGGTTCAGCTGGCGCGTAACCGTGCCCGCTATGCCACGCTGGTTGCGCCTTACGATGGTGTAGTGACCGCCATCCGCGCTGAAGCCGGGCAGGTCGTGGGCGAGGGCCAGCCCATTGTGGCCATGGCACGCCAGGGCGAGTTTGAAATTTCGGCGGATATCCCCGAAGCACTGGTCGCCAGTTTGCCAAAGCAGCAGGCGCAGGCCGAGGTCTGGGGCACACCATCAGAGCGCTTTGCGCTCACATTACGTGAGATCGCGCCGTCCGCGAGCCAGCCGCTGCGCACCTATCGCGCCCGTTTCAGCTTGCGCGATGTATCACCGGAGGATCGTGCCCAGCTGCGACTTGGCATGACCGCGCAGGTCACGCTGGTCGGTGCCGGTCATTCGGCTGCCAGCAGCGCTATTCGCCTGCCGGCATCGGCACTGATGCAGGCACAGGGTCAGACCACGGTCTGGGTGGTGCCGGCCAAGCAGTCGCGCCTGTCGCGGCAAAGCGTCCGCGTGCTGTCCTACCAGAATGACACGGTGACGGTGACGGGCTTGCAGGACGGCATGCAGGTGGTCATCGCCGGCGTGCAAAAGCTGGATGCGAAGATGCCGGTGCGCGCGGTTGAGCGCAGCGGTGCCGGGCTTGATCTCGGTGCTAATCCCAAGAGCGCAGGGGACCGTTCATGAAGGGTTTCAACCTCTCCGAGTGGGCGGTAAACCATCGTGCGATGGTGATTTTCCTGATGATTGCCTCGCTGCTGGCGGGCGTGTTTTCGTTTCGCCAGCTCGGCCGCCTGGAAGATCCGAACTTCAATGTGCCGGCGATGACCGCCGTGGTGGTCTGGCCCGGTGCGACTGCGCAGGAAGTGCAGGATCAGGTGCTCAATCGCATGGAGCGGGCCGTGCAGGAGCTTCCCGGTCTGAACTATGTGCAGAGTTTTGCCCGTCAGGGCTACGGCGGTATGACGCTGACCATCAACGGCCGCAACTCCGGCGCCGAATTGAAAGAGTTGTGGTATCAGGCACGCAAGAAAATTGGCGATGCCCGGGGCGATTTTCCGGCTGGCGTGCGTGGCCCGTTCTATAACGACGAATACACCGATGTTTATGCCACGCTCTATGCCCTGCGCGGCGATGGCGTGACTCAGGCAGAGCTGCAGGAGTTTGCCGAGCAGATCAAACGCCGCCTGCAGACGGTGCCGAATACCAACAAGGTCAATATCCTCGGCAAGCAGGCCGAGAAGATTTATGTCGAATTGTCGAGTCGGCGTCTTGCCGCGCTGGGCTTGCCGGCGCAGGCCGTGTTCGAGGCTATCGCGCAGCAGAATCAGGTGAAGCCCTCGGGCTTTGTTGATACTGGCAGCGACCGTCTATTTACCCGCATCGATGGCAGCCTGCATTCCGTTAAAGACATTTCGGAAATCAGCATCGAGGCCGGTGGCAATCTGCTACGTCTTGGCGACATCGCCAAGATCTACAGCGGCTACGAAGATCCACCGTCGTTCACCATTCGCCATAACGGCCACCCGGTGCTCGCGATCGGCGTCACCATGTCGCCCAATGCCAACATCCTCACGCTGGGTGCGGATCTGGATGCCGAGCTGGCGAAGATTCGTGCCGACCTTCCGGTGGGTATCGAGATCGACAAGTATGCGGACCAACCCAAGGTCGCCGCTGATTCGGTCTGGGAGTTCGAAAAGTCCTTCCTGGAGGCGCTGGTCATCGTATTGGCGGTGTCCTTCCTGTTCCTCGGCTGGCGCACTGGCATCGTCGTGGCCTTGTCGGTGCCATTGGTGCTGGGCATTGTCGCGGTCATCATGCTGGCGTTCGGCTGGCAGCTCGACCGCATCACGCTCGGTGCGCTCATCATCGCCCTCGGTCTGCTGGTGGACGACGCCATCATCGCCGTGGAAATGATGGTGGTAAAAATGGAGCAGGGCTGGGATCGCGTGAAAGCCGCGACCTTCGCCTACAGCTCCACCGCCTTCCCGATGCTGACCGGCACGCTGGTCACTATCGCCGGCTTCATGCCGGTGGGCTTCGCCAAATCCACCTCGGGTGAATACGCCGGCGGCATCTTCTGGATCGTTGGCATTGCGCTCATGGTGTCGTGGTTCGTGGCCGTGGTGTTCACGCCGTATCTGGGCGTGCTGTTGTTGCCCAAAAATCTGGCCGAGAGGGCGCATCACGACCCTTACGACAAGCCGGTGTATCGTAAGCTGCGTCAGCTCGTGGATTACTGCGTGGTTAATCGCAAACGCGTGCTGGTCGCCACGGTCGGTCTGTTCGTGGCCTCAATGCTGGGCATGAAGCTGGTGCAGCAGCAATTCTTCCCCACCGCCTCGCGTCCGGAGTTGCTGGTTGAACTGCGTCTCAAGGAAGGTGCGTCATTCCAAGCGACGCAGACCGAGGTCAAGCGTCTGGAAGCGATTCTGGCCAAAGACAAAGACATCGAGTTCTTCACCGCCTATACCGGCCTTGGTTCGCCGCGCTTCTACATTTCGCTGCAGCCGGAGCTGCCAAATCCGGGCTACGCCCAGTTCGTCATCAAAACCGGCAGTCTGGAAGCGCGTGAAGTTGTGCGTAAACGCCTGCTCGACCTGTTCAATGCCGATCAGGTTTTCCCGACCGTGCGCGGGCGCGTGCTGCGTCTGGAGTTCGGTCCGCCGGTCGGCTTCCCGGTGCAGTTCCGCGTGGTCGGGCCGGATGCCAACGAGGTGCGTCGCATTGCTCACGAGGTGCGCGATATCGTGCGACAGAGCGAGCTCGTGCGTGACACCCAGCTGACTTGGGATGAAAAAGTGCGCTCGCTCAAGCTCGATGTCGACCAAGACAAGGCACGCCTGCTCGGCATAACCAGCGCCGACATCTCGGACCTCGTGCAAACTGTGCTTTCCGGCGCCCCGGTGACGCAGGTTCGCCGTGGCGAAGAGCTGATTGATGTCGTGGTACGTGGTACGCCGGAAGAACGTCTGGCCGTCAATGGCGTTGGCGACATTGCCCTGTTCTCGCAAACCGGCGGCGTGGTGCCATTGAGCCAGATTGCCAAGGTCGAGCCGTCCTTCGAAGAACCGGTCTTGTGGCGTCGCAATCGCAACACCGTGCTGACCGTGCGCAGCGATGTCGTCGATGGCGTGCAGGCGCCGTATGCCACGCAGCAGATCTGGCCATCGTTGCAGCCGCTGATTGATAAGCTGCCACCGGGTTATCACTTAGAGCAGGGCGGTGCCATCGAGGAAAGCGTGAAGGCCAACCAAGCGCTGGGTGCAGTATTTCCGGTCATGCTCATCGTCATGCTGGCGCTGTTGATGATGCAGCTGCAGAGCTTCTCGCGCATGTTCATGGTGTTTATGACGGCACCGCTGGGGCTGATTGGTGTGGTGCCGGCGCTGCTCATCTTTCAGGTGCCGTTCGGCTTTGTGGCCCTGCTCGGTGTCATCGCGCTGGGCGGCATGATCATGCGCAACTCGGTGATTCTGGTCGATCAGATCGATCAGGACATCGCCCAGGGTGTCGCGCCCTGGGATGCGATTGTTGATGCCACCGTGCGGCGCTCACGACCCGTGGTGCTGACGGCGGCGGCGGCCATTCTGGCCATGGTGCCACTGTCCGGCAGTGTGTTTTGGGGGCCGATGGCGATCGCCATCATGGGCGGACTGGTGGTGGCAACCGGCCTCACGCTGCTTTTCGTGCCGGCGCTCTACGCCGCGTGGTTCAAGATCAAGCGGCCGGTGGCGCCGTAAGCTGCAGCTCCATGGCCACATAGTGGCTGAGCATTTCCGACAGCCCCTCGATCAGCTCTTCCGTGCTGATCGAGGGGGATGGCTCGGTGAGGTGGCGCAGGATAACGAAGATGCTGCCATTGACGAAGATATAGCTCATCGTGGCCATGCGCCGCATCCGCATCAGTTCCGGATGGTGCATCACATAGTGCACGATCATCTCCTGCAAGATACGTATCACTGGGTCCAGCCCGACCCTCACTTCCAGGCTCATGGCACTTTGCGCGTAATGCAGATAGCGCGAATCGTTCTCACGGAGAAACGCCTGCAAACGCCCGATGATGGTGGTGACGGCGCCGTGGATGTCCTGCTTCACGATCACGGCGGCCAGCGGCTGCAGCATGGCTACTACCTCCGCCACGAAGCGTTCGTGCATGGCCGCGTAAACCGCCTCTTTATTTTCAAAATACTCATAGAGCGAACCCACGCCAATGCCGGCAATGTCGGCGATATGGCGGGTGGTTGTGGCCGCCAGACCATGGCGGGTGAGGCTGATGAATCCGGCTTCAAGAATGGCATCGACGGTGGCGATGGCGCGTTGCTGACGAGGAGCACGAGGCATGAGCAGTATCCGAGTTGAATCCGAACAGTAGTTCGGAATAATTTCTCATGGTCGGTTGTGCCAGTCAACAATGTCAATATAAGCCGATTGGAGAATCATCATGTCTGCCACTGTCCAAGCCACTACCCGCAGGTTCAGCGGTGCCCAAGTGGGTATTCCACCGCGTCACGTGAAATTCAGCTTCCCCGTTGAGGCTGATCGTTACTTTTTCTTTAATCAGAACCCGCTTGCCAGCCTAGTTTTTGTGGTTTTCTCTGGCGTATTTCCGCCTGGAGAGCGATTTTTTGTGGAGTCTGTTCGGCGTTTTCGAGATCAAGTCAGTGACCCGGTTCTTAAAGCGCAAATTGCCGGTTTCATCGGCCAGGAAGCCTTGCACGGCCGTGAGCATGACCGTCTGAATGCCTTTTTTTCAGCGCGTAATTTAGATGTTGAAACGCCCGACCGTGCGGTGAAGTGGAGCTTGCGGCAGCTCGAGCGATTCTCGCCACGCTTGCAGCTGGCCTGTACCACCATGATGGAGCATTTCACTGCACATCTTGCCGAGCAATGGCTTACGCATGAGGCGTTTCGAAACAGCTCCGATGGCGAAATGCTAAAACTGTGGTACTGGCATGCACTCGAGGAGCTCGAGCACAAGTCTGTGGCCTACGATGTGTTCGAGCAGGTTGGAGGCACGCTGGCCGAGCGCCGGATCGCGCTTGGTCTTGTTCTGGCGCTCTTGGCGCCGCCGATCATTGCCAGTTGGGGCGTATTGCTGTTGAAGGAAGGGCAGTTATTGAGTGTTCAAGAGAATCTGCGTGGTCTGCGAGCTCTGTTTGGCAAAAACGGGTTTATCTCCGGAGTGCTTAAACACATGCCTGCCTACGTGAAACCCGGTTTCCACCCGTCACAGCAACAAACGCAGGCGCTAGAGAATGAATGGCGCGAGCGTTTGTTTGGCCGTTACGGCGAGCTGCTGGACGAGTATAAAAACTCTGAAGCATTAGCTTCTGCTTGAAGGGCTGGCGTGTTTCCTCAGGCTTTGCGTGGCAATGATCAGCAACGTAATGGCCGTTAAGGGCAGCGCGAAGTACAGCAAGCCATCGCGCAGCAAGGAAAGCTGCGCATGTTGATTGGCGGCCATAATCAGATACAGCGTATAGGCCACGTAATAGCCCAGAAACAATGCGCCTTCACCGCGGCTAATGATGCCGCCGGTAAAGAAGATGGGTAAGCAAGCCACGGCCACGGCAATCATGATGGGAATGTCGAATGCGATAGCGGAGGCCGACACAGGCAACCCGGCGGGAGCCACCATGCTGGCTAAGCCCAAGACACCCATTAGGTTAAACAGGTTACTGCCCACCACATTGCCCACCGCAATGTCGCGCTCACCACGAATGGCTGCAATGAGGGAAGTAACTACTTCTGGCAGCGAGGTGCCTGCGGCCACAATGGTCAGACCAATCACCAGCTCGCTCACGCCCATGTGCTGAGCAAAGGTCACGGCGCTTTCCACCAACCAGCGCGAGCCCAGCACTAACATCGCTAAACCACCCAGCACTAAGGCGAGGTTGCTCAGCCAGTTCATGGGCTCGTTTGGCGCTGCAAAGGCTTCATCGTATTCCGCTTTAATGGCGGCCGTTTCTTTACGGCTCTGGCGAATGAGCAGTGCGATATAGGCGCTGAGGCCAAAAAATAAGACGGCGCCGTCTAGGAAGCTCAGCGTGCCATCTTGCGCGAGCACCCAAAGCAGTACGGATGCACCAATCATGAGGGGCACATCAAGCTTAATCAGCTGTTGAGCCACAATAAGCGGCACAATGATGGCGGATAAACCCAGAATAAACAGCACGTTAAAAATGTTGCTGCCCACCACGTTGCCAATGGCGATGTCGGCTTGGCCAGCAAAGGCCGACTTCACGCTCACGGCTAACTCCGGTGAACTGGTGCCGAACGCGACAACCGTTAGGCCCACAACCAACGGCGAAATGCCCAAGGCCCCAGCCATGCGGGAGGCCCCGCGCACTAAGGCCTCTGCGCCAAGAACGAGTAGGCCTAGGCCAACAATAAACAACAAGATCGTCATGACAAGTGCTCCGAAAATATCTTGGTTGATGAGCTTGCCGAACTTTAGCCGATCAGTTGCGCTTTAGGGGAAACCAGCTAGCGCAGAGGCATAAAAAAACCGACATTAGCGTGAGCCTCTGCCGGTCATTTATGGGCGTTTGGCGTTAGTTGCCGTATTTCGCCATAATCTCTTCACGCCGCTCTGGATCAATATTAACCTTGCTGAGATCTCCCTTGTAGTGATCCACCACGCGCTGATCCATCATGCCGAACCACCACGATGGGAAGTAGGCAGGTAGCAACATCGACGCATATCCGCCGGGCAGCTGTGGCGCATTTTCGAAATGGCGCAGGGCTTGGAAGCTGCGCGTTGGGTGAGCGTGGTGATCGCTATGGCGCTGCAACTGGTACAAGAACAAGTTGCTCACCACTTCATTGCTGTTCCAGCTGTGCTCCGGCAGCGTGCGTTCGTACTTGCCGTTTTCATTCTGTGCGCGCTTCAGGCCGTAATGCTCGATGTAGTTAATCACTTCCAGCAGCGAAGCACCGTAGGCAGCCTGACCCACTAAGAAGGGGATGGCACGTGGGCCACCAACGAGGGTCGCCGCACCGAAGAAACCGGCGCTCATGGCCCAGCCTTGCAGTAACTCGTTCTCTAAGCACCAGAAGCTCTTGCCCTTGCGCTCCAGACGGCGCTTCTCGATCTCATAAGCGGACTTGAAGCCGCCGATGACGGTACGCGGCAGGAACTTCCAGAAGCTCTCGCCCATCCGGCTGCTGGCAGGATCTTCCGGCGTGGCGACGCGCTTGTGATGGCCGAACGGGTGCTCAACCGCGAAGTGCGTGTAGCCCGTGGGGGCCAAGGCCAGCATGGAGAAGAACCGATCGAGCTTGTCATGCTTGTGCGACAACTCGTGGCCGGTGTTGATGGCAATACCATTGACTGCACCCACGGTCAGGGTCAGACCGAGATAGTCCGTGAGCGGCATGTCCTTGCGACGACCGACTAGCCAGGTGGCCAAGAAGGTGGTGGCGTACTGAGCCGGAATAAACGCCTTCACAATGGCTTGATAATACTTGTCGTTTTCCAGCTTCTCGATCATGTCCTCCGGCGGATTGCTGGTGTCAGTGCCGATCAGACGATCCAATGCCGGAATAATGCCATGTACCAGGGCCGGACCCGCCCAGGACAAGCCGCGCAGCGTCTTCGGCGCAACGGCATAGGCGGAAACGGCCGCCAAGCCAATCACCGGCAGTGCCGGGCTGAGTAGCCAGAGATAGCGCTTAGGGTCTTTCCAGTCGGGCTTGGCAGATTCGTTCTGCGCCGTTTGCGCGTTCAGGTGTTCGGTTACGGTGGCGTTCATGGGCTTATCCAGCGGTCAGTTGACTGTGGGGTCATTATCAACAGATCGCGTGGCGGCAATAACTGCAAAAAGCCGCTTTTATCTCTTAAAACGCCGGTATGCCATGAATGTGTGTGACATCGGTCGATGTCACGATTAGCGACAGAGACTGCGTGGTCTAGTGCTTGAGTTCCTGGGAGATTACCCCTCCTGCTCCAATAACGCCAGCATCGCCTGCGCCGCCCGCGACAGCGCGCGCCTCGGGTGATGCACCACGCCCAGGTCACGACTCAGCGCCACGCCTTGCACCGGCACGGCCACCACCTCGGCATCGCACATGCTGGCCGGCAGCACACCCCAGCCGAGACCGATGGACACCATCATCTTGATCGTCTCCAGATAATTGGTGACCAGGCTCACGTTCAGCGTCAGGCCCTCGCGCTGGAACATCTGTTCGGCGATCTGGCGGGTGAAGGTCGAGGATGACGGCAGGATGGCGGAGTAGGGGGCTAGATCAGCGGCGGCAATGCCAGCGCGTTGCTTCTGAGCGCGCAACGCCAGCGGATGCCCGGCGGCGACCACAAAGGCCAGCGGGTCGGGCCAGATCACTTTTGCCACCAGGCGGTCATCCGGCGCTGGCGGCAGCGTCACGATGCCCAGCTCCAGCTCGCCGGAGAGCACGGCGTCGTAAGCCTGTTCGGAGTCAATGAAGCGGATGTCCAGCCGCACCTGCGGATGCGCGGTGCTGAACGCGCGCAGCGCCGGCGGCAGGCGGTGCAAGCCGATGTGATGGCTGGTGCCGACCGTCAGCGTGCCGGTGAGCTGGCCGGTCGCGGCTTCGGAGTAGTCGCTGACTAGGCGGCGCATGTCGTCGAGCTCGTGCAGCCATTGCCGGGCGCGGGGCAGCAGGGCGCGACCGGCCTCGGTCAGCGTCACACGGCGGCCGACACGGTCAAACAAGGGCGCATCCAGCTGTTCTTCCAGTACCTGGATGCGCTTGGTCACGGCGGGTTGTGTCAGGTGCAGCGTTTCCGCGGCCTTCGAGAAGGATTCGTGGCGGGCCACTTCAATGAAGGCCTTGAGAACGGCGGTATCCATGGGTCAGGACTCCATCAGCCAAGCGGTCTTGGCGTAGTAGCGAACGCCGGGCAGATCCTTGAAATGGGCATCGCAGGTGAGCAGTTCGGCACCTTGATCGCGGGCGGTCGCATAGATGATGGCATCGGCCGTACTTAAGCCATGTTCGCGATGCAGGTCTGCAGCCAGCAGCGCGATACGGCTGTCGAGATTGATGACGACGCAAGTCATGCTGAAGGCAATGACTTGATCGGCGCGCGTTTCGCCCAACTCTCGGGTCAGCCATTTGTTCAACTCAAGTTGCACGATGCTGGGTACCAGCCAGTCTGCTTCAGCGGGCAGGTCAGCGGCGAGCTGTTTGCCGGTTGGCGAGTCAAGCAGCCATTCAATCCAGGCCGATGTGTCAACGACGCGCATCAATAGCGATCCTGCCGGTCACGGAAGTTGTCTGGGTTGGCCCCGCGCGCGATGCCTTGCAGGGTGTTGCGTGCTGGCACCGGCATGACGAGCACGCCAGCGCCCTTGGGAATGAACACGAACTCCTGGCCCGCCTGCCACTGCTGTTGTTCTCGCACGGCCTTGGGGATAGAGATTTGAAATTTGCTGGACAGCGTGGCGGTTGCAGCCATTTTCGTACCTTTTGTATGTCGATGCTAATTTTGTAAGATTACGCCGCTGACAATCTATCAGCAAGCGCCTCTGAAACCTTCTGTGCGTGTGCTGAAGCTGGGGGTGGAGAATTGGGTGAATGGTTGAGGCCATATATTCTATTAAGTAATTTATAATATAAAAACTATAAATTGGATTTATCTAAAGCATCACATTAATCTTGCCTCATCCGAAATCCCCCATTGCCTGTGTAGTGGGGCGTGATCTGCTAAGGAGGCTGTGATGGCCGGCAAGACCCTGTACGACAAGTTGTGGGATGACCACCTCGTGACCCAGCGCGATGATGGCTCCTGCCTCATTTATATCGATCGTCAATTGCTGCACGAAGTGACCTCGCCGCAGGCCTTCGACGGCCTTCGCCTGGCCGGACGCAAGCCCTGGCGCATCGACGCCAATGTCGCCACGCCGGACCACAACGTGCCGACCGACCGCGAAGAGCGCGCCGGTGGCGTCGCTGCCATCGCCGACGAGACCTCGCGTATCCAGGTGCAGACGCTGGACGACAACTGTCGCGATTTCGGCGTGGTCGAGTTCACCATCAATGATGTGCGCCAGGGCATCGTGCACGTGGTCGGCCCGGAGCAGGGTCTGACGCTGCCGGGCATGACCGTGGTCTGCGGTGATTCACACACCGCTACCCATGGCGCCTTCGCTTGCCTCGCGCACGGCATCGGCACGTCGGAGGTCGAGCACGTGCTCGCCACGCAATGCCTGATTCAGAAGAAATCGAAGAACATGCTCGTCCGTGTGGACGGCGTGCTCGGTGCCGGCGTGACACCCAAGGACGTCGTGCTCGCCATCATCGGTCAGATCGGCACCGCCGGCGGTAATGGCCATGCCATCGAGTTCGGCGGTCAGGTCTTCCGTGACATGAGCATGGAAGGCCGCATGACGGTCTGCAACATGGCCATCGAAGCCGGCGCCCGTGTGGGTATGGTTGCCGCCGACGACAAGACCATCGCGTATTTCGAGGGCAAGCCCTTTGCGCCGACCGGCGAGCAGTGGAATGCCGCGGTGGCCTACTGGCAAACCCTGCACTCCGATGCCGACGCCGTGTTCGACACCGTTGTGGTTATGGATGGCGCGGCCATCGAGCCGCAGGTGAGCTGGGGTACCAGCCCGGAGATGGTGGTTCCGGTCACCGCCACGGTGCCGACGCTGGACGACGCCGAAGATGCCGTCGAGCGCAGTTCCTTCGAGCGCGCTTATCAGTACATGGGCCTCAAGGCCGGGCAGAAGATCACCGACATCCAGCTCGATCGCGTGTTCATCGGCTCCTGCACCAACTCGCGCATCGAGGATTTGCGCGCAGCCGCTGTCGTCGCCAAGGGCCGCAAAGTCGCCAGCACCATCAAGCAGGCTATGGTGGTGCCGGGTTCGGGTCTGGTGAAGCAGCAGGCCGAAGCCGAAGGGCTGGACAAGATTTTCTTGGATGCCGGCTTCCAGTGGCGCGAGCCCGGTTGCTCGATGTGTTTGGCGATGAATGCCGACAAGCTGGGCTCGGGCGAGCACTGCGCATCTACATCCAATCGCAATTTCGAGGGTCGCCAGGGCAACGGCGGTCGTACTCACCTGGTCAGCCCGGCGATGGCAGCGGCGGCAGCGATTGCCGGCCACTTTGTCGACGTGCGTACGTTCTGAGGCAGGCCCCGGGCCAGAGGAGATAAATCATGCAGAAATTTACGGTGGTGAAGGGCATCGCAGCCCCGTTAGATCGCGCCAATGTTGATACCGACCAGATCATCCCGAAGCAGTTCCTGAAGTCGATCAAGCGCATCGGCTTCGGCGTGAACCTGTTCGATGAGTGGCGCTATCTGGACGAGGGTTATCCCGGTCAGGATTGCTCGACGCGTCCGCTGAATACCGAGTTCGTGCTCAATCAGCCGCGCTACCAAGGCGCTAGCGTGCTGTTGGCGCGACAGAATTTCGGTTGTGGGTCGTCGCGCGAGCATGCGCCGTGGGCGCTGGATGAGTACGGTTTCCGTGCCGTGATCGCGTCGAGCTATGCCGACATTTTCTTCAACAACTGCTTCAAGAACGGCATGTTGCCGGTGATTCTTGAGGAAGCGCAGGTCGATCAGCTCTTCCGCGAATGCTTCGCGACGGAAGGCTACGAGATCACAGTCGATCTGGAAAAGCGTCAGGTCATTACGCCCAGCGGCGAGGCCTTCGGCTTCGAGGTCGATGACTTCCGCCGTCACTGCCTGCTCAACGGTCTCGATGACATTGGCCTGACTTTGCAAGATGGTGATGCCATTAAGGCGTTTGAAAGCAAGGCTCAGCTGGCCCGTCCGTGGGTCTTTAATAGCTTGCATCGCGCTTGAACAAACCAATTTAAGAGATTGATTTAGATGACTAAACATATTGTTATTCTGGCCGGTGACGGCATCGGCCCGGAAATCATGGCAGAAGCCGAGAAAGTGCTGGCCAAGGTCAACGACCAGTTTGGCCTGGGCCTGAGCTGGAGCCACGAGCTACTCGGCGGCTGCGCCATCGACACGCATGGCGTGCCGCTGCCGGACGTCACGCTGGATGCCGCCCGCAAGGCCGATGCCATTCTGCTCGGTGCCGTCGGCGGCCCGAAGTGGGACCAGATCGAGCGTGCTATCCGCCCGGAGCGTGGCCTGCTGAAGATCCGTTCCGAGCTGAACCTGTTCGCCAACCTGCGCCCGGCCATTCTGTATCCGCAGCTGGCGCATGCGTCGTCGCTGAAGACCGAGCTGGTTGCCGGCCTCGACATCCTCATCGTGCGTGAGCTGACTGGCGGCATCTATTTCGGTCAGCCACGCGGCATCCGCATTCTCGAGAATGGCGAGCGTCAGGGCTACAACACCGATGTTTACAGCGAGTCCGAGATCCGCCGCATCGCGCATGTCGCTTTCCAGCTCGCGCAGCAGCGCAACAAGAAGCTGCTCTCGGTGGACAAGGCCAATGTGCTGGAAGTCACCGAGCTGTGGAAGCAGGTCGTGACCGAGATCGCGCCGGAATACCCGGATGTCGAGCTCTCGCACATGTATGTGGATAACGCCGCGATGCAGCTGGTGCGCCGCCCCAAGCAGTTCGATGTGATTGTGACCGGCAACCTGTTCGGCGACATTCTCTCCGACGAAGCGGCCATGCTCACCGGCTCCATCGGCATGCTGCCGTCGGCGTCGCTGGATGAGTTTAAGAAGGGCATGTACGAGCCTTGCCACGGTTCCGCGCCGGACATCGCCGGCAAGGGCGTGGCGAATCCATTGGCCACTATTTTGTCGGTGGCGATGATGCTGCGTTACACCTTCAAGGCCGATGCTGCGGCTAAGGCCATTGAGGATGCCGTCGGTCGCGTGCTCGATCAGGGCCTGCGTACCCCCGATATTTACAGCGAAGGCACGACCCAGGTTGGCACGCAAGCCATGGGCGAAGCGGTCGTTGCCGCGCTTTAACTAGCGCTGCGCTTTAACAAATTCTCAGGAGAACGAACATGAAAGTAGGTCTGATCGGTTGGCGTGGCATGGTGGGTTCGGTGCTGATGCAGCGCATGGTGGAAGAAAATGATTTCGCCGTGATTGATCCGGTGTACTTCACCACCTCGAATCCGGGCGCTGCGGCGCCGGCCTTCGGTGGCAAGGCCGGCGGCGCTCATGCAGGTGTTCTGCAGGACGCCCACAGCATCGACGCTCTGAAGGCGATGGACACCATCATCAGCTGCCAGGGCGGCGATTACACCACCGAGATCTTCCCGAAGCTGCGTGCAGCCGGTTGGAACGGTTACTGGATCGACGCGGCGTCGACACTGCGTATGGAAGATGACGCGGTGATTATTCTCGACCCCGTTAATGGCGGCCTGATCGAATCTGCGCTGGCCAAGGGCGTGAAGAACTTCATCGGCGGCAACTGCACCAACTCCATTCTGCTCATGGGCGTGGGTGGGCTATTCCGCGAAGGTCTGGTCGAGTGGGTCAGCTCCATGACGTATCAGGCGGCATCGGGCGGTGGTGCCAACCACATGCGCGAACTGCTTAAGGGCATGGGTGTGATCAACGCTGCTGTCGCAGACGAGCTGGCCACACCGGCTTCAGCGATTCTGGATATCGACCGCAAGGTAGCGCAGACCATCCGCAACGATGTGCCGCGTGAGTTCTTCGGTGCGCCGCTGGCGGGCGGTCTGATCCCGTGGATCGACAAGCAGCTCGACAACGGCCAGTCCAAGGAAGAGTGGAAGGGTCAGGCCGAGGTTAACAAGATCCTCGGGACCGACGCCGTGATTCCGGTGGATGGCCTCTGCGTGCGCATCGGCGCGATGCGCTGCCACAGCCTGGCGCTGACCCTGAAGCTGAACAAGGATCTGCCGCTGAGCGAAATCGAAAGCATCATCCAGTCCGGTAACGATTGGGTGAAGTGGGTGCCGAACGATCGCGACATCACCGTCAACGAGCTGACCCCGGCGAGCATCACCGGCGGCCTCAAGATCGGCGTTGGCCGTGTTCGCAAGCTCAACATGGGCCCGCAATATATCTCGGCTTTCGTGATCGGTGACCAGTTGCTCTGGGGCGCGGCAGAACCGCTGCGTCGTATGCTGCGCATTCTGCTCGCTCGCGGAACGGCAGCCTGATGGGCGCTATTACGCAGTCCCTGGGTCTGTTTGGCGTGACCGGTGAACTCGGTCGCGCATTCTTTGATGCGCTGGAAGAGCAGGGGGCTTTTGTGGGCCGCCTGCGTCTTTTTGCTAGCGCGCGCTCCAACGAAGAGAGTCGTGTCTTTCGCGACAAGCCGCTGGCCGTGGAAGAGGCCGATACGGCTGATTTCGATGACCTTAACGAAGCCATCCTTGCCGTGCCCGCCGATGTGGCAGACGAGCTGGCCGGTCGCTTGCTGGCACGCGGTGTGCGTGTTTGGGATGCCAGTGGCAGCCTGCGCTCGCACCCGCAAGCCGTGAGTCTGGCCGAAGCCGGCCCGGACAGTCTGCTAATTGTGCTCGATGAGCCGCTGGTCAATATCCTGTCGCCGCTGGTGCAAAAGCTGAATGCAGCATCGCCGCTGCAGCGCCTAGAAGTGACGGTGCTGGCACCGGTTTCGGCGCGCGGTCAGAAGGGTGTTCGTGAGCTGGCACGCCAGACTGGTGAGTTGCTCAACGGTCGTGGCATTACGGTAGAGACCTGGCCGCAGCAGATCGCCTTCAATGTGCTGTCTGCAGATGGCAGTTTCGAGCCGGCGACGGGTACGCTGCGCGAGCGCCGCTTGCTGGCTTCGCTGCAAAAGCAACTGCCGGGCACGGTGGTGCGCGTACGTCAGTTTATCGTGCCGGTGTTTTACGGTGCCGTGATGGACTTGCGCTGGACGCATGCTGATGCGCTGAGTCGTGCAGATGTGCTGACCATTTGCGAGTCGGTGGATCACCTGCAAGTGCATGAAGATCGCGATGGCGAGACACTGCCGACGCCGGTCAGCCAAGGGGTGGCGAACTTCACCGGCACCTTGTCGCGCCTGCAAGTCGAGGCGCAAGACGCCATGGCCTGCGTGCTCGCCGACCCGCTACGCGTCGGGATTGTGCAGCCGCTCTTGGCAACGCTCATGGTTCAGGGTTAACTCAGCGCAGCAAATAGTCGGTTGGCGCGGATAGCGTCATGGGAGCGGGGATGAACAATCGCATCGTGTCATGGGCAGCAGTAGCTTGCTTAAGTGCCTACAGCTGCTCCGCTTATGCGGTGGCACTGGGTGAAATGCGCGTGCTGTCTGCGCTGGGCGAACCACTGAAAATTCAGCTGGTACTCAGTGACTTGGGCGCAGTGGCAGCGAGCGATACGCGTGTCATCCTTGCACCCGCCGAAGACTACAGCCGCCTTGGCCTGATCCCACCGGTGGGATCCGATCAGTGGCAAGTGCTCATGCAAAACACGGGTTCAGTGACGGCGGTGATCTCTGGTGTGGAGCCACAGCAAGAGGCCAACCTGAATTTCTTGGTGCAATTGATCTGGCCTGGCAATATTCGCGTTCAGCAGGTGACCGCAGTTTTACTGCCGGAAATGACCCCGGCAGCGCCCGCCCTCGCTGAAGCCCCTCAGTTAGCAGAAACCCTAGCCACCACTGACCTCACGGCACCCGGCACCGCGACGTTAACGGTCGATAGCGTAGCGCCGACCTTGCCGCCACCCGTAGAGCCCGCACCGGGCGCGAAAGCCTTTGTTGATCCAATTGAGCAAATTGCGGCGGAGCCGGTTTCAGGCCGGGTGAAGGCGGGAGATACCTTAACGGGCTTGGCGAAAGCGTGGCCGTTACCGCAGGCATCGCTGGAACAAAAGCAGCAATTGCTGGCGGAAAGTAATCCTCGAATTTTCGTTGATGGCAACATTAACCAGCTCAAACGCGGTGCCTTGCTGCGCTACCCCTTATCCACCGGCTTAACGCTGCCCGGGCCTGAGCAAGCGCGCGAATGGCTGGCGGCAAGACAGGCAGCGGCAAATAATCAAACCCATGCGCCCTTAGATCAGCCCGCGCTTTCAGCTGCGCCTGCAACCTCAGCCACAGAAGGCAGCGAGGAAGTGACGCTGACGCTCATCAGCCCAAAAGCGGCAGATTCGACGGAAGCTGCGCAAGCGGAAGCACTGATTGCCGATGAGCTGGCCCAATTAGCGACACAGAAAAATACGTTACTAGCCGAGCGAGCAGCGCTGCAGGCGGAATTGGCGGATCTGGAAAACGCAGGTCAGGATAAAGATGCGCGCTTAAAGGTCTTGGATGCCAAGCTGGCCCAGCTTAATGCCGTCAAGCCCAGTGCTGAACCCATGACCACTGCGCCGAAAGAGCCTGCGGCTGAAAGTAGTATTCGCCCGAGTTGGGTGGCAGCGGCCGTCGGTTTTTTTATCGCCCTGCTGATTATTCTGCGTCGTCGTGCGGCGGCGGCTAGCAATGCCGCACTCGTTGCTCGGGCAGCACCTATCGTACCGGTGGCCAATGATTACGTGGCGTTCGAGCCCCTTGAGTCGCTGCCAACACCACCGTGGACGGCGGCACATTCCGCACCGGAACCAGAGGTGTCGCCATTTATTGAGCCTGAGCAGGTCGGTATGAATGTGCCGATTGAAGCCGAGGCTGAGGTTGAGGCTGAGGCAGAGTACGACTTCATGAGTGATGCTGAGTCAGCGGCCTTGCAAACCCGTTTAGATTTAGCCCAAGCCTATATCGACATGCAGGAAACTGATCTGGCGAAAGAGTTGCTGCAAACCGTCATCACCCGAGGCAGTGCCGAGCAACAAACACTGGCCAAGCAAATACTCGATAGTTTGAGCTAATCGTGTCTGAAATGATTACGCCGCCCAGCACGCGCTGGGCGATAGGCGTTGAGTTTGATGGTCGAGCTTTTCGCGGTTGGCAAACACAGCAAGCAGGTGTTGTCAGCGTCCAAGAAACCTTGGAAACAGCCATATCCCGCGTCGCCAATCATCCCATTACCTTGCATGGCGCTGGTCGTACGGATGCCGGGGTGCATGGCTCGGGCATGGTCGCGCATTTTGATAGCAGCGCAATTCGCAACGAGCGCAACTGGCTCATGGGCATTAACACGCTGTTACCCGAAACCGTTGCAGTACGCTGGATTCAGCCCATAACCGGCGATTTTCATGCGCGCTTCAAGGCCATTGCACGACGCTATCACTACTTTGTCTATAACCACCCGCGACGCTCTGCGCTGCTGGCGGGGCGAGCGACGTGGCATCACGCGGCTCTGGATGTCTCGCGTATGCAAGCGGCAGCGAATGCCTTGGTCGGGGTGCATGACTTTAGTGCCTACCGTGCCGTTGCGTGTCAGTCCAAGCGCCCGGTGCGGGATGTGCATTTCCTGAACTTAAGTCGGCGCGGTGAATTGATCCGCCTAGATATTCAGGCGGATGGCTTCTTGCATCATATGGTGCGCAACATCATGGGCGTGCTGCTGGCTGTGGGTGATGGCCGTGCCGATGTGGAGTGGGCGGCGCAAGTGCTGGCTTCCCGCGACAGAACTCAGGCGGGCATCACAGCGCCGCCGGATGGTCTCTATTTTGTCGATGCACATTATCCGCCGGAGTTTCAGTTGCCGCGTGGCCCTATTGGGCCGATTTGGGCTGCCGCTTGGTCGGAATAACGCCATTCTTAACCAGATATGTTGGTTTTAAGTAAAAATGCATCTTGGCAGCTGCGAGTGAAAACGCTTTACTCAGCAGCACTGCAAGACACTGATAATGAGGATAAAGTCATGCCCCGCACTCGCTTCACTCGCGCACCCCACGCCCTTGCTCTGGCCTTGATGATGGCTACCGTTTCTACGCCTGCACTGGCGGTCTCTGTCAATGACATGGTGGTGTGGTCAGCAACGAATCAGCCCCTGCGTATGGACATCGAGTTGGTCGATCTTCAGGGTGCAAATTTGCGTGATCTGAGCGTATCCGTAGCGTCCAGTGCAGAACATACCCGAGTGGGTTTGTCGCGCCCAGACTGGGCCGATAACGTGCGCTTCAAAATCATTGCCTTGCCCTCTGGCAAAGTTATTGCGCGTGCCACCTCGAGTACCGCTGTGGAGGGCGACTTTGTCAGCTTCATGGTGTCGATCCGAGCGGCCGGCATTGGTCAGCTTCAGCAAGTGGCCTCGAAAGTATCCAGCGATGGCGCTGAGCCTTTGGCTCCCGCACAGGCAGCTGCCGTGGCCCCTCGCAGCGAGCCAAGTCAGGTTGCAGCGGCTGCATTTACCGATAAACCCGCCGCAAAACCGGCCGTAAAGCCCGTTGCGAAACCTGCGGCAGCACCAGTAGCTGCACCCAAGGCGGCTCCTAAGCCTGTCGCCGCACCGGCTCCCGTTGTCGCTGCTCCGGTTGCGGTCCAGCCCAGCCCAGAGCCAGCTGAGCTGGTGGCTGCTGCCGAAGCCGATAACGCCGAAGTTTTAGCGGATGTGGGTGCTGAACCCACGCTGGAGTCTTTGCAGTCTGAGCGCACTCAGATGCTGCAGCAGATTACCGATTTGCAGACGCGAGTCACTGAGCTCGATCAGCAGATCTCCGCCCTTAATCCTGAAGCTATGCCTGAAAGTGAGACACCCACAGCACTCGCCGAAACAGGGACCTCGCCCGCAGAACTGGACGAGGCGGCAAAGACGAAGCTGCTGGGATACAGCTATTTCTCGAATGTGCTGCTGGTATTTTTAGGCTTGTTTTTGACGGGTATGTTTATCACTGAGCGTATCAGCGCCCGCAAGCGTTAATTTCGCTGGGTAAAGTCGGGCTAAGGCACGACAAACCTCGCACAAAAGGCAGTGTCTGGTGCAACTTCACCTGACGCTGCCTTTTGCCTTTGCTACACTCGATTTCTGTTAAAACTTTCTCACTGAGCGCACCTTGTCCACTCAAGCTTGTTCCCGTGTTCGCGTCAAAATCTGTGGCATCACACGAATTGACGATGCACTTTCGGCAGTGGCGTCGGGCGCAGACGCTCTCGGCTTTGTGTTTCATTCCACCAGTCCGCGTGCGGTGACGCCAGCGCAAGCGGCTGCCATCATCGCCGTCTTGCCGCCTTTTGTGACCACGGTGGGATTGTTTGTAGATGCCAGTGAGCAACGTATTCGCGACACCCTCGCGGAAGTCCCTTTGGATTGTTTGCAGTTCCATGGTGATGAGCCAGAGTCAGCCTGCGTGATATACGGCCGCCCGTGGATCAAGGCCTTGCGCGTGCAGCCTGGCCAGGATGTGAGCGCGCTCATGGCGCAGTGGCCGCTGGCCTCGGGCATTTTGCTCGACGCCTATCACCCCACGCAGCATGGCGGCACGGGCTTGCAGTTCGATTGGGCCTTAGTGCCCAAACAAACCTCGCGCGCCATTATTCTGGCCGGTGGTTTAACCCCGGAAAATGTCGCGCAAGCCATTATGCAAACACGGCCCTATGCGGTGGATGTGAGTGGCGGTGTTGAAGCGGCAAAAGGCGTAAAAGACGCCGTCAAAATTGAAGCTTTTCTGGCAGGAGTTCGCTCAGCATGAGTCAACCGGTAGATTTCTCGCAGTTCCCCGATGCCCGTGGCCGTTTTGGTAAGCACGGTGGCCGTTTTGTCTCGGAAACGCTGATGGGGGCGTTGGATGATCTCGACAAGCTCTATGCCCGTCTTAAGAACGATCCAGCCTTCATGGCAGAGTTCGATCACGATCTGGCGCATTACGTGGGTCGTCCATCACCGCTGTATCACGCCGAGCGCTTGAGTCGTGAGCTCGGTGGCGCACAGATTTACCTCAAGCGCGAAGATCTGAATCACACCGGCGCGCACAAGATCAACAACACCATCGGGCAGGCCTTGCTTGCCAAGCTGTCCGGCAAAACCCGCATCATTGCAGAAACCGGGGCAGGGCAGCATGGCGTAGCAACAGCCACTATTGCGGCACGACTGGGCATGGAATGTGTAGTCTATATGGGCGCCGAAGACGTCAAGCGCCAGTCGCCGAATGTCTATCGCATGAAGTTGCTGGGCGCCACTGTGGTGCCGGTGACATCGGGTTCGAAAACACTGAAAGATGCCCTCAACGAGGCCATGCGTGATTGGGTCACCAACGTTGATGACACGTTCTACATCATCGGCACCGTCGCTGGCCCTGCGCCTTACCCCATGATGGTGCGTGACTTCCAATCGGTGATTGGTCGTGAAGCGCGCCGCCAATGCCTCGCGCAAACGGGAAAACTGCCCAATGCCTTGGTCGCCTGTGTCGGTGGCGGCTCTAACGCCATTGGCTTGTTCCACCCGTTCCTGGCCGATGAATCGGTGAAAATCTATGGCGTGGAAGCCGCAGGCCATGGCATTGCGGCTGGCGATGGCCAGCATTCGGCTCCACTGAACGCGGGTCGTATGGGCGTCTTGCACGGTAACCGTACCTACCTCATGGCCGACGACAATGGCCAGATTATTGAAACGCATTCCTGCTCGGCCGGCTTGGATTATCCCGGTGTGGGCCCGGAGCACAGCTGGTTGAAAGATATTGGCCGCGTGCAGTATGTCGCGATTAATGACACGGAAGCGTTGAATGGTTTCCACACGCTGACACGCAAAGAAGGCATTATTCCTGCGCTGGAATCCAGCCATGCAGTGGCCTACACCGTGAAACTGGCGCCGACCATGGCGAAAGACGAGATCATTATTGTGAATTTATCGGGTCGTGGAGACAAAGACTTGATGACGGTAGCCGCGTTGGACGGCCTGGAGATGAAGCTGTGAGTCGTTTAGCCCATCGTTTCGCGGCTCTGAAAGCGGCCGGACGCAAAGCCTTAATTCCGTACATTACGGCCGGTGATCCGGAGCCGGGTGTCACCGTGGCCGCCCTGCATGCGCTGGTGAAGGCGGGTGCTGACGTACTGGAATTGGGCGTGCCCTTTTCCGACCCCATGGCCGATGGCCCGACCATCACCTTTGGCCACGAGCGCGCCCTCAAGCATGGCGTGAGTCTGCGCCAAGTGCTGGCTATGGTCAGCGAGTTTCGTCAGCAAGACGACCACACGCCGGTGGTCTTAATGGGCTACCTCAATCCCGTTGAAATTATGGGTGTGGCGGCCTTCGCCGATGCGGCTAAAGCGGCGGGCGTGGATGGTGTGTTGACCGTTGATTTGCCGCCGGAAGAGGCCGAAGACCTCGACCTTGAGCTCAAACGAGTCGGTTTGGACCCCATTTATTTGTTGGCACCCACCACGTCGTTGGCACGGGCTAAACTCATTACCGATGCGGCCAGTGGCTATGTCTACTATGTGTCGCTGAAGGGTGTGACGGGTGCCGCCACGCTCGATACTGACGCCGTTGCGGCGCGAATTGCTGAATTACGCAGCATCACGCAATTGCCCATTGGCGTTGGTTTTGGTATCAAGGACGCCACAACGGCAGCGGCCGTCGCGCGCCATGCCGATGGCGTGGTGGTAGGCTCGGTGCTAGTGCAGCGTTTGGGCGAACTGGCCCACGATACTGCAGCGATTCCCGCTGCTTTGACCGCGATCTTGGCGCCCATGCGCGCCGCGATTGATCAGGCCTGAGGGCCATCTGAGCCGCCGCGATCCGGTGGCTCTTGGGAGTCAACATGAGTGCAAACTGGCTGGAACGTATCCTGCCGAATGTGGGGCAACAAGGCCCGACAGATCGCCGAGCTTCAGTGCCGGAAGGCCTGTGGCGTAAGTGTCCTAAGTGCGAGTCCGTGCTCTATGAGGCTGAGGTGGAGCGCAATCAGCACGTCTGCCCGCGCTGCCAACATCATTTACGTATCGGCGCTCGTGCGCGCATTGCGCTGACCCTAGATGCTGAAGGCCAAGAAGAACTCGCGGCCGATCTTGAACCGATTGATATCCTGCGTTTTAAAGACTCCAAGCGCTACGCCGACCGTATTGCTGAAGCGCAAGCCAGTACCGGCGAGAAAGATGCTTTGGTGGTGATTAAAGGCACGCTGAATAATTTACCCGTGGTGGTGGCGGCGTTTGAATTCGATTTCATGGGCGGCTCCATGGGCTCGGTGGTTGGTGGTCGTTTTGTGGCCGCCGCTGAGTACTGCTTGATCCACCGTGTGCCACTGATCTGCTTTGCCGCCTCGGGTGGCGCGCGCATGCAAGAAGCCTTGTTCTCGCTGATGCAAATGGCGAAAACCTCCGCCGCGTTAGAGCGTATGAAGCAGGCTGGTGTGCCCTATATTTCTGTGCTCACCGACCCGGTCTATGGCGGTGTGTCGGCCAGTTTGGCCATGTTGGGCGAGGTGAATGCGGCGGAACCTCATGCGCTGATTGGTTTCGCTGGCCCTCGTGTCATTGAACAAACCGTGCGTCAGAAGCTGCCGGAAGGCTTCCAGCGATCGGAGTTTTTGCTAGAGCATGGCACGGTAGACATCATCATTCACCGCCATGAAATGCGCGATACGTTGTTCCGTTTGTTGGCCAAGTTTACGCATTTCCCGGTGTGAGTTCGCAGTCTAAAGCCGACTGGCTACACACCTTAGAGCGCCGTCACCCCAGTGCCATTGATATGGGGCTGGAGCGTGTCGGTCTTGTGGCGAATCGTCTCCATGTGCGTCAGTTTCAGGCGCCCGTGATTACCGTGGCCGGCACGAACGGCAAAGGCTCAACGGTGGCCACGCTAATGGCCCTGGGTCGTGCTGCGGGTTGGCGCGTCGCACACTACACCTCACCCCATTTAGTCGATTTCAATGAGCGCATCGGCATCAACGGCACGCTCATTAGTGATGCCGAACTCGTCTCCGCATTAGATGCCGTTGAAACCGTGCGGGGCGATATTTCGCTGACCTATTTTGAACACACCACCTTGGCGGCCTTCTACTGGTTTCAGCAGCAGGCGCCGGACTTAGTCGTGCTGGAAGTGGGCTTGGGCGGTCGCTTGGATGCCGTGAACTTAGTCGATGCCACCGTGGCCGTGATCACCAGTGTCGATCTCGATCATCAGGACTGGCTGGGCGATACCATTGCAGCCATTGCCAAAGAAAAGGCCGGTGTTATGCGTGCAGGATGCCCGGTGGTCCTGGGTGAGCGTGAGCCGCACTCGGTGTTGTTGATGCAGGCACAGTCACTATCGGCACCGATGTGGCAAAAAGGGCAGCATTACGATTTCGCAGACCTCGACGAGGCCGGCGCATGGTCTTGGCAAGCTGGCGATACGCTTTACACCGACTTGCCTGCACCTAGTGTGGTCTGTGATAACGCGGCCACCGCCATAGCCGCTTTGCACGCACTGGCAGCAGTAAGCGACCTACGCATCAGCGAGGCGGCGATTCGGCAGGGCTTGCCTCACGCCTATGTCACCGGGCGCTTGCAGCGCTTAACCGGGCTGCCTGAAGTCTGGGTCGATGTCGGGCATAATCCGCACGGCGCACGCTTTCTTTGGCAGCATTTGCCGAAACCCCTGCCGGGCCAGCGTACCCATGCTGTCTTCGCTATGTTGCAGGATAAGGATGTGGCGGGCGTGATCGCGGCATCGGCAGAGTCGGTGGATTGTTGGTGGTTGGCGGACTTGTCGGGCCCGCGAGGGCAAACGGCAGCGCGATTAGCCGACCAGCTCCAGCAAGCGCTCAGCAACCCCTGTATTGGCGGGCAATATACAACGGTGGAGTCGGCGCTCAGCGCAGCTCGCCAAGCACTTCAAGGCGGCGATAGAATCGTTGTTTTCGGATCATTTCTAACGGTCGCGGCCGTTTTGTCAGCAGGTGCGTGAGTCATGGATATCGCAGTGAAGCAACGAATTTTAGGTGGCGTGGTGCTGCTGGCTGCCGCGATTCTGTTTCTGCCGGTTTTGCTTGAAGGCGCCGGGGTTCAAGCGCTGCGTCCACCCACACCGCCTTCGGCGCCATCAACGCCAACCACGCAGGACTTAGCCCCAGCGCTGCAGCAGCAAGCGCAAGACATGGCGAAAGAGATCAGCGCCAGTCACGGCGAGCCCACGTTTTATCCCGTAGAGCCCGCGATCACGGAAGAGCCAGCGCCCACACCGGCCACGCCAGAGCAATTCCGTTTGCAAGAACCCGCCACTCGTCCTGCGCCCGGCACGGATGCATTAGCCGAGCAACAGCTCGCGGCAAATCTTGCTGCCGAGAAGGCCGCAAAGTTAAAAGCTGAGGCTGCTGCAGCGGCGGCTGCACAAGCTAAGTTAGATGATCAGTCCGTGGTAAAAACGGCAGCAGAAAAAAAAGCTCTAGCTGACAAAGCCCTAGCCGAGAAAAAAGCCTTAGCCGAGAAGAAGGCTGCTGCAGAAAAGACCGCTGCAGATAAGGCCAAGGCCGAAAAACTTGCGGCCGAAAAAGCGGTAGCCGATAAAAAGGCAGCTGTCGCACAAGCCACCAAAACACCGACAGATCCGGATCCGGCCTTGCCTCAGGCCTGGGTGGTGCAGGTGGCCCGTCTTAATGCGCCCGAGAAAGCCAATGCCTTGGTGGAGAAGCTGCGCGCCAAAGGTTATCGCGCCAGTTCGGCAGCTACGGGCGATAGCTGGCGCGTCATTATTGGCCCAGAGCTCGATAAGTCAGTGGCCGAATCTATTAAGCGGCGTTTAGCGGAAGATCCCCAGCTAAAATTGAGTGGCTGGATTCAAGCCTATCGCCCGTGAGTTTGGTATGATGCGCGCCCAGATTGCTACCCCTTACTGTCCCTAATACGGGCAGGTTAGCGAGCCTTATGCATCCTGCAGATTTAGTCATCTTATCGGTTCTGGCGCTTTCGCTGATTTTTGGCTTTATGCGCGGTTTCGTGCGCGAAGCCTTTGCCTTAGCGGGCTGGGTGCTGGCCATCATCATTGCGCGCAGCTTTAACGAGCCCTTAGCCGCTTGGTTAGCGGGTTTTGTTAGCACACCCTCAATACGCCTCGTGTTGTCTTATGGCGGTCTATTTTTTGGCACTTTGTTGACCTTTAGCCTACTTGGCACCGTGCTGCGTCAAGTGGTGCATGGTGGTGGCTTGAGCTTGATCGATCGCTTCATGGGCGGCATTTTTGGGGCGCTACGGGGCGGATTGCTGGTGCTTATCGCACTCATGCTCATGGCGCCTTTCGTGAAGCATGACAGCTGGTATCGCAACGCCTTGCTGCCAAAAACCTTTTTGCAATATGAATCTCTGGCGCGCTCGCTACAGCAGCAAGCGTTAACGCTGGTTCGTCCTATCCCTTCGGCGTCTCCGACGTCGAAATCGTCACCCTGAGAGGTTGCCATGTGCGGAATTGTTGCCATTGCCGGAAAGACGCCGGTCAATCAGGCGTTGTATGACGCCCTGACGGTATTGCAACACCGAGGCCAGGATGCTGCCGGTATTGTTACCAGTGAACATGGTCGCCTATTTTTACGCAAAGAAAACGGCATGGTGCGCGACGTGTTCCATACCCGTCACATGCTGCGCTTGGCTGGCAACTTTGGTATTGGCCATGTTCGTTACCCCACTGCGGGCTCGTCCAGCTCGGCTGAAGCTCAGCCGTTCTATGTGAACTCGCCATACGGCATTACGCTGGCGCATAACGGTAATTTGACCAATGCCCAAGAGTTGGCCAAGGCCATCTTTCTCACCGATTTGCGCCACGTTAATACCGACTCCGACTCCGAAGTACTGCTCAATATTTTTGCCCATGAGCTGCAAGCCAACGGCAAAATCGCCCCCAGTGTGGATGACATTTTTGCTGCCGTGAGTGGCGTGCATAAGCGCTGTCGTGGTGCTTACGCGGTGGTGGCCATGATTACTGGCTATGGCATTGTGGGTTTCCGCGACCCCTTCGGCATTCGCCCCATTATTTTTGGTGAGCGCGATACGCCAGACGGCAAAGAGTACATCGTGGCCTCGGAATCGGTGGCTGTGACCTCGCTGGGCTTTCGCGTGGTACGCGATTTGTTGCCGGGCGAAGCGGTCTTTATTAACGAAGCGGGTGAGTTGTTCACGCGCCAGTGCGCGGAAAATCCCGTGTACTCGCCGTGCATTTTCGAGCACGTGTATTTCGCACGCCCCGACTCCATCATTGACAATATTTCAGTGTACAAAGCGCGACTGCGCATGGGTGAGAAGCTAGCCAATACCATTACCCGCGACTATCCCGATCTGAACATTGATGTGGTCATGCCTATTCCAGACACCAGCCGCACGGCGGCTCTGGAGCTGGCAAACCAACTCAATGTCAAGTATCGCGAAGGTTTCATGAAGAACCGCTACATCGGCCGTACCTTCATCATGCCGGGGCAGGGCCAGCGCAAAAAGTCGGTGCGTCAAAAGCTCAACCCGATTGAGCTGGAGTTTGCTGGTAAGAATGTACTACTGGTGGATGACTCCATTGTGCGCGGCACCACCTGTCGCGAAATCATTCAAATGGCGCGCGATGCGGGCGCGAATAAGGTCTATTTCGCCTCGGCAGCGCCTGCGGTCAAGTTTCCGAATGTCTACGGTATTGATATGCCAGCCAAGGACGAGCTCATCGCGCACGGTCGTACCGATCAAGAGGTCTGTGATTTGATTGGTGCGGACGCGCTGATTTATCAAAAGCTCGAAGATTTGATCTCAGCCGCGCGCGAAGGCAATCCGGACATTCAACAATTTGATTGCTCCGTGTTTAACGGCGAATATGTGACAGGCGATATTGATGATGTCTATCTCGATAAGCTACAGGCGTCACGCAGCGATTCGGCCAAAAAGCAAAGCCGTCACGGCTCCACCATGGTAGACCTCGCCAACGGCTAAGCCCGTTGGGCTTGGGAGAAAACGATGTCTGATGTGCCCGAGAACACCACGCCTGCGCCGTTTGATATTGCAGGGTTTGATACCTTGGCGGTGCGTGCCGGTAATTTTCGTTCGGCTGAAGGTGAGCACTCCGAGTCAATTTACCTGACCTCGTCGTTTGTCTTTGCTAGTGCCGCCGAAGCGGCGGCGCGATTCGGCGGTACCGAAGCCGGCAATATTTACTCGCGTTTTACCAACCCCACGGTGCGCGGCTTTGAAGAAAAACTGGCAGCCTTGGAGGGTGGAGCCCGCGCCGTGGCCACCAGCTCGGGCATGGCCGCCATCCTTGCCACCGTGCTCGGGTTGCTGAAAGCCGGCGATGAGATCGTCGCGTCGCAAAGCCTGTTCGGCACCACCAATGTCTTGTTCGACAAATACGCTCGCAAGTTCGGCATCACCACGCGCTTTGTGCCGTTGGCGGATCTGGACAGCTGGCGCGCCGCCATTACGCCGGCGACCAAGCTGTTCTTTGTGGAAACGCCCAGCAACCCCTTGGGCGAGCTCGTGGATATTTCGGCCTTAAGCCAGATCGCGCATGAGCACGGCATCTTGCTCGCGGTCGATAATTGCTTTTGTACGCCGGCGCTGCAAAAGCCGCTGGCCTTGGGCGCTGACTTAGTTATTCACTCCGCCACCAAATACCTTGATGGCCAAGGTCGTTGTTTGGGTGGCGCGGTGGTGGGGCCGCACAAGCTCATGGAAGACATTTACGGCGTGGTGCGCACCTGCGGCCCGTCACTCAGCCCGTTCAATGCGTGGGTGTTTCTGAAGGGCCTGGAGACCTTGCGTTTGCGTATGGAGGCTCACTCAGCGCAGGCGTTGAAACTAGCGCAATGGCTGCAAGCGCAGCCGGGCATTGCCGCCGTGCATTACCCCGGTTTAGCGTCACATCCTCAGCATGAATTGGCTAAGCGCCAGCAGCGTGGCTTTGGTGGCGTGCTGTCGTTTGAATTGGCGGGTGGGCGTGAGGCCGCATGGCGATTTATCGATGCCACCCAGGTCATGTCCATTACCGCTAACTTGGGCGATACCCGCACCACCATTACGCATCCCGGCTCCACCACGCATGGCCGTTTAAGCCCGGAAGCGAAAGCGGCGGCTCGCATCAGTGAAGGCCTAATTCGTATTGCTGTGGGCTTAGAAGATATCGACGACCTGATCGCGGACTGTCAGCGCGGCTTACTGGCGCAATCATGAAGCCGCTAGCGTTCAAAGATCGCCTCTCGCTGGCGCTACTCCGCTTCTTTGCGCGTTTGCCGTTGCCGCTATTGCAGCGCATTGGCGCCTTTTTGGGCGGCATCGTGGCTTGCTTTCCCCGTTCCGGTATTTATCAAACCGTGCTGCGTAACTTGCAGCTGTGCTATCCGCAGCAATCGGATGCCTGGCATCAAACCATGGTTAAGGCCTCATTGCGGAGTACCGCTATGACCGCCTTTGAGTTTGCCAAGACTTGGGGCATGCCGCCAAGCTATAGCGTATCGCAAATCCGCGATACCCACGGCGAAGAAATCTTCCACGAGGCATTAGCGGCGGGGCAGGGAGTAATCGCTATTGTTCCGCATTGGGGCACGTGGGAGTTCATGAACGCGTGGATCAATCAGTACACCGCCCCCATCATTATGTATAAGCCGGGCAAGCAGCCCGGCGTGGATGCCTTAGTGGCGGAGTCGCGTGGTCGTTTGCACGCCACCGTGGTGCCTACTGATGACAGCGGCGTACGCGCTGTGTTTAAAGGCTTGCGCAAAGGCGGTTTCACGGCCATTTTGCCCGACCACATTCCAGGCCAGAATGGTGGCATATTTGCGCCGTTCTTTGGGCTCTCCACGTGGACGGGCGTGATGGTGCCCAAGCTCGCGGCGAAAACACAATGTCGTGTCATCGTTATGGGTTGTATGCGTCGCGCCGATGGCCAGGGTTTCGATTTGTATTTCCACGCAGGCGACCCCGATATCAATCACGAAGACGCCCTGCGAGCGACCACGGCCATGAATCGCGCCATGGAGCGCTTTATCAATATTGCACCCGAGCAATACCAGTGGAGCTACAAACGTTTCAAGCGCAGCGAGCACATGCCAGATCCCTATCGCGGCGTTGGCCTGACCTATCAGGCGGATTACCTCACCTCTGGCGATTAAAAGCAGGCGATTGATCTCAGACCAATAGCCTTGTTGGCTTTTTAAGCAATCAGGCGGGCGAGTGGTTGTCAGTCACGTACAGCTTGAGTATCATGCGCGCCTCTTCAGGATGTACTGAAGCGACTTAGGCGCTTAGCTCAGTTGGTTAGAGCACCACCTTGACATGGTGGGGGTCAGCAGTTCGAGTCTGCTAGTGCCTACCAAATTACGGAACCCGCATCGCTTCGGCGCTGCGGGTTTTTTTTGGATTGTTCAAATGGCGAGTTCAAAAGTGAATGGCAAAAAGAGCATGTGGCTTAAAGTCCTCTGGCTTTCCCATGTGCTGGCCATTTGGCTGCTCCTGTTAGTGCCGGTGGCGGTGCCTGAGCCGCTGGCGTTTAGCTACTCCGACAAACTGATTCATGCCGCCCTATTTTTCTGGCTCACAGTCTCGGCGTTTTGGCTTTGGCGGCAGGGCCGGGTGGTGTGGATACTGCTCGTGGTGGCGCTACTGACAGAACTCACACAGGCCATGACCCCTTGGCGAAGTGCCGAGGGGTTGGATGTGTTGGCAGATGCCGTGGGCATTGGCTTGGGGTGGGTTCTTTTGCGCTGGCGAGCTCGAATACCGCGCTGAAAATGGTTTCGCTAAAACCCGCCTCGGCAGGTTTTAGCGTTTTAGGGTTAATGGTTTAGTCCCAGCGACTCTCATCACGGCGTCCTTCACGATACCCGTGCTGATACCCATGCTTATAGTCTCGGCGAGACTCCCGCCACTCACGGCGCTCTTGGCGCCAGTGGCGCGGGCGGTAATCATTTTCGCGATACACCACCTGCACTGGTTGAGTGTAGGCCGGGTGCACATAAATGGGTTGTGCATACACAGGCTGGTTATGGACTGGCCGATAGCGCACGGGCGGATAAGTGGGCTGGGCATAGACAGGCTGTGCGTAAACAGGCTGTGTATAGCCGTGCGACTGATGCGTTGGCTGGCGGTTGTTTGCCAACGCAGTACCGGCCACGGCACCGATGGCGCTGCCGACGAGTGCGCCTTGGCGACCGTCCAGGCTGTGACCAATGACAGCTCCAAATCCGGCACCAATGACGGCTCCGACGACGGCGTCCGATGAGCCCGCGTAAACGGGTTGAGTCAGTGCAACGACCATCAGTGCACTAGCAACGGGTTTCCACATGGTGAAGCTCCTTCGTTTGGGTTCACCGTATTAATGTCTGAGTCTCTGCTTCGGTTGACGTTTTTACAAAATTGCGTTTCCCGATAAATGGTGTTTGTAGTACTTTCGTAACACCGCACGGTTGTCATCAACCGTGAAAATAAAAAAAGAGAAGTTGCTTATGAGCATCCCTGTATTTCGCGTGGCAGCCCTTGCTGTCACCTTGGCTACGACTTTGGCTCTTACCGCGTGCTCACGCCCTAGCACCAGCGATGGCAATGGCGCAACGCCTCGCGTGAATGACGGCGCATGCATCAAGCCTGACGCCAATGCCCGTAACAACATTCTCTCGGCCATTTTTGAGGCCAGTGCCGGCGATACCGTGCTGCTCTGTGAAGGCAAGTTTGATATGCCGACCGGCTTGCTCATTAACAGCAAGCAGGGCCTGACCCTGAAGGGCGCGGGCATGAAGAAAACTTTCCTAAACTTTGCCAAGAGCGATAGTGCCGAGGGCATTAACGCGTCCTATTCCGACGGCCTGACTCTGCAAGACTTCACGGTAGAGGACACGCCGGGCAACGGGATTCGTATTTTCCGCTCGAACTTCATCACCATGCGGGGTGTGCGTGCGCGCTGGCACGATCTGGCAGGCCGCGATGAAACAGACCCCGGCTATACCCCGCGTTCGGATGTGGGCGCGTATGCGCTGTATCCTGTGGAGACGCGCCATATTCTGATGGAGAACTGTGAAGCTCACGGTGCGTCCGATGCGGGTGTGTATGTGGGCCAGTCCAACGACATCATCGTGCGTAATTGCTTGGCCACCTACAATGTGGCGGGCTATGAGTTTGAGAACACCTACCGGGCGATTTTCGAAAACAACGTGGCCACGAAAAACACGGGTGGCTTTCTGATTTTCGATTTGCCCGACCTGCGTCAGTACGGCGAAAAGAACATCGTGCGAAATAACAAAAGTTACGGCAATAACACCGAAAATTTTGCGCCGATTGGCAACATTGTGGGCCTGACACCGCGCGGTACCGGCATGCTCATTTTGGCCTCAGACCAGCTCGAAATTTACGGCAACGAAATTTACGACAACGACACTATTGGCATCGCCGTGGTCAATTTTGGTTTGGTGGACAACAAGTATCCGGATCTGCGCTACGATTTCTACCCCGAAGGCGTGGAAATTCGCAACAACACCTTCCGTAATAACGGGAGTAACCCGCAATTGCCTAGCGCGGATCGTGGCGTGGCTTCAGCGCTGCCGCTCTTGCTGCGGGTGAAAAATTTCGGGCGCGGTGCGGACATTGTTTGGGATGGTGGTGAAGACACGCCCAACGGCTGTACCGAGTACCCGAAAGATAAAGACGGCATTCCATTGAATCAGCCAAACCCCAATGAAAAGGGTCGCAACGAGGCACGTGTGGATGAGCGCGGTCGCCCAAATTGGGATCGCTCCGATAAGGAGCCTACCTGCAAATACAATGCGTGGAAGTTCAATGCCCAAGGCAAGCTGAAAAAGCCGGAAAATGGGATTTGCATCACGAATAACAAGCATGACGGTAACCCGCTGAACACGCCGTTCCTGAATGCCAAACTCAACCGCACGGACTTGGGGCCGGAGTTGGCGCAGCAGCTGATTACCCCTGGCTCGACCGATTTAGCGCCGCATAATTGCGATTTGCCAACGCGTGCTGTGCCGGTTCTGGAGTTGCCCTATAAGGCAGCCAAAGAAGCTGCGCGTCCGTCCGATGCCGAGGTGCAAAAAGCCTGTGCTGCAGTGAAGCCGGGTGAGGTGAACTGGGCGGCGCTGGCCACCTACAACTGCCCTGAGTTGAGCCAGTATGGTTTGTTTTCGGACCCCAAGAATCCACTTTCGGCGGGTAATGGCAAAGACGGGGTGATGCCTTATGAGCTCAACACCACGCTGTTTACCGATTATGCCAGCAAGTACCGCGTGATTTTCTTGCCGCCGACGGCAGTGGGGAGTGCTACAGCGCAGCAAGCCAAATACCAGGACAGTCGCCAAGGCGTTACCGAGACCTTGTTCTTCCCCGTAGGCACGGTAATTTCGAAGACCTTTACGTTCCGTAAGGAAGACTCTGCAGGCAAGTTGCTCAGTGAGAATGTGGTGGAAACGCGTTTGCTAATTAAGCGTAAAACCACAGCGGGCGATAACTGGGTGGGCTTGCCTTACATTTGGCAAAAAGATGCCAGTGGTAACAACACCAAGGCGGTGCTCAGCCTGGCGGGTGGTTCGGCTTCGGTGTCGTGGGACTACCTCGATCCCAACCCGAATGTGAAGAAAAATGGTGCGCGTGCGCGTTACACCGGTACGGCGACGCAGTACACCATCCCGGCGGCACTGAACTGTATCAGCTGCCACGGTGGCGATGACCGTGAAGCTGGCTCGGCGCCAATAGGTCCCAAAGCTCGCAACATGGATCGTGGTAGCAACAAAGACCTGAGTGGTGAAAATCAACTGGCCTTTATGGTGAGTAAGGGCTGGCTCAATGAGGTGCCGGCCACGCACGATGCTAAATTGCCGGTCTGGGATTTGCCGGGCAGCACCGGCGAAACCGCGGGTTCGCCGTTGGACGTTCACAAGCGTGTGCGCGCCTATTTTGAAGTGAACTGCATGCACTGCCATAACCCCAATGGCGGCGGCTCTAACTCCGGCCTGTTCTTGGATAGCTACCGGACTGTCGATAAGCGCTATGGCATCTGCAAAAAGCCGGTGGCCGCAGGACGTGGCTCTGGTGGCTTTAAGCACGATATCGTGCTGGGTCAGGCCGCATCGTCAATTCTGCCATTCCGCGTAGGCTCGGCCGAAGCCGGTATTCGTATGCCGTCCATTGCCCGCACGGTGGTGCATGGTGAGGCCTCTGCCTTGGTTAATGACTGGGTGCAGAACCAATTGCCGGCGTTGAACAACTTAGATGACAACTTAGTTCAGAACGAAGAGAGTTGTAACGACAGTCAGCTACCGTTACTGGTCACCGAGCTGCTGCCGGGTGAATTGTTGCAGGTTATCAACCAACTGCAGAAATTAGGCAGCGGAGGTTTATCACCCGACCAGCTGACAGCGATTCTGAGCGGTTTTGCGGGCTCGCCACGTATGAACTCGGCGGATCAACGCCGCGAGCAGTCCCTGCCGAAGCGCGTTTCGCACTAAGCGTTATCGCGTGCATTTATGAAGGCCGGGTCACGATTATTGATCGGGGCCCGGCCTTTTTATTTATACTGCGCGCCTCGTGATTTTTCGGTGAAGCCCTGCCATGACTGCCCTGACCAAACCTGTTCGTACCCGTGTTGCTCCGTCGCCAACGGGCGACCCGCATGTGGGCACCGCGTATGTGGCACTGTTTAACGTCTGCTTTGCGCGCCAGCATGGCGGCCAATTCATTTTGCGTATTGAAGATACCGATCAGCAGCGTTCCACGCCGGAGTCGGAACAGCAGATTCTGTCGTCGCTCAAGTGGTTGGGTTTGAATTGGGATGAGGGTCCGGATATTGGCGGCCCCCACGCGCCGTATCGGCAGAGTGAGCGCAGCGCGATTTACCAGCAGCACGCGGAGATTTTGTTAAACAAGGGCCATGCCTTCCGCTGCTTCTGCACCAGTGAGCGTTTGGATGCTCTGCGTGCCGAGCAGACTGCGGCCAAAGGCGCGCTGGGCTATGACGGCCACTGCGCCAACTTGCCCGCCGCAGAAGTAGCGTCTCGAGTCGCAGCGGGTGAACCCCATGTGATTCGTATGAAGGTGCCGCGTGAGGGTGTTTGCGAGGTCAACGACCTGCTGCGCGGCACCATCAGCATCGATTGGAAAGAAGTGGACATGCAGGTCTTGATGAAGGCCGACGGTCTGCCGACGTACCATCTCGCCAATGTGGTGGATGACCACCTCATGGAGATCACCCATGTGCTGCGAGGCGAGGAGTGGATCAGCTCGGCGCCCAAGCACAAGCTGCTCTACGAGTATTTCGGCTGGGATATGCCACAGCTGTGCCATTTGCCGCTGCTGCGTAACCCGGACAAATCCAAGCTCAGCAAGCGTAAAAATCCGACCTCCATTACGTATTACGAGCGCATGGGCTATTTGCCAGAAGCGCTGCTGAATTACCTGGGCCGCATGGGTTGGTCCATGCCGGATGAGCGTGAGCAATTCACCTTGGCTGAGATGATCGCGCATTTCGATGTACAACGTGTGTCGTTGGGCGGCCCCATTTTTGATGTGGAGAAGCTCGCATGGCTCAATGGCCAGTGGCTGAAAAGCTTGCCGTTGAATCAGTTTGTGGCGGCGTTTCAGCGCTGGGCATCGCCCGAGTTCCTGGCACGTGTGGCCAGTCAGATTCAGACTCGTGTTAGCACCTTGTCGGAAGCGGTGGATAAGGCCGGCTTCTTCTTTGCCGGTAAGGTTGTGCTAACGCCGGAAAGCTTCACGCATAAAAACCTGAGTGCTGAGCAAATCAAGGGCTTGTTGCAACTGGCCCTGTGGGAGCTGGAAGCGTTGCGGCACTGGGAGCACGCGCACATCAGCGAGTTGCTGCAACGCCTGAGCGGGGCGCTGGGCATTAAACTTCGCGATTTTATGGCGCCGTTCTTTGTCAGCATGGCGGGTACGCCATCGGCACCGCCGGTCATGGAAGCCATGGCTATTATGGGGCCGGACATGACGCGTGCACGCTTGCGCGAAGCCATTGCGGTGCTGGGTGGCGTGTCGAAGAACGAAACAAAGGCGTTGGAAAAGCAGCTCGCCGCATTCCGTCGCGGCGAGTCGTTAGTGAATCAGCAGCCTGATGCGTGATCAGGCGCTGAGCGCCCGCCCGGCAGCCGATAGCACGGCTTGCAGGGCGGCAGCGGTGGTGTCTTCGGCGAGCGCCACGGCCTCGCCAATCTGCTCGCCTTGACGGATCCGCACGCAGGCCATGGCATTGGCGCCGGTGTTATTGCCCAGCGAGAACTCATCAAAACCTTCCACCTCCAGCACTAAGCCGGTTTTCAGGCTAATGGCAGCAATGAGCGCTCCCACCACGCCACTGCCTTGGCCTTGAAGTACCGCGCCTTGGCTCAGCGTAATACTGGCCGTCACGATGTCGTCGGCACGGTCCAAGGTGTAGCCATTTAAGCGCCAGCCTTCGGGGGTGGCCACATAGTGCTGCTGAAACAGGGCATGGATGCGGCTGGCATCGACTTCGCCGCCACCACGCTCCGCATCCTCCTGCACCACACGCGAAAACGCGATCTGCAACCAGCGCGGCAGGGTGATGCCGAACTGCTGCTCCAGCACATGCAGCACACCGCCTTTGCCAGACTGCGAGTTAATGCGCACCACTTCCTCGTAGCGACGACCCAAATCACGCGGGTCTATGGGTAAGTAAGCCACATCCCACGGGTGTTCGGCCGAGACGGCCTCAGTCTGGTTGTTCAGGCACTTGCGGATGGCATCTTGATGGCTGCCAGAAAAGGCCGTGAACACCAGCTCGCCGGCATAGGCATGGCGCGGGTGCGTGGCAATTTCGGTAACCGCTTCCACGGTGTCGATGACGCTGCGCATGTCAGAGAAATCCAACTTAGGGTCTACGCCTTGGCTATACAGGTTCATGGCCATGGTGACCAGGTCCATGTTGCCGGTGCGCTCGCCATTGCCAAGTAGGGTGCCTTCCACGCGATCGGCGCCGGCCATAACGCCGAGTTCAGCAGCTGCCACGCCGCAGCCGCGATCATTGTGCGTGTGCAGCGACACCGTGACATGTTCGCGATGGTGCATGTGTTCGAGCATCCACTCCACGCTGTCGGCAAAGACATTGGGCGTGCTGACTTCAACAGTAGCTGGCAAATTAATAATGACAGCTTGCCCGTTTTGCGGCTGCCATGCCTCAATCACCGCATTGACGACTTCGGCAGCCACCGGCAGTTCGGTGCCGGTAAAACTCTCTGGCGAGTACTGAAATGTCCATTGGGTTTCGGGGTGTTGTGCCGCGTGCTCGGCCACACAGTGGGCGCCCGCAACGGCAATGGCTTTCACGCCGGCCACATCGGTACGGAATACCTGCTCGCGCTGTGTGCGGGATGTGGAGTTGTAGACATGCACAATGGCGCGTTTGGCGCCTTTCAGCGATGAGTAGGTGCGTGCAATCAATTCCGGACGCGCCTGCGTTAAGACTTGAATAGTGACGTCGTCCGGAATTTGCTGCTGCTCGATGAGCTGGCGCACGAAATCAAAGTCGGGCTGTGAGGCCGCTGGAAATCCAACCTCAATTTCTTTGAAGCCAACCTTCACCAGCAACTGGAACAAACGCGTTTTCTGCTCAACCGTCATGGGCTTGACCAAGGCCTGATTGCCATCGCGCAGATCCACGGCACACCAGCGCGGGGCTTGTGTGATGACATGGTCGGGCCAGCGGCGTTGCGGGCGAACGACCACGGGCGTGGGGCGGTATTTGCGGAAATCGTAAGCCATGGTGCTGCTCCTGACTGAGCGTGGTCTGAATAGGTGAGCAGTGTAGGGCGGCAGTTGCGCAATGTGCTTGCGAAAATCTGGCATTAAGACTATAAATTGGTGAATTATGCTAATTAATTTGATTTAACGGGTGATAAATTGCGATGAGTGAGGTTTCTGCGAAATTTGATCGGCACGATCGGCTGATTTTGGCTGCTTTGCAGCAGGACGGCAGTTTGTCTAATTTGGAGCTGGCGGATCGTGTCGGCTTGTCGCCATCTCCCTGTTCTCGGCGGGTGCAAAAACTGGAAGAGAGCGGGGTCATTCGCGGGCGGGCTGCGCTGCTCGATAGTAAGTCGCTGGGCTTGGGCCTGACGGTGCTGATTCAAATCAGCATGGATCGCCATACGCCCGAGCGCTTCGAAAACTTCGAGGCTACGGTGCGCGCCTTTGAAGAAGTGCAACAGTGCTACCTCATTACGGGTCAGAGTGCAGATTACCTGCTGAAAGTCGTGGTGCCCGACATGGATGCCTACCAAGCGTTCTTGCTCGACAAGGTCACTCGCATTGAGGGGGTGAGTGGTGTGCACTCGAGTTTCGTCATGCGAAAAGTGGTGGATACCACGGCCTTACCGCTGAGTTATCTCTGAGTTTTCCACTGACTTGCACATTCCTTGCGCAGACGAGCATCTTTTTCTGACAAGCGTGTTGACAGCCTTACTCGGCATCCCTAAGATTCGCGCCACTGAACGACGACACACCCAGATGTCGTTCTGTAACGTGGGGCTATAGCTCAGCTGGGAGAGCGCTACAATGGCATTGTAGAGGTCAGCGGTTCGATCCCGCTTAGCTCCACCACGTTTGGCCCCATCGTCTAGCGGTTAGGACATCGCCCTTTCACGGCGGTAACCCGGGTTCGATTCCCGGTGGGGTCACCACATAGCAAAGCCCAGTCAGAAATGACTGGGCTTTTTGCTTTCTGGGCCTTTTGCGTTACGTCGCGAGCAGGGCCATGATGGTCGTCATCTACACGGAGATGATCGCCATGGATACTTCCGCACACTGCCTCAACAGTCTGTTTGCTCAGCTAGGTTTGGCCAATAGCGATGAGGCCATTACTGCCTTTGCCGCGCAGCATCGCGTGGCCAGTGACGTACTGCTGCATCGCGCCGAATGCTGGTCGCCAGCTCAGGCGCAGTTCATTCGCGATGCCATGCGCGAAGACTCCGACTGGGCTGCCGCCGTCGATCAACTCAATGCTTTGATGCATCGCGCATGAAAACCCAGATCACACGTACAGAAAGCGACAGTTTCGGTGTAATCGAGGTGCCGGCAGATCGTTATTGGGGCGCGCAGACGCAGCGCTCCCTACAGAATTTTGATATCGGCGGCGAGCGCTTGCCTGCGCCGTTGATTCGGGCGCTAGGCATGGTCAAGTACTGTGCAGCTCGCTCCAACCTCACGCTGGGGCGTATCGAGTCAAGGCTGGGCGAGGCCATTGCTGAGGCAGCGCTGGCGGTCATGGATGGCAGCCTGGATGAGCACTTTCCACTCGTAGTTTGGCAGACCGGCTCCGGTACGCAGTCGAACATGAATGCTAACGAGGTCATTGCCAATCTCGCCAGCCAGCGCCTTGGCGGTGCCATGGGCAGCAAGCAGCCAGTGCATCCCAACGATCATTGCAACCTCAGCCAGTCATCCAACGACAGCTTCCCGACGGCCATGCACATTGCCGTGGTCGAGGAGATTCATGGCCGCCTGCAGCCGGCGCTGCGGCATCTGCAGCAGGCCTTGGCGGCGCGTGCCGAGGACTGGCAGCACATCATCAAGATAGGGCGCACGCATTTGCAGGACGCCACGCCGCTGACGTTGGGCCAGGAGTTCTCTGGCTACGCGATGCAGCTGCAGCTCGGTCTGGCGCGTGTGCACGATGCCTTGCCGCGTCTGTATCCGCTGGCGCAGGGTGGCACCGCGGTGGGTACCGGTCTGAATACGCCCATCGGTTTCGACAAGCTGTTTGCGGCCGAGGTGGCGCGCTGTACCGGCCTGCCATTCGTCACGGCGCTGAACAAGTTCGAGGCGCTGGCCAGTCACGATGCCTTGGTCGAGCTGTCGGGCGTGCTCAACACGCTGGCGGTCAGTCTCAACAAGATCGCCAATGATGTCCGGCTGCTCGGCTCCGGGCCGCGCTCCGGTCTCGGCGAGCTGGCCTTGCCGGAGAACGAGCCGGGCTCGTCGATCATGCCGGGCAAGGTCAATCCGACTCAGTGCGAGGCACTGACCATGGTCTGCGCCCAGGTCATGGGCAACCACGTTACGGCCACCATTGCCGGTGCTCAGGGGCATTTCGAGCTCAATGTGTTCAAGCCGGTGATTGCCTACAACGTGCTGCAGTCCATCCGCTTGCTGGCGGATGCGGCGTGCAGCTTCACTGATCATTGCATCAGCGGCATGACGGCCAACGAGGCGCGCATTGCCGAGCTGGTCGAGCGTTCGCTGATGCTGGTGACGGCGTTGGCGCCGGTGATTGGCTACGACAACGCGGCGCTGATTGCCAAGCGCGCGCATCACAACGGCACGACGCTGCGCGAGGAGGCGGTCGCTGGCGGCTTTGTCAGCGCTGAGGAGTTTGACCGCGTGGTGCGGCCCGAGCAGATGCTGGGGCCGGCTTAGGTTGCGGCGACCTCATTGCCAGCCGTGGCTGGTCAGCCAGTCACGGACTCCCCCGGCCACGGCGTGTGGCGTGCGTACCCAGCGCAGATGATCGGCGCGATCACCCAGTGTGGTGGCATCAAGCACGCGCTCGCTGACCTGGGCGCTGCTGAAGCGGGCGCGCATCGCATCCATGGCGGCCTTCGGGGCAAAGTCATCGTCGGCCATGCGCAGCATCAGCAAGGGTTTGTTGAAGTGGCGGATACCGGCTTCCAGATCTTCATCCAGCCCGATGGCTGCGTAACGGTTGTGGCGGGCCAGCTGCAGCCAGTCCTGCATGAGCCGGCGCGCTTCGCGGCCTCCGAAGCCGACCTTGTCGCCGGGATAGTAGCCGAAGGCGCGGGTCAGCATGGGGATCATCATGATGAGCACGCGCAGCTGGTTGCGTACCTTGCCTTCGAAGGCTTCAAAGCAGGCTGTGCCGCAGGCGCTGAGAATGACGCCGGCGATGCGTTCAGGGCTGCGGCCGGCCGTCATGCTGGCATAGTGGCCTCCGAGGCTGTGACCCATGAGCACGACGGGCTGGCCGGGCCGCTGGCTGTGCAGCCAGCCGAGGAGGGCGGGAATGTCTTCATCGAGTGCTTCGCGATAGCCGAAGTCGACGCTGCGCGAGGGCCGCAGGGCGCTGTCACCGTGTCCGCGCTGCTCCATGATCAGCACAGCTGTGCCGGCTGCTTGCAGGGCACTGGCGAGCGGATCGTAGTAGCGCGCCGGGATGCCCAGCGCCGGCATCAGCAGAATGGCAGCACCGCTGCTGCTGGCGTTGAACCAGCGGACGGGTACGGCATAAGCTGATTTTTCAGGCGTGGACACGGGCAGGGTAAAGAGTTCGGCAGACATGCGGACCTCACGACAATGATCTTGAAAATAATGAGTTGCTGAAAAGTGACGGACTGAATGTACCATCAGTGCACAACCGCTCAACAAGAAGAACATGATGACGCGACAATTGCTCTGCCTGCTGCCTCTGCTGCTTGCCGCCTGCGGTACGGATAGCAGCATTCCTGCCACGCTGGCACCGGATACCGATGCCCTGCCGCCGCTGTGCGTGTCCAACACCTGTGGTCAGGTCATCGACATTGCCACCATCCCCGATGCTGAGAACACGCTGACCACGCCGGATGGGCGAGTGTTTGTGTCAGGCGGTACGGGGGTGTTTGAAATTCTTCGCAGCGGCGATGTGTATACCGCCACCCCGATCAACGATGCCGCCTGCAATTTCACGGGGCTGGCCCAGCGCGGCGATGTGCTATATGCCAATTGCTTCGATGGCCGGCTCTATGCCGCTCGCCTGACGCCATCGCCCAGACTGCAGGCTATTCACGAATACGGTCTGGCAGCGCCCAATGGCTTGGCCGCCGGGCCGGATGGCGCGCTGTATTTGACCAATGGTCCGTTGGCGACGACGGCGTTGCCCGATCCGAAAATTGTGCGCGTGGTGTTGGACTCGGCCGACCCGTTCAAGGTGCTCAGTCAGGCAGTCTGGCTGGCCAGCGGCCTGACCGCGCCGAACGGCATCGCCATTCGCGGCCGTGAACTCTATGTGACGGACAGCAGCCTGATGCCGCCGGCGCTGGGCCGCATCGAGCGCATCCTGATCGGCAGCGATGGCCTGCCCGGCGAGCGCCAGGTTATCGCCTCGTTGCCATCCATTCCTGATGACCTGAGCGTGGTCGGTGAGGGCTTGCTGGTGTCGCTTTTCGTTCAGGGCAATGTGGCACTGATCGGCTTTGACGGTACGGTACTGCAGCAGACGGACCCGCTGGGGCTGGCGTTTCCATCCAGCGTACGCCTGACCAACGGGCCGCTGTTTGCGCCCGGCGATGTGCTGATCACGCAGAAAGGTATCATTGGCGATACCTCATCGCCTTATGGCAACCGCTTGAGTATCCTCAGGCCGAACGCGCGCTGAGTCGCGTGCAAACATAGCGTTTCACACAGAAGGAGCAAGCGTCATGCATGTCATCGGGTTTCTGCTGATAGGTGCCATTGCCGGCTGGCTGGCCGGTCTGATCATGAAGGGCAGTGGTAAGGGTCTGCTCGGCAATATGGTCGTTGGCGTACTGGGTTCGGTGATCGGCGGCTTCGTGTTCCAGTCCGTCGGCATTGCTGCCGGCGGTTTTGTGACGGCATTGATCGGGGCCATCGTGCTGCTCTTTGTTGTTAATCAGCTGAAGTCCTAGGACAGGACAGTTGCCGGGCAAGTCATGAGATCCCGGCATATTCGTAATTGACTTTACGGTCATGCTCTTGTGTCATGTGCGGGCATTTTCTGCTTGCTTATGTATTAAGGATTTCTCATGTCTTATCGTTCTGTTTTTCGCTCCGACCTGTTTGCGGGTCAAACTCATATTGTGACGGGTGGCGGCTCCGGCATCGGCCGTTGCACCGCGCACGAACTGGCCGCGCTGGGCGCGCATGTGGTGCTGGTGGGTCGCTCTGTCGAGCGTCTGGAAAAAACCGTGGCCGAGATTGTTGAAGACGGCGGTTCGGCATCGTATGTGAGCCTCGACATTCGTGAAGAGCAGGCGGTGAAGGATGCCGTGGCACAGGTACTGGCCGAACGCGGTGCCATCCACGGGCTGGTCAACAATGCTGGCGGCCAGTTCCCGTCGCCGCTCATGCACATCTCCAAGAAGGGCTGGGATGCGGTGGTGAACAGCAATCTCACCGGCGGCTTCCTGTTTGCCCGCGAGGTGTTCAACCAGTACATGCTGGCTCATGGCGGCAGCATCGTGAACATCATTGCCGACATGTGGCGCGGCATGCCGGGTATGGGGCACTCCGGTGCAGCGCGTGCTGGTATGTTCAGCTTTACGGAAACGGCAGCGGTGGAATGGGCGTTTGCCGGTGTGCGCGTGAATTCGGTTGCGCCCGGCTTCATTGCGTCCAGCGGCATGGATCGCTATGACCCGGCCTTTGCCGAGACGGTAATTCCGCAAATGCGCGGCCTGATTCCTGCCAAGCGTATGGGTGACGAAGATGAAATCAGCAGCACCATCGTGTTCCTGCTGTCGCCGGCGGCATCGTACATGACGGGTGCTTGCCTCTGTGTGGATGGCGGCTCATCGCTTAATACCAAGCTGTTCCCGTTGCCGGATCACAACCGCATGCCGCCGCAGAACGGTTTTCACCGTGCTGTGAAACCCAAGGCGGTGAAGGACTAACGCAGATAAAGACTCAGACCGCATTAGGGTAGTTGGCGTGTCTCACCAATAGCCCAGTGTGGAAACCGCTCAGGATCTACGTCAGCGTTTGTTAAGGCCTGTGCTAGATCCTGGGACGGTTGCTGAATGGCTTCATCCGTCAAGATAAACGTACCCCAGTGAATGCCTAGGCTCAGGCGAGACTGCACATCTAAGTGAATTTGTACGGCTTGTGCCGGGTCTATGTGTTGGCGTTGCATAAAGTCGCGCGGCAAATAAGCCCCAATGGGAATCATGGCGAAATCCATTGCGCCGAAACGCGCATGGATATCGCGGAAGTCTTTGGAGTAGCCTGTGTCGCCGGCAAAAAATGCGTGCTTGCCGCGATGCTGAATCACATAACCGCCCCACAGCGCCTCGTTACGATCCCCGAGCAAATAGCGCTTACTCCAGTGCTGGGTTGGCACTAGCGTGATTCGCAGGTCATCGCGTAGGGTATGGCTGTCCCACCAGTCCAGCTCTTTGATGTGGGTGATTCCTTGCTGGCGCAGCAGTGCCGCATTGCCCAGAGGCACTATAAATAACGGTGGGCCACCAATCTGCGCGTTAAGCTGCTTTAGGCTGGGCAGGTCGAGATGATCGTAATGATTGTGGGATATCACCACTGCATCAATAAAGGGCAGTTTTTCTGGAGAAATGGGCGGCGGTGTCAACCGTTTCGGCCCCAGCCACGATAGGGGGGAGGCGCGATCAGAAAAAATCGGGTCCGTGAGTACGCGAACGCCGTGACTATTTAGTAATACACTGGCATGGCCTAGCCAGGTGGCCGAACGACCTTGGGTGGTCGTGAGTTGGGATGTGTTGATGGCTTGCCAAGGGACGAGATCGGCGCGTTGTTCCGGCGCATCCCGCAACAGTCGCTGCCATTGCCAGCGAAAGAAGTCGCCCATGTCGGGCTCGCGACCCGGATAGTTATTGTGAAAACCCTCGCGGCTGTGATGCGGCTTCTGGCTATTGTAGTAAGCATTATGTGTTTGACAGGCCACTAGCAGCGGCAAGCCAAATAAGAGTACGAACATTTTCAAAGGCATAGCGGCTATCGCAGTCAATCAGTTAGTTGCGATAGTGCCGATAATTGCCGGTATTGGCAGCTGTTCAGGCGCGCTATTTCCGAGATTTGGCCTAAACTCAGTCCAATTTTTCGCCCATTTTTATGAGGGAGCCAGATTTGGCGCATACGGAATTTCTAAAAGACCTCGCCATTATCATGATGATTGCGGGTCTGATTTCACTGCTGTTTCATCGCTTGAAACAGCCGGTGGTGCTGGGCTATTTGCTCGCCGGTATGATCGTGGGGCCTCATACGCCGCCCGTTCCCTTGGTTACTGACATCGCCACGATTCAAACCCTGGCCGAGCTGGGCGTGGTGTTTCTGCTGTTTTCCTTGGGCTTGGAGTTCAGCTTAAAGCGCCTAAAAGCCGTGGGACTCACGGCCATTATTGCCGCCATCACCGAAATTGTGTTGATGATGTGGCTGGGTTATCAGATCGGCCTAGCCTTTGGTTGGTCAGAAATGGATGCTTTGTTTCTCGGCGCTATTTTGTCGATTTCCTCAACCACCATCATCGTGAAGGCTTTGGAGGAGTTGGGCCTGAAGCGTCAGCGTTTTGCCCAGCTAATTTTCGGCGTGCTCATTGTTGAAGACATCTTGGCCATTGCGCTCATTGCCTTGCTCTCGGGCCTGGCCGTGACCGGCGTGGTCAGTGTGGGCGCGGTGGTCGGCACCCTAGGCAAACTGGGGATTTTTTTGGTGGTGGCACTGCTGGCAGGCTTATTATTGGTGCCGCGCCTACTGGCACTTGTCGCCCGCTACAAAAGCCGTGAAATGTTGTTAATTACGGTGTTGGGACTGTGTTTTGGCTTTTGCCTGTTGGTCGTGGAGATTGGCTACAGCATGGCGCTAGGCGCTTTCGTGATGGGCGCCATCATGGCTGAGTCGCGGCAAATCAAGCAGATTGAGTCGCTGGTTGAACCCCTGCGCGATATGTTCAGCGCGATCTTTTTCGTCACCATTGGCATGCTCGTAGACCCAGCGGTGATTAGCCAGTACTGGCAGCCAATTTTGCTCATTACGCTGGTGGTTGTTGTGGGGAAGGTGGTGAGTTGCACCGTGGGCACCTTAGTGTCGGGAACGGATGCGCGCACCTCCCTGAAAGTCGGCATGGGCTTGGCACAGATTGGTGAGTTCTCTTTCATTATCGCGACCTTGGGTTTGACACTGGGGGTCACCAGCTCCTTTTTGTACCCCATCGTCGTGGCCGTGTCGGTATTAACCACTTTGCTCACACCGTATTTGATTCGCGCCTCCGACCCCTTGGCCGACCTGGCTCGGCGCTACTTCCCCGTCAGTTGGCATGACAGCCTTGCGGCCTACAGCGCGTGGCTCAGTGGCTTAGGCCCGAGCGTGGCTCAAGCACAGATGACGGCGATCATTCGTCGCATATTAGTGCATGTGCTACTGAATTTTTGTGTGATTGCCGGCATCTTCCTCGCCGTCGCGTTTGTGCTGCGTGAGTCCGATTTCAGTCAGAACCTGCCGCAAATTTCGCCGGCTTGGCATAACACCGCGTATTGGTTGATGTCGCTGGTCTTGTCAGTCCCCTTTATGGTGGCGGCTTACCGTAAGTTGGAGGCGCTGAGTTTGATTCTGGCGGAGCTGACTGTGGGTGGTCCGGCCATTGGCCTGCAGAGCTTTAAGCTGCGTCAGCTGTTGGCACGCGTATTACCGGTTTTGGCGTTGTTGGCCATGCTGCTGCTCATCGCCGGGCTCAGCTCCATCCTGCTGCCGCCACTGCATTTGTTCGTGGCCGTGCTGATGCTGGCCATGCTGCTGGCACTGACGGTCTGGCCGTCGGTAGTGCGCTGGCACTCGCAGGTGCAGATTGCCCTGCGCGAGACGCTGGCCAGTGACGCTGGCGATGAGCGTCACTGAGCTCCGGCGGTACTGCGTTCGAAGCGGCGGTACAGCACGGGCAGCAGGAATAGCGTCAGCGCGGTGGAGGTGATGAGGCCGCCGATGACGACAATCGCCAGCGGCCGCTGAATCTCGGAACCAGGGCCGGTGGCGAAGAGCAACGGGATCAGCGCCAGCGCCGTCATCGAAGCCGTGAGCATGACCGGGCGCAGACGCCGCAGGGCACCTTCACGAACGACGTCGGTCAGGTTCATGCCGGTGCTGCGCAGCTGATTGAAGCAGCTCACCAGCACCACGCCATTGAGCACGGCGATGCCGAGCAGAGCGATGAAACCGACCGAGGCCGGCACCGACAGGTATTCGCCGGACACCGCCAGTGCCAGCACGCCGCCGATCAGCGCGAGCGGGATGTTGGCGAGAATCAGCGCGGCCTGTCGCCAAGATTGGAAGGTTATGTACAAGATCAGGAAGATCAGCACCAGTGCGATGGGGATCACAATCGCCAGACGCTGGGCGGCGCGCTGTTGGTTCTCGAATTCGCCCCCCCAGGTCAGGCTGTAGCCGGTCGGCAGCTTGATCTGCTGCGCCACTTTCTGCTGCGCTTCATCGACAAAACCGACCAGATCACGACCGCTGACATTGGCGAGCACGACTTGATAGCGCTGGCCTTGCTGCCGGCTGACCTGCACCGGGCCATCAACCCGTTCGAACTGCGCGAGCTGGCCGAGGCTGATCTGCTCGCCGGAGGGCAGGGTGATCAGCGTTTGTGCCAGCGAGTCCGGCGTGCGGGCACTGTCCTGGCCCCTCAAGATCAGCGGTACGCGGCGACCGGTCTGGCTGATGATGCCGACCTGCTCCCCCTCGATCTGTGTGCGCATCAACGCCGCAAAGTCATCCACTGCGAGTCCGGCACGCGCCAGCGCATCGGTATCGGGCACGATCTGCAGATACTGCACACCGTTGTTCTCCACGAAATAGACATCCTCGGCCCCGTTGATGCCGCGCAGAATGCCAGCGATTTCTTCCGCCAGCGCATTGAGGCGGTTCAGGTCCGGACCGAACAGGCGGATGGCGAGGTCGCCGCGCACGCCGATGATCATCTCCGACACGCGCATTTCGATGGGCTGGGTGAAGGCGAGCTCGATGCCGGGGAAGTTGTGCAGTACCTGACGGATCTTGTCCACGATCGCGGATTTGCTGGCCAACTGCCATTCGTTGTCCGGCTTCAGGCTGATGAAGGTGTCGGTCTGGTTCAGGCCCATGGGGTCGAGGCCGATTTCATCGGTGCCGGTGCGTGCAGTGATGTTGGCAATGTCGGGCACGGCCTTGAGCAAGGCCTGCTGCACCCGCGTGTCGATGGCCAGCGAGGTTTCCAGGCTGATCGACGGCAGCTTTTCCAGCTGCACGATGAAGTCGCCTTCGTCCAGCGTGGGCATGAAGGTTTTGCCGACTTGCGTGTAGACGCCGGCGCTGAGCACCAGCAGCAGGCCGGCACCGATGAGCAGGGGCTTCGGCCGGGCCAGCACGCGGTCCAGCAGCGGCGCATAGTGCTTGGCGATGGTGCGGGGCAGCCAGGGCTCTTCGTCGGCCTCGCGCTTGAGCAGCCACTGCGCCAGCAGCGGAATGATGGTCAGCGACAGCAGCAGCGAGCCGGCGAGCGCGAACAGGATGGTCATGGCCACCGGCGCGAAGAGCTTGCCCTCCAGGCCTTCCAGCGTGAGCAGCGGCAGGAACACCAGCGCGATGATGGCAATGCCGGCACCGACGGGCACGGCCACCTCGCGAATGGCGGCGATGATCAGCGCGGTTTTGGCAGCGCCTATCGGCGTTTCCTTTTCTTCCTGTAGTTTCGCCACGATGTTTTCGACCACCACCACGGCGGCATCGACCAGCATGCCAATGGCGATGGCGAGGCCCCCCAGACTCATGAGGTTGGCGCTGAGCCCGGTCCAGCGCATGAGCAGGAAGGTCCACAAGGCCGATAGCGGCAGCACCACGGCGACCGTGACGGCAGCGCGGACATGGCCGAGAAACAAGACCAGCAGCACGGCGACGAGCGCAACAGCTTCGAGCAGGGCCTTGCTCACGGTATGCACCGCGCGATTGACCAGCGCACTGCGGTCATACACGGTTTCGAGGCGGGTGCCGGCGGGCAGGGTCTTTGCCAGCTCGGCCAGGCGTTGCTTGACCTCGGCGACCACGACCTTGGCGTTGGCGCCGCGCAGGCCCAGCACCAGGCCTTGCACGGTCTCGCCCTTGCCGTTATGAGTGACACCGCCGAAGCGCGTCAGCGAGCCGTGACGCACATCGGCCACATCGCGCACGCGAATCTGCACATCGCCCTGAGCCGACACCACCAGATTTGCTACATCGTCGAGGGTTTTCAGCCGGCCTTGCAGGCGCACCAGTAATGCTTCCTCGCCAGCGCCGAGGCGGCCTGCACCGGTGCTGCTGTTATTTGTCAGCAAGGCGTCACGCAGGGTATCCACGCGGATGCCGGCGGCGGCCAGACGAGCTGGATCGGGGGCGACTTCAATCGCTCCGGCGAGTCCGCCGAGCACATTCACATCGGCTACGCCGGGCAGCGTGCGAAGCGCCGGGCGTATCACCCAGTCCAGCAGGGCGCGGCGTTCGACCAGCGGCTGCGGCCCTTCCACCGTGAACATGAACATTTCGCCGAGTGGCGTGGTGATGGGCGCGAGACCGCCAGTAGCATCGGCCGGCAGGCTCGCCATGACGCCGCTCAGGCGCTCACTGACCTGGCTGCGTGCCCAGTAAATATCGGTGCCTTCAGCAAAGTCGAGGGTGATGTCGGACAGGCCATACTTGGAGGTCGAGCGCAGCATGGTTTGCTGCGGGATGCCGAGCAGATCGACTTCCACCGGCACGGTGACGCGGCTCTCCATTTCCTCCGGCGTCATGCCCGGCACTTTCAGGATGACTTTGACCTGGGGTGCGGACACGTCCGGGAAGGCATCAATCGGCAGGGTCAGGCTGGCATGAATGCCGGTGGCGATCAGGGCCACCAGCGCAAAAACGCTGAGAAACGGGCGCTGCAGGGCGGCGGCACTGAGTTGCTCCAGCTTCATGGCGCGGCCTGCAGCAGACTTTTCAGGGTGATCAGGCCGGATACCGCGACGCGATCCCTGGCGCTGAGTTCGCCTTGCACCTGACTGCGCTCGCTGCCGCTGTCCAGCCGGGTCACGATGACCGGTTGCACGCCGCTATTGCGTGCGAGAAAAACATAGTGCTTGCCGCCGACGGTGAGCAGCGCACGTGTGGGCACGCTGAGGGCGGTGACCGCCGGTGCTTGCGTGGCCAGCGTGCGAGCGCGCAGCCATTGGCCCGGCCGCAGGGTGCTGGTGTCGCCGCGCAGGGCAGCACGCACGCGAATTTGGTTACCGGCGCTGGCGCTGCCCCAGCCGACCTGTTGAATCTCGGCACGGATGGCCAGCTCGCGATCGCTTTGCGGGTCGCTCAGGCGCAGCGTCTGGCCGCGCTGGAAGCGCTGAGATTCGGTGACTGGCACCGACAAGGCCAGCACTAGATGTTGCGGGTCGGCGAGCTGAAGCAAGGCATCGCCGGCACTGACGCGCTGGCCGAGCTGCACGGTTCGGCTGATCACGCGGGCGGCAGCCGGGGCGCGCAGAAAAACACGGCCCTGGCTGGCATCACCGGCAGATAGGCCGAGCAGGCTGAGCTGCTGGCGGGCGGCAGCAAAGGCGGCATTGGCCTCGATGGCTTTTTGCTCGCTGGCCTCCAGTCGCCGGGCAGCGATGATGCCTTCGGCATGCAGAGCGCGATCGCGCTGGCGTTCGGCATTGGCCAGCTTCGCCGCACTCTGTGTGCGCTTGAGCTCGGCGGCCAGCGCGGGTGCTTCCGGTGCGGCGATTTCCAGCAAGACCTGCTGCTTGCTCAGGCTGTCGCCCTCGGCCACGCGCAGGCGCGTCACCACGCCAGCCAGCGGTGCTGTCACCACCCATTGCGAATCAGCCGCCGCCTCAACCTGGCCATTAAAGGGCAGGCCCTGTCCGGCTTGCCCGGCATTAACCGGCTCGAAGCGAATGCCTGAAGCCTGAATCTGCGCGGCGGTCAGTGTCAGCAGCGGTGCTGCCTGCGTCAGGGTGCTGGCAAGCAGCAGAAACAGACCGTACGAACGCGCCCTCATGGCGTGACTCCTTGAACTTGATTGAATCGGGCGATGGCCCATTGCCGGGCAATACGGGCGCTGCCGTGCTGGCGTGCGATGTCGGCATAACGCTGCTCACCGAGCAGCCGCTCCTGCAGGCTGGTTTCGCCCAGTTGGTAGGCCTTGCGCGTCAGGCGGATTTCCTGCTCGGCGAGTGCCAGTCGTGCGCTCAGTTGCTGCAGTGCCAGCGTGCGGGCATTGAGTTCGTGATGCGCTTCGTGATGCGCCAGGGTGGCGGCGCGCTGCTCCCGGCGCACACTGTCTTCGGCTTCAGCCAGCTGCAGTTGCGCCGGCAGATGCTGAGCCCGGGCATGTGTCTGGCCGGCAAAGGGCAGGGTGATGGTGATGCCCACGCTGTCCGCGACATCGTTTTGAGCGCGTTCGCGCCGGCTGCCGATAAGCAGTTTCGGAGCCCCCGAGCCTTGTGCTTTCAGGCCCCTGACCACCTCTTGCTGGCGCTCGGCCCAGGCCTGTGCGGTGAGTAATGGCGGCCAGGGCTTGCTGCTGTCAGTCTGAGTCTCTTCGCCATGCAGCGGCAGAGCGCCAAGACCGGTCAGCGTGCGCCAGCGAAATTGCAGGTCAATATGTTGTGTCTCGGCCTCATGCAGCAGCAGCTCGCGTTCGCGCCGGGCATTCTCGGCAATCAGGCGCTCCAGCGGAGCGACTTCACCGGCCTTGACCTTGCGTTCGATGTCACTTTCCAAGGCCTTGAATGCGGTGACATCGGCCTCGGCCTGAGTCACCAGCCAGGCCTGCAGCTGCTCCTGCCAAAACAGTTCACGCACCTCGCCTGCAATTTGCCAGGCCTGCCATTGCCGATACTGGTGTGCGTAGGTTTGCGCCTTTTCGCCTTCGGCTTGCGCCGCATCGCGCTGACCCCAGCGCCACAGCGGTAGTTCCACGCCCACTTCGTTTTCGCGCAGGCTGGCACTGGCGGGGGTGTTGCGGTTATTCAGCGCATCCGTCTGATAGCGCCATTGCACAGCCGGTGCTGCCGACAGCCACAGGGCGCTACGTCGTTGGAGAATGTCACCCTCTTGTTGATGCGCGAGGAGAGCGCTTTGGGCCGGAGCATTTTGTTGGGCGGCGGCAATAGCGGCAGCTAGAGTCAGCGAATTGCTTCGCACCAGCTCTTTATGCTCATGGTTGTCAGGGCCGTAAACCGATGAATTAGCGGTGACCAATAAGGGCAGAAACAGTAGGGCGCCGAGCACGAGTCGGGGCAGGCGCAATGGTTCTGGGTTCATGGCAGTGCTCAAATGGTTTTGCCATGGAGTCTATCTAAATTGTCTTGCCAACGAGCGTCTGCGAAATGAACTTTTGTTTAGATTAGTCTAAAGTCTTGATAATGGCCTTGCTCTAATTGCAACAGCCGTTGTTTAAGCTCTAGCCCCCCGCCGAAGCCATGCAGTGCGCCATTGGCGGCGATCACACGGTGGCAGGGCACAATGATTGGGATAGGGTTCGCACCATTGGCAGCGCCCACGGCACGAACCGCATTGGGTCGCCCGATGTGACGTGCAATATCTCCGTAGGAACAGGTTTTGCCATAGGGGATGCGCATCAAGGCCTGCCAGACTTCGCGTTGGAATTCGGTCCCGTGGAAAGCGCAAGGTAACTCAAAGGCCTCAAGTTCAAAGACCTGTCGCTTGCCGGCAAAATAAGCGTTTAGTTGTTCGGCCACCGAGGGCAGGAGATCGGCGTGGTGTTGCCAGTCGGGCTCGGCGGCTGCAAGTGGCTGAAGCACGCCGTTGCGACGACGAAAGGGTAGTGCGAGGCCGGTGAAGTGCGTGTCATTGGCGAGCAGGCGAAGCGGGCCCATGGGGCTATTCAAGTCGCGATACCGTTGAGTCATGGCGTGGCCTTTCTGGGACGAGTTCTGTCAGCTATCCTATCGTAGGTATTGAGCCCGCCAATCTCTACTTATAAAAATGACAAAGGAGCTGCACTCATGGTGCAAGAGCAAGGATTTACTGGCCATGGTCGTGGCTTTTTTAAGGCATTCCTCATTGAGGCGGCGCTGTATATCGGCATTGGTAGCTATGCCGTCATGGTTCAAGGGGCATCACCGTTCCGTGTTGTGACCATTTCTTTGCTGGTCTTTGTGTCCTTACGCTTTCTGATGACGCTGGGTAACTGGCTGCCCACGTGGAAAAACCGCTCACCGAAGCTCGCAGAGCATGAAATTGGCTGTGCAGCGACCGTGGCCATGCTGCTACGTGAGTGGTGGGCGGCCATTCTGACGTATCCCTTCTTGTTTGCTTTCGAGCCCTGGCTGGTGCCCAACAATCCCCCGTCTGGCCTGCCACATAAAGGCTTGCCGATCGTTCTAGTCCCTGGCTTCTTCACCAACCGTGGCTACCTCTATGCGTGGCGCAAATACTTGCTGCGCAATGGTTACGGTCAAGTGTATTGCGTGAGCCCCGAACCTATTTTTGCCGGTGTTGAGCCAAACGCTGAACATCTGGCGCGGTTTGTAGATGAGGTCTTGCAGGACACAGGAGCCGAGCGCGTCATTCTGATTGGCCACAGCATGGGTGGTTTGGTCATACGCCTATATCTGCATCGCTTTGGTGGTTTGGCCAAGTCAGCGTTAGCCATTGCAGTGGGCTCGCCCTTGAATGGCACGGTGCTGGCGGAGGGCAAGGAAAACATGGGCCCGATTATTCAGCAACTGACGCCTGGCAATGCCTGGGCTGCAGCGCTCACCGCTGAAGCAGAGGCTCAGCCATGCCCGATCCCGTTTATTACGCTGGTATCTCCCCATGACAGCATTGTGGCGCCGCAGAGCAATGCTCGCGTGGCAGCTCACTATGGCCGAGAAATTACGCTGCCCGGTGTGGGCCACATGGAAATGGTGAACTCCATGCAGGTCATGCGCGTACTCAAGCAAGAGCTCGATGCTTTCAATCGCGATTGAGCTGATTTGAACCGGAAAAGCGCTCGCCAGCGTTTGCAGCGCGGGGGCTTTTCTCTATACTGCGCGCTCGCTCAGCCATGAGTGACGCTATGGTGACCCTGCCGGTCTCCTCGCAAGGCAAAATGGTTAATCCCGCCAGGTCCGGAAGGAAGCAACGGTCGTCATGGAGTCTGTGCCGAGGTCGGGCTGGTAGGGTTGCCACCCAACCCCGCTTTACCCTGTTGGCGGAGGCATTATGTTTCTGACCCTCTTGTTTGTGACCTTGGTGCTGTCTGCACTGGTTTCTTTGCTCGCTGCTCGTGCTTTTGCACAACCGCTGCAACGCATTCTGCAACGCCTCATCGCTGACGATATTTTTCAGGCCTGGCAGCGCTATATGCAATTCGCCATCTTCGTGGTGGGTATCTCCTCCGGCGTGCGCATTTACGACTTAGAACGCTATATCTCGCCCATGGCCGGTGATAAGGACGCCATGATCCTGACGCTGACCACCGAGCGCTGGGTGCTGGAGCTTTACCGCACCGTCATCGAGACGCTGCAAGGCATTGCCTGGATGCTGCTGGTGTTCTTCGTGGTGTCGCTGATTGCCTATGTCATTGTTCGTTTTGCCGAACTGAAGCGTCTCGGCCGTGATGACGGATCGCGTGACTGACCCTTGGCTTGAGCAGGGCGCTGAGCCACTAACAGCCGTTGTTATTGGCGGTGGGCCTGCCGGCCTGATGGCCGCCGAGCAGCTGTTGTTGGCGGGGCATCGTGTTGATCTCTTCGATGCCATGCCATCGGTGGGTCGCAAGTTACTGCTCGCCGGTATCGGCGGCCTCAATATCACCCATGCTGAAGCGGCTGACGCGTTTCTCGCACGCTATGCCGAGTCTTCCCCGCAGTTAGCGCCCATGCTTTCTTCGTTCGATGCCGCCGCGTTGCGCGACTGGGTGCATGGCCTTGGCGTGCAGACTTTTGTGGGCAGTTCGGGGCGTGTGTTCCCACAGGAAATGAAGGCGGCACCCCTGCTGCGACGCTGGTTGCAACGTCTGCGCAGCCAAGGTTTGCAGGTTCACACGCGACAGCGCTGGACGGGCTGGCATGCGTCTGGCGCGCTGACGTTTACGGGGCCGTCGGGTGAGTGCTTGGTGACAGCCCGCGTGACTGTCTTGGCGCTCGGCGGTGGCAGCTGGGCTCGCTTAGGTTCCGATGGCGCGTGGCTACCTTGGTTACAGCAGCGTGGCGTTGCCGTGCAGCCCTTGCGGCCGGCTAATTGTGGTTTTGAAGCGGCCTGGTCGCCGATTTTGCAGCAACGGGCCGGCTCGCCGCTCAAAAATATCAGCTTGGACCTGCCTTGGTTATCGATGCCAGCGCGTAAAGGCGAGTGTGTGCTGACTCAATGGGGCCTGGAGGGCAGTTTGATTTATGCCCATTCAGCGGCCATTCGCGATCGCATTTCCACACAGGGCCGTGCGGAAATCGTGCTGGATTTGCTGCCGGATATGCCGTTAGCCCAGCTACACGCGGCCTTAGCAAAGCCACGCGGAAAACTCACGCTGGCGCGTCATTGGCAACGCATCGGACTGGAAGGTGTTAAGGCGTCGTTGCTACGCGAAGTCGTTTCTGAGTCTGAATTAGTCGATGCCGCTGCTCTGGCCGCTCGTATGAAGTCACTGCCCATCACGTTGCTCGCACCGCGCCCTTTGGATGAAGCCATTAGTTCGGCTGGCGGAGTGGCTTGGTCGTCACTCACCCCCACGCTCATGCTCCAGGCCATGCCCGGTGTGTTTTGTGCGGGAGAAATGCTGGACTGGGAAGCGCCCACCGGCGGTTATTTGCTAACGGCGTGTTGGGCTACGGGGCGCGTTGCTGGGCAGGGTGCGGCTGACTGGTTAGCCACAGCCTTCAGTCGGTGAGGCCTTTACCCTGTGCAGACATAGGTTTATAAGAATAAGTCTTGTGCGGAAAGTATCCGCATAACGCTGTCGATAACAGGAGTTGATCATGAGTGCATTAGACGCATACCAGCAGAAGTTACAAGCCCAGCTTAATGAATGGAAAGCACAAGCCGAGGTGTTAAAAGCCAAGGCCGAAGGCGCCAGTGCTGACGCTAAAATTGAACTGAATAATCAGTTAGAAAAACTAAAAGGGCTACAGGCTGATGCACAAGGCAAGTTTGATGAGCTGCTGACGGCTGGTGAAGGCAAAGTGGACGAAATTAAAGCCACCGTTGAAGGCTTGGTCGGTGAAGCAACTAACACCGTTAAGTCCCTGCTGGACAAACTCAAGTCCTAAGGTGGTTTAAGCCGGCTTGTACGTTTGGTACAAGCCGGCATCGCACACACTAGCCCGTTCAGGGTACAAACTTAATGTGTTTCAAAAAGCTGCGCATGGCGTGCAGGTAGCGACCTTGATCGAGATGAATCAGGTGGTTGCCCGGAAACCAGTGCAGACGGCAATGCTGCCAATGCTCCCAGAGAATATGCGTGTGTTTTGGCGGTGCAAAGCGGTCGCCAGCACCGGCAATCAACATCAGCCGCTGACGTTCAATTTTGGGCTTAAAGCTCAGCGCAGATTGAATCGCCACTGAGGCGCGAGCCTCTGCTACGGAAATATCTCCTAGCTTCATGCCCGCGCGAGCAATCCAGCTGGCCGGATACCACTCCAACACAATGTCCATGATGCTCACCACCGGCACATTCGGGATGGCGCAGCTCAGGCGCTCTTCAACTGAGGCCAACAAGGCCGAGGTATAGCCACCGAGGCTGATGCCGGTGACGCCCATCTGCGGCACGCCTCGTTCTTCCAGATAATCCATAAAGACGCGAATATCGTGAATGGCGTGGCCCATGGTTTCATTCATGTGGCTGAAGCCATGCGAGAACCAGCCGTGGCCGCTGAAGGGCGAGCTGCGCTCTTGGCGGCGACCGTGAAAGGGCAAGGTGACCAGTAAGATGTCGTAGCCCTGCTTATAGAACCAAGGCAGGGCGAGGAAGCGACTGTTTAGCCAATACGGGTCGGCAGTAAAGCCATGAATCACGATTATGGTTGGCCGGGGGCGGTCACCGTGTTGCCAGTGTTCGGCCCAAGCGGTGCGATTGCGGGTGAACTGGCTGTAATGATCTTGCAGTGCCGGATTCAGGGTTTTGAAGGCGCTCTCGAAGGACAGCACCTCCACATGGCCCACGTCGGGTCGGTAGTCTAAAAATCCGGGCTTGTGACGAGTCATGGTGACGCCGCGCGCTGGTTTCGGATAGCAACGTGTGGCATCTCCCTCTGCAGCAAGCTGCTGATAAAAGCCTCGATTAGCTTTGTCGAGTGCCACTAAGCGCGGGCGCAGCGTGGTGGGAATAGCCAAAATGCCGGCGAGGGTGGCTAGGCCCGTACGCAACACGGTGTCGACGGCGGCAGTGGATCGCACCATCAATTGCGGCACCGTGTCTAAATCAAAGCGGTCGGGCCATTGCGCAAAGTCTTCGGGCAGGCCCAGCCACCACGGTTGGTGGCTAATGATTTTGCTAGCGCGCTGATAGGTTTGATTGGCAATTCGTGAAACGCGCTGGGCAGGCGAGGACATAACGATCCCTGTAAAAAATGAAGATGCGGGAAAGTAGCGACTCATGAGTCATTGTGCAATAGCGAGTTGTCAGTTGTGCCGCCATGCGGATTTTGCTGACCAGAACAGGTCACGAATGGCTTGGGCCAACGCGAAGCATCCGCTACGATAGGCTAGATTTCATTGTTAACGGATATTCGCATGAGCTATCAGGTGTTGGCCCGCAAATACCGTCCGCGCCGCTTCGAGGAGTTGGTCGGACAGGATGTGGTGGCGCGCGCGCTCAGCCATGCGCTGGAACAGAACCGGCTGCATCATGCCTATTTGCTCACCGGCACGCGGGGCGTGGGCAAAACCACGATTGCGCGCATTCTGGCGCGCTGCCTGAATTGTGAAACCGGCATCACGGCCACGCCCTGTGGTGTCTGCAGTAGTTGTCGAGAAATTGAAGATGGCCGTTTTGCCGACCTGCTAGAGATTGACGCGGCGTCTAACACCGGCGTTGATAATGTGCGCGAACTGATTGATAACGCACAATATTTGCCTACACGCGGGCGCTATAAGGTGTACTTGATTGACGAAGTTCACATGCTGTCCAAGGCCGCGTTTAACGCACTGTTGAAGACCTTGGAAGAGCCACCGCCCCACGTCAAATTTTTGCTCGCCACCACTGACCCGCAAAAACTGCCCATCACCATTCTGTCGCGTTGCTTGCAATTCGCGCTGAAGCCCATGACGCCGGAGCGCGTGGTCGGGCATTTGCAGCATGTGCTGCAAGCGGAGGCCATTAGCAGTGATGAAGGCTCGCTCTGGTTGCTGGCGCGCGCGGCGCAAGGCTCTATGCGTGATGCTTTGTCGTTGACCGACCAAGCCATTGCGTTTGGTCAGGGACTGCTGCGCGAAGCGGAAGTGCGTAGCTTGCTGGGCTCTATTGATCGTGACTTGGTGTACCGCGTGCTGGATGCTATCCACGCTGGTGACGCCGCGGCTCTGTTGCACGTTGTTGCAGGCATGGCCGATCAGAGTATTGATTTTGCCGGTGCGCTAGGGGAAATCATTACCGTGCTGCATCGCTTGGCGGTGGCACAGGCCGTGCCCGATGCTATCGACAATGCCGAGGGTGATCGCGATCGCCTGCTGAATCTCGCAGCGGCGCTGACTGCCGAAGATTTGCAGCTGTATTACCAAATGGCGATTCAAGGCCGTCGAGACTTACCACTGGCTGTTGATCCGCGTGCGGGCTTTGAAATGACGGTGCTGCGCATGTTGGCCTTTCGGCCGCTGAACCCAGCTGTAGCGGGTGGTAGTGGTGGTGCGGTCATGAGCGTGCCCACTCAGCGTGCGCCTGTCGCGGTGGCAGCTAGCACGGTGAGCGCGGTTTCTACTGCACCAGCGGCTGTTGCACCAGCTGCGCCAGTAATGCCTGTACACGTTGCTGCCACTGAACCTGAACCTGAGCCTGAGCCTGAGCCTGAGCCTGTTCCAGATGCTGTGTCGGCCACTATGTCAGCGTCGGTGCCAGCGGCGGTGCAGCCTGCGGTGGCGACTTCCACTTGGACAGGGGAGCGTTGGGCCGATTGGGTTGAACATTCAGGTTTAACCGGCGCTGCCATTAATTTGGCGCGTAATGCCTTGCTGGTGGAGCGCTCACCAACCCGCTGGGAGCTGCACGTATCGCCACGCCATCAGATGCTAGCGGGCGGTCAAGCCTTGCCGCAGTTGCAGCAAAAGCTGGCGCAGCAGTTTCCGGATCGCAACATCCCTCTCGAGTTTGTTGAGCCCAGCGAAGAAACACCGGCTCAGCGTCGCCAGCGCCTGCAGAATGAGCGCTTAGTCAACGCCGAGGCGGCACTGCGCCAAGACCCGGTGGTGAAAGCGCTGATGACCACATTCGATGCAACGCTGGTTGCGGACTCCATCACTCTTCCTCATTAACTTTTTAGATAGGTTATATAAGCCAATGAATATGCAGCAATTAATGCAACAAGCTCAGCGCATGCAGGAGCAGATGCAAAAAAAGATGGCCCAGGCACAAGAAGCCTTGGCGAAAGCCGAACTGGTTGGCGAGTCCGGAGCGGGACTGGTGAAAATCACCATGAATGGTCAGCACGATGTGAAGCGTGTGGTCATTGATGACAGCCTGCTCAGCGAAGATAAAGAAGTGCTGGAAGACCTGATTGCCGCTGCGGTAAACGATGCTGTGCGTAAAGTTGAAGCCGCGAGTAAAGATGCCATGGGCTCGGCTACGGCCGGCATGGGCTTGCCGCCCGGCTTCAAGATGCCGTTCTAAGCCATGCCTAGCCCGCTGCTGCGCGAACTTATTGATGCCTTACGCATTCTGCCGGGTGTAGGCCCGAAATCAGCGCAGCGCATGGCGTTGACTCTGCTGGAGCGTCAGCGACCGGGCGGACTGCGCTTGGCCCGTGCGTTAGAGCAGGCGCTGCACCATGTTGAGCACTGCAGTATCTGTCGCAACCTCACCGAGCAGCCCATTTGCGATATCTGCAGCAATAGCAGCCGCGAGCAACACCTGCTCTGTGTGGTGGAAAGTCCCATGGATGTTATCGCCCTTGAACAGAGCGGTAGCTACCGAGGCCGCTATTTTGTCCTGCTCGGTCGTCTATCGCCCCTCGACGGCATCGGCCCTAACGAACTGGGCTTGCCGGCACTGATCGAGCGTTTACGGGCGACGCCTGAGATCGAAGAGCTGATCATTGCGACCAATCCCAGCGTGGAGGGTGAGGCGACTGCGCATTATCTGCGTGAAGCCACGCGTGGCTTGCCGTTGATGGTGACGCGTTTGGCGCAGGGCGTGCCCGTGGGTGGCGAGCTGGAATATTTGGGCGGTAGCACGCTGACGCATGCCTTGAGCGGGCGACGGCCGGTTTAGCTCAGCGGCCAGACACGCCGCTTATGACACGCCTCCTATGACAATAGCCATCGCGATTTACCTTTTCCCCAATGCGGAAGTCCTGGATTTCGCAGGCCCCTACGAGGTTTTCACCACAGCATCGCGTGTGTTCCAACGCAATAACCCCGCCCAGCCATTACCGTTCTCCGTTTTTACGGTAGCCCAAGCGCGGGCTCCGGTTCAGGCTCGCGCAGGCCTCGTGGTTCACCCGGACTACGGTTTCGCCAGTCACCCACCGGTGGATGTGTTGTTGATTGCCGGCGGCGTGGTGGATGCTGAACTGGAAAAGCCCGAGGTGGTTCGCTGGATTGCTGCACAGTCGCAGCAGAGTGAATTGACCGCATCCGTCTGCACGGGGGCTTTTTTGTTGGCTGAAGCAGGGCTATTACAGGGCGTCAGCGCGACCACGCACTGGGAAGACATCGCAGCGTTGCGTGAGCGCTATCCGGCCGTCACGGTGGTGGCCGGTCCGCGTTGGGTAGATGAGGGCAAAATCGTGACTTCGGCGGGTATATCGGCTGGCATCGACATGAGCTTGCATTTGGTTGAGCGTTTGGTCAGTCGTGAGCTGGCACTGCTCACGGCCAAACAAATGGATGTTGTTTGGAATGAAAACGTTAGTTAACCGCAAATAATCACGTTAGCTGCGCGTTGATTACGTTTCGTGTGGCGTCATCGGCCGCAAACATATGCTCTACCCGCAGCGATGCCAGTGTGATGTCCTGTGGCGTGCCAAAGGTCGTGAACATGCTAAAGAACGCCAGCTCGCCATGGGCCGTCGCGAAGCGCGTGGTGAGAATCGGGGCACTAGGCCGCACGTTTGTAAATAGGTGTGATGAGCCTAAACGTTCGCGTAACAGCGCCGCGAACGCATCTACTTTTTCGTCGATTCCCGGTTGCATGCTGGCCTCGTGCCGAAGGTGAGCCAGCAGCGTTGGCCCTACCTCAGCCAGATTAGTCATGTGTTTTGTCAGGCCTTCTGGGTGAGCCATCACATCCAGCAAGTTCACGGGCATGTCGGCGGGCAAATTGGCCGCCCAAGGCATCAGCGTTGCGGTGAGCCATTGTCCGCCACGATTCATGTGCAATAAGTTCCAGCCGGCGTCGATGACAAGCGCGGGCATGGGGTCATGGGCGTTCAGCAGCTGAGTCAGCGCCTCATTTGCCTGCGCCAACGAAGGGTCATTGAGCGGGGCGGCACTGTAGGCAGGCGCATAACCTGCTTGCAGCATGGCCTCATTGCGCACCACCAAAGGTGTCTCCAATTCTTGTAGCCAGGCCATGAGTAGCTCACGGCTGGGTTTGGCTCGGCCACTTTCAACAAAACTGAGATGACGTTGCGAAATTTGCAAGCGCAGCGACAGCTCCAGTTGGCTATAGCGTTTTGCCCGGCGAGCTCGTTGCAGGGTGTGGGTGAGGTGATTTAAAGGCTGTGTATTCATGTGGGTATTCAACCACAGTACTCCAACCTTTCAATGACCTCTGAGGTAATTGCGGCCATAACCTAATGTCGAGATAGTCGGTTCACCTAATCTCAGGAGTAGCACCATGCAGCGCACACTCATAACAATCACTCTTTTTTTATTTGGCGCACTGACTGTGATGGCCCTGCGAGAGGTGGGTTAAATCGGCCTTTTCATGTCGCCTTTGCAAAGTCTGGCGGGTATGCAGATCTTTATTGATCTGGTGATTGCATTGTCCTTGGTCATGGTTTGGCTGTGGCGTGATGCTCAAACCACAGGGCGAAACGCCTGGCCTTGGCTGCTGGCCACGCTGATGCTGGGCTCATTTGGCCCCTTGCTGTATTTGCTCACTAAAAAGCCATCAGCCACACGCTAATCGGCCTAACTTGAATCTTTGGAGGCTCAATTGAATCTGCGAAATTACGTTTTTTATGTGTTGTTAGCGATGCTGATGACACATGAGTTGGATGCCGTTGCCCAGTCCGAATGGCGTTTACTTTATGTGCTACGCGATTTGCCCCCAGCTCAAGGCCAGTTTTGGTTTGTTTTGCTCCATGTCCCGCTCTTTGCAGCGTTACTGGCCTTGATGCGGCATGCAAACGTTTCGGTGCGTGACCGCACTGAGCAAGCTCTCGCTATCTTTGCGGTCATTCACGCCGGTCTGCACTTTCGTTTAAGTGCAGATCCGCTTTACACGTTTCATTCTCTGCTGTCGCAAAGCCTGATTTATGGGGCCGCTGTGTTGGCCTTTTATTTTCTTTGGCTTAGCCGACACAAATTGCTTGATGCACCGACAGCTGAATGATAGAACCGCCCGGTCACGCCGCTATTCCTCGCGGCGTCTGGGAGTATTTTCATGAGTCTGTACACGCATTATTTCAACGATATTCACGAGCAGGCTCGTCTCACGGCCCGCCAATTCAATGAGCGCGAAATCCTACCGTTTATCAATGATTGGGAAGAGGCCGGCAGTTTTCCACGCGAAATCTATAAAAAAGCCGGTGATGCCGGACTGCTGGGTGTGGGCCATGACCCGGCTTATGGCGGAACCGGTGATGATGTGTTTCTAAAAATCGCGGTTACCGAAGAGCTCATGCGCTGTGGCTCGGGTGGGTTTGCGGCCAGCCTCGGTTCGCTCGATATCGCGCTGCCGCCACTCGAGAAATGGGGCAGCCAGGCACTGAAGGACAAGTTCATCCCGCCGGTACTCGCTGGCGACATGATCGCTGCGCTGGCCATCACCGAGCCGTCCGGCGGTTCCGATGTGGCCGGTCTGAAGACCCGCGCCGTGCGCAGTCACAGTGATGAGCATGGCGATCACTATGTCGTTACCGGCAGTAAGATTTATATTACCTCTGGCATCCGTGCCGATTTCTATGTCACCGCCGTGCGCACCGGCGGGCCTGGCTATGCCGGCATCAGCCTGTTGCTGATCGAGCGTTCGCGTGCCGGTGTGTCCACCGGAAAACCGTTGAAGAAGATGGGCTGGTGGGCATCTGACACCGCCGAGATCTTTTTCGACAATGTTATTGTGCCGGCGGAAAATCTGATCGGTAGCGAAAACGCCGGTTTCCTGCTGATCATGAGCAACTTCCAGATGGAGCGTCTAAATTTGGCCGTGATGGCCAATATGACGTCGCAACTGGCGCTCGAGGAAAGCTTACGCTGGGCGCGTGAGCGTCAGGCCTTCGGCAAGCATCTGAGCCAGATGCAGATCATCCGCCACAAGCTCGCCGACATGGCCCCGCGCCTCGAAGCCAGCCGAGAGTTCACCTATCGCGTGGGCGCGCGCATCGCCGAAGGCATCCCGTCGATTAAGGAAGTGTCGATGGCGAAGAATTTCGCCACCCAGACCAGCGACTTTGTCACCACCGAGGCGGTGCAGATTTTCGGCGGCATGGGCTTCATGCGCGAGTCACTGGTCGAAAGACTATACCGCGACAACCGAATTCTCTCGATTGGCGGCGGTACTTACGAGATCATGAACGAAGTGATTGCCAAACAACTGGAACTCTAGTGAATCAAACTGCGTCAGAAACGCTTTACCTCGACAGCGCGGAGGGTCTGCAAGCGACCTTGCCGCGCTGGCTGCAAGCCCGACCCCTCGCACTCGATACCGAATTCATCCGCGTCGATACCTTTTACCCGAAGATCGGGCTGATCCAGCTCGGCGACGGGCAGGGCGAGGCGCTGGTCGATCCGATTGCCATCCCTGATCTGCGCATGCTCGATGCCGTGCTTGGCCCGCAAGGTCCGCTGAAAGTGCTGCATGCTTGCTCGGAAGATCTGGAAGTGCTGACGCCGCTGACCTCGCAAGGTCTCGGCACCATCCACGACACCCAAATTGCGTTGGCGATGCTCGGCGAGGGTTTGCAGGTCGGTTATCAGAAAGCTTTGCAGCTTGTGCTGGACATTGAGATTCCCAAGGATGCCTCACGTACGGACTGGCTGCAGCGGCCCTTAACTCAGCATCAGCTCGACTATGCGGCCTTGGATGTGCGCCACCTGCCAGCACTCTATACTGAGCTCATGCAGCGCTTGCAGGCACGGGGACTGGCCTCAATTTACGCGGCGGAATGCGCGGAGGTTTGCCGTTTAGCCCAGCCAGTGAATGCTGAGACCTGCTACCAGGAACATGGCAATGCCTGGCGTTTATCGCCGCGTGAGCTTGCTGTGCTGCAGGCGTTGATGGCTTGGCGGGAACAAGAAGCGGTGGCGCGCGATGTGCCGCGTGGGCATTTACTAAAACCACTGTCTTTGTTTGAGATGGCTCGTCGTCAGCCGAGAAATGCCGCTGACTTTCAAGGCATTCCTGAGCTGAATCCTCGCGTGGCGCGTCGCGATGGCGCCGAATTGCTGGCGTTAGTCGCTGCGGCGCGTGCCTTGCCGGAAGCGGCGTTGCCATCGCGACTTTCACCGCCGCTGCCCCGCGAGGCCAGTAGCGTTTATGATGCGCTCAAGCAGGGCTTGGCGGATGTCGCTCAAACCGTGCAACTGCCATTGGATGTTCTATGGCGCAAACGTTTGGCCGATAAGGTCGTGTTGGCTGCTGTTGATCACGATATTGCCGCCGGTATTGCGCAAATTCCGGGTTGGCGCGCGCCGTTACTCAGTCTGAGCGTGGAGCAAGTCCTGCTAAGCTATCGCGATGAATTGGCGCAGTGGTCGCGTATGAGGAAAGTGTCATGAGTCCTGTGCTGTGCTCGATTTATAAGAGCTCGAAGAAAGATGAAATGTATTTGTACGTGCCTAAAGCCGTGGGCTTGAAGCAGGTACCTGAGGTTTTGATGCAGATGTTCGGCACACCGCGTCATGTCACGGATATGTTCTTAGTGCCGGAACGCAAGCTGGCCCGTGCCGATATTGAGCAGGTCTTGGAAAAATTGGCGAGTCAGCAATTCTATTTGCAGATGCCACCCCCTCCGGAATCGTTTAGTGCCCATGCGCAAGACGCGCCGGCCTGGCGTCGTCGCTCGGCCGCGGATAACGCCGACTCGGAGTCATCATCATGAGCTGGATGATTTACCTGATTTGTTGGCTGTTGTATTTGGCGGCGGCCACCGTGTTGTATCGCGTCTTTATTACGCCTCACCTTGCGGTTTGGTTCCCCAACAGTGAACGGCTCGCGCGCCTGTTTTTTCTGGTGGTATTGTTTAGCCCCGCCTTGCTCGCCGAGCAGGGCAATCTGAGTTTAGCGCCTGCGCTCATGCTGGTTTTATTGCAGCTACTCATGAAGTCGCCGCTGGGTGTGTTTAAGGCGATATTGCCGTGGTTTTTGTTTGGTGGTTTGGCATTAGTGCTCGATGCAGCTCGGCGTCGTCGCGAGTCGATTTAATTTCGCTGAATCCTTGTTCGGCTGACACGCAGTCTGCATCACGCTAGTCTGCATTTTTGATTGTGAATTTATTGAGGGAATACCATGGCCTTTATCGGGACCGACCGTTACATCACCACGCCGGAGCTGTCGCTTGCGGTCAATGCTGCCGTTACGTTGCAGAAGCCGCTGCTGATCAAGGGCGAGCCCGGTACCGGCAAGACCCTGCTGGCCGAGCAGGTCGCCGAAGCCTTTGGTGTGCGCCTGATCCAGTGGCACATCAAGTCAACGACCAAGGCCCAGCAAGGTCTGTACGAATACGATGCGGTTTCTCGTCTGCGTGATTCCCAGCTCGGCACCGAGCGCGTCCACGACATCCGTAACTACATCAAGAAGGGCAAGCTCTGGGAAGCTTTTGAGGCGGAAGAGCGTGTGGTGTTGCTGATTGATGAAATTGATAAAGCCGACATCGAGTTTCCGAACGATTTGCTCACCGAACTCGATAAGATGGAGTTCTTTGTCTACGAGACCGGCGAGACCATCAAAGCCAAGCAGCGTCCCATCGTCATCATCACCTCGAACAACGAGAAAGAATTGCCAGACGCCTTCCTGCGTCGCTGTTTCTTCCACTACATTCAGTTCCCCGATGCCGACACTATGAAGAAGATCGTGGAAGTGCATCACCCCGATGTGAAAGCGCAGCTTCTTAAAGACGCGCTGGATATCTTCTTTGACCTGCGCAAAGTGCCGGGTTTGAAGAAGAAGCCGACCACATCGGAACTGATCGACTGGCTGAAGCTCATTTTGTCTGACGATATTCCGGAAGACATTCTACGTAACCGCGACACCCGTAAGGCGATTCCACCGCTCTACGGTGCGCTGCTCAAGAACGAAGCCGACGTGGCGCTGCTTGAGCGTTTAGCCTTTATGAATCGACGCGAAACCGCACAGTAAGGCGAGGGCGCTCCCATGCTGGTCCATTTTTTTCAGACGTTACGTGACTTCAAAGTGCCGACCAGCATTCGTGAGCTCATCGACCTCAATGCGGCGCTGAAGTCCGGCTTAGTCTATGCCGATCAAGAGGCGTTCTATCAGTTGGCCAAGCTCACGCTGGTCAAGGATGAGCGCCATTTCGACAAGTTTGACCGTGCGTTTAAGGCTTACTTCGATGGCCTCGATAGCGTGTCGATGGACGATCTGAGCAAGCAGATCCCGGAAGACTGGCTGCGTAAAGAGCTGGAAAAGCAGCTGTCGCCGGAAGAGCTGGCCGAGCTGCAGAAGGCTGGTTCGCTGGAAGAGCTGCTGAAGAAATTCATGGAGCGCTTGAATGAGCAGGAAAAGCGCCATCAGGGCGGCAACAAGATGATCGGCACCGGCGGTACTTCACCGTTTGGCGCTTACGGCGCGAATCCGGAAGGTATCCGCATGGCCGGGCCGTCGCGCAACAAGAGCGCGGTCAAGGTCTGGGAGAAGCGCGAGTTCCGTAATCTCGATGATAATGTTGAACTCGGTATTCGCAACATCAAGCTGGCGCTGCGCCGTCTGCGCCGCTTTGCGCGACAGGGCGCGGAAGAAATTCTCGACATCGATGACACCATCCGCCACACCGCCCACAACGCCGGTATGCTCGACATCAAGCTGGTCGCTGAGCGTCGCAACCGGGTGAAAGTGCTGCTGTTCTTTGATGTGGGCGGCTCCATGGATCCGCATGTGCGTGTCTGCGAAGAACTGTTCTCGGCTGCCAAAACTGAGTTCAAGCATCTGGAGTTCTTCTACTTCCACAACTTTCTCTATGAGTCGGTGTGGAAGAACAACTTCCGGCGCTGGAGCGAGCGCACTTCGGTCTACGACATCATCCACAAGTATGCCTCGGACTATCGCGTGATCTTTATTGGCGATGCCAGCATGTCGCCCTATGAGATCCAGTCGGTGGGCGGCTCGGTAGAGCACTTCAATGAAGAGCCGGGCGCAGTCTGGATGCAACGCTTAACCAATCATTTTCAGAAAGTGGTGTGGCTGAATCCGGAGCCGGAAAAGCACTGGAAGATGACGCCATCGACGGAAATGACGTTGCAGCTGCTGGAAAACCGCATGCATACCTTGACGCTGAAAGGCATCGAAGACGCTATGCGTTATTTGAGCAAATAAATCGTGAGCCAATAACAATGACAGCACCTCGCCGCACCGGCCTTTTTTTCCTGCTGATGCTTTGCGTCAGCGCAAACTCTTGGGGAAGTATGATGGGACTATTCTCTGGCAGCAGACCCACCGATTTGGGCTTTCATAACGGCTATTTGAAGCCCCCTTCAAATAAGCCTAACTCGGTAAATAGTCAGGCGGCACCCGGCCATTACGCCGCTATTTTGCCGTTTAAGGTGCAGGGCGATGCCAACGTATACTTCGCCAAGGTGGCTAAAGTGGTAGCGGCGCAGAAAGGGGCTAAGGTGATTCAGCAAACGCCTAGCTACGTGTATGCCGAATTCACCAGCCCGCTCATGGGCTATGTGGATGATGTGGAGTTTGCACTCGATGCCGATCGCGGCGTGGTGCATGTGCGTTCAGCGTCGCGTTTGGGCTACAGCGATCTGGGTGTAAACCGCAAGCGCATTGAAGCGATTCGATCTCAGCTTTAAACGCCGTTAGAGCAGGATGGTGCTGTTGGGCAGTTCATTGCATGCATCGGGCAGGGCCGGTGGGTGCCGCTGCAAAACGGCTGCTACGGCCTGAATACCTGCAACAGCACCGACCTCAAACTCACCTCGGCGGAAGTGCTCTTCCATCACCTGGCAGCAGGCCTCCCACTCACGGGCATCGACCCGCGTATTCCCCACGCCGCGATCGGCAACGATTTCTACATCCCGCTCGGCCAATAAGACATAAACCAAGACACCATTGTTGTGTTCGGTATCCCAGACATGCTGCTGTGCAAAAATCGCTATGGCGCGTTCGCGCGGTGATTGGTTTTGCCACAGCGCCCGAAAGGGCAGCGCGGTTTCCACGGCAAAGCGAATCTCACCGGCATGAGCCGACTCACAGTCACGGATGGCCGCCTCGATCTTATCCAAGCTCTGACTGGGGAAACATCTACGCCGCTGCCAGTCACTGCTTAGGCCGTGTTTAAGCATACGTTTCAATCGTTGCATTACCATCTGCCGGATGCTCCCCCGCCACCAAAACCACCACCGCCGCCGCCAAAACCACCACCGCCCATTCCACCAAACCCGCCGCGTCTGCCGCCTTGATTCAGTAAGCCCATAATGCCCAGCAGCGTGACAAAAAATCCGCCCAAGCCGAGCATGAGGGCCATGCCCAGCGCGCCTGTGATGAGCCAGGTCAGCCCAAACAAGCCCAGCCCAATGATGCCGCCGGCTAAAACAGGCCCCAGTAGGCTGCGTAAAATTTGCCCGACCACCATCGCGGCCATCAGCGCCATGCCCAGTGGGTTATTTTCTGAGGACTCTGAAGCCTGACGTGAGGGAGGAGGGAGTGGCTCTCCGTCAATCAGCGCCATGAGCTGTGTCATGCCTGCATCAATACCACCGGCATAGTCGCCCACTTTCAGGCGAGGCACGATGGTTTCACTGATCACGCGCTTGGCAATGGCGTCTGGAATCACCCCTTCTAGGCCATAGCCCACTTCGATGCGTAAGCGACGGTCGTCTTTAGCAATGACGAGGATGAGGCCATCGTCGATACCTTTGCGGCCTAGTTTCCATTGTTCTGCGACGCGAATCGCAAAGGATTCAATGCCCTCAGCTTCAGTAGTAGCGACCATGAGCACCGCAAGCTGGCTGCCCTTTTCTTGCTCGAAAGCGGCTAGTCGCTGCTCCAGTGTTTGCAGGTCGCTGGCGCTGAGCGTTTGGGTCAGGTCAGTGACCCGCTGCTGCAAGGCGGGAACAGGGATTTCTGAGCTAAGGCTGGCAGGCGAGAGCTCAGATGTCGCCATGCTCAGCGCTGAGCTGATACTTAATATCAGGCCCAAGCTCAGCCTGAACAGAACAGCGCCGAAAGCCCGCACTTATTGACCGAAGTTCACGGCAGGTGCGGTGCTTACTGCCTTTTCATTTTCAACGGTAAAGCTCGGCTTAACCTGCAAGCCAACCACCATGGCGGTGAGGTTGCTGGGGAAGGAGCGAACCGTGGTGTTATAGCTTTGCACGGCTTGAATGTAGCGGTTACGCGCGACCGTAATGCGGTTTTCAGTGCCTTCTAGTTGCGCCTGTAAATCGCGGAATAAGGCATCGGACTTCAGCTGCGGGTAGTTCTCGGTAACCAGCAAAAGTCGGGACAATGACGAGGTGAGCCCGCCTTGGGCTTCGCTAAAGCGTTTCAGAGCGGCCGGGTCATTGACGCTGTCTGCATCCATTTGAATGCTGCCGACTTTGGCGCGCGCCTCGGTGACCTGAATCAGAACCTCTTTTTCATGCGACGCGTAGCCCTTCACCGTATTCACCAAGTTGGGCACTAAATCGCTGCGCCGTTGGTATTGGTTAAGCACCTCGGCCCAGCTGGCCTTAATGGCTTCGTCCTGCGCCTGCAATGTGTTGTAGCCGCAGCTGGTCATCAGCAGCGAAGTGAGTAGGGCGAAGAAAGCAAAAAGTGAGCGTT
>NZ_JBXMRC010000008.1:0-81245 GCF_057084925.1 Perlucidibaca sp. | reverse complement strand
GTCACGGGTTGGAATCTGCTGGCTCATGGTTATTTCCGACGATTCGACAATGTCCGTTATTTTACGACCTTTTGAAACAAAACAGCCCGCGACAAATGGTCGCAGGCTGTGTTTGTTAACGCATTTTAATGATTGCTCGTATCAGATTTACTTGTTCGACAACGAGTAAACATAAGCAGCCATCAAATGAACACGTTCTGGACCTAAGGTCTTGGCAAAGCTTGGCATGTGGTTCTGGCGACCGTAGAAGACAGTTTCCAATACTTTCTTCTGTGTACCACCATAGAGCCACGTGGTATCGGTCAGGTTAGGTGCGCCCAGTGCTTGGTTGCCCTTACCGTTAGCGCCATGACAGCCAGCGCAAACGCCAAAGCGCGCTTGACCTGCTTCAGCGAGGTCGGCATTGACCTTACGGCCTGAGAGCGAAAGAGCATAAGCCACCACTTCACGAACGCCTTGTTCACCCATAGTGTCTAGCCACGCCGGCATAACACCGTTACGACCCAGTGTTAGTGTTTCCACCAGTTTTTCAGGTTCGCCACCGTAGAGCCAGTCGTGGTCGGTCAAGTTCGGGAAGCCATTGCCGCCGCGAGCGTTAGATCCGTGGCAAACTGCGCAGTTGTTAGCAAAAATACGACCTGCCACTTTCATGGCGCGCTCGTTTTTCGCCAGTTCCGGAATCGGAATGGCGGCGAAGGAGGCGTACAGCGGACCAAACTGCTTGTCATACGCGGCTTCATCCGCCTTCAACTCGCCGTGTGAGGTCCAGCCCAGCAGTCCTTGGAACTTACCTAGGCCTGGGTACAGGGCCAGATAACCCAACGCAAAGGCGATGGAGCCCCAGAAGCAAATCAACCACCAGCGCGGCAGGGGGTTGTTGTACTCCTTGATGCCATCGTATTCATGGCCTGTGGTGCCGTCTTCGGCCATTTCCGACAGGTCCATCTTGCGAGTCCACATCAACAGCCAAGACACGACCACGATATTGGCCAGTGCCAGAACGATGATGTAACCGCTCCAGAAATCAGTCATTTCGTTTCTCCACTCTTCGTCTTTTCAGCGCGTGCTTGATAGATCGGGTCAGAGTCCAGCGCGAGTTGTCCGTCTTCTTCAAAGCGCTTGCGATTGGAAGGCTTGTAGGCCCACCAGCAAATCCCTAAGAAAGCCACCATAGCGAAGAGGGTGGCGATGCCGTGCAAAGTCCCGCTGTCCATGATTACCGTACCCCTCTGTCTTTAAAGGCATGACCGAGTTGCTGCAGGTAGACCACGAGCGCGTCCAGTTCGGACTTACCCTTGACCGCTTCTGCTGCGCCGGCAATGTCCGCGTCTGTGTAAGGCACGCCGAAATTACGGAAAGTTTCCAACTTTTTGGCGGTCAAACGACCATCCAACGCGGTAGTTTCCAGCCAAGGGTACGCTGGCATGATGGACTCAGGCACCACATCACGCGGATTGATCAAGTGGGCACGATGCCATTGATCGGAGTAACGACCTCCCACGCGAGCCAAGTCTGGACCGGTACGCTTGGAGCCCCACAGGAAGGGGTGATCCCAAACCGACTCACCGCCCACGGAGTAGTGGCCATAGCGAGCTGTTTCAGCACGCAGCGGACGCACCATCTGGGTGTGGCAGACGTGACAGCCTTCACGGATGTAGACATCTCGGCCTTCCATGGCCAGCGGGCTGAGCTTGACCAAGGTTTTGACCGGCTCAGTGGTTTCTTTCTGGAAGAATTGCGGGACAATTTCGACCAGCGTTGCAAAGCTGATGGCAATGACCGTAAAGAATGCCAGCAGGCCAACATTCTTTTCGACTAATTCATGCTTAGAAGCCATAGTGCAATCTCCTTAGGCGGCCGGCAGGTCTTTTGGCGTATCGCCACGGACCGTTCTGAACACGTTGTAGGCCATGATGAACATGCCGGTGAGGAAGAGCGCGCCGCCAATCATACGGCCCACATACATCGGATGGCTGGCTACAACGCTTTCAATGAAGCTGTAGGTCAGCGTGCCGTCGGCGTTAATAGCGCGCCACATCAGACCTTGGGTGATCCCCGAGATCCACATGGAGACGATGTAGAACACAGTACCAATCGTCGCCAGCCAGAAGTGCAGGTTGATCAGCGAGGTGGAGTACATGGCCTGACGATCCCAGAGACGCGGAATCAGCACATACAAGGAACCAATCGAGATCATGGCAACCCAGCCGAGAGCGCCAGAATGCACGTGGCCAATGGTCCAGTCGGTGTTGTGTGACAGCGAGTTAACAGTCTTGATCGACATCATCGGGCCTTCAAACGTGGCCATGGCGTAGAACGACAAGGCAACGATGAGGAAGCGGATGATCGGATCCGAACGCAGTTTGTCCCAAGCGCCTGATAGTGTCAGAACGCCGTTGAGCATGCCGCCCCAGCTCGGTGCAATCAGAATCAGCGAGAACGCCATACCCAAGGACTGTGTCCAGTCTGGCAGTGCCGAGTAGTGCAGATGATGCGCACCGGCCCACATGTAGACCGAGATCAGCGCCCAGAAGTGCACGATCGAGAGACGATACGAGTAAACCGGACGGCCCGCTTGGATGGGCACGAAGTAGTACATCATGCCGAGGAAGCCGGCAGTGAGCAGGAAGCCCACGGCGTTGTGTCCGTACCACCACTGAATCATCGCGTCCGTTGCACCCGAGTACATGGAGTAGGACTTGAAGGTGTCAATGGGCATCGCCATCGAGTTCACGATGTGCAAGAGCGCAATGGTGATGATGAAGCCACCATAGAACCAGTTCGCCACATAGATGTGAGAGGTCTGACGCTTAACCAAGGTGCCAAAAAACACCACTGCATAAGCGACCCAGACCACGGCAATGAGTAGGTCGATGGGCCATTCCAGCTCGGCATATTCCTTAGCGGAAGTCAGTCCCATGGGCAGGGTGATGATCGCGGCAACAATGACCGCTTGCCAGCCCCAGAATACAAATGAAGCCAGCTTGGGCATGAACAGCGGCGTTAATGTGGTGCGTTGCACGACATAAAACGAAGTTGTCATCAGCGCAGAGCCACCAAAGGCGAAGATCACCAAGTTGGTGTGCAGAGGGCGCAAGCGGCCAAAGGAAAACCAGGCGGTGTCAAAATTGAGAGCGGGCCAGGCAAGCTGAGAGGCGATTAATACGCCAACAGCCATACCCAGAATTCCCCAAATGACGGTCATGATGGCAAATTGCCTGACCACCTGCATGTGATACGCCGGCGAGGCGCCTGACGGAGCATGGGACATGATTGCTTCCTGTATAAGTAGCAGATTTAAGCGTTGGCAACCTGCATTTCGCAGTTTCTTGCGAGTTACAGAGGCTTGCCATAAGGCAGAGGGTGAACACGCTCTGGCCGCCTGACTCAACACCGAATCGTGGTGCTGGGCGGGCGCATTTTAGTCGCTGGCGCAAGAATTCGCACTGAAAATGTAAGGCTATTAAGGCAGTTTTTTCATAATTTGATCCAAGTACAGTTCATATTCCTTTTTTAGCCGGATTTTCGGCTTCAGGGAAAAATTGGCTTAGTTTGTGCATGCTCTAAAACAGGGCGGCACGAGTCGTCTGCCCAAATACAGTTCGTCATTTCTTGTCGATTTGGAGCGGATACCTTTAAGCCAGTAAGATGCCGGCTCAAGGTGCCGCTTAAATCACACGTACTGAATTTCGATCTGTTTAATAATCAAGGGGTTAGTTATGAAGATGATCACTGCAGTCATTAAGCCATTCAAGCTCGATGATGTTCGCGAAGCACTCTCCGATATCGGTGTAACCGGTTTGACCGTGACCGAGGTGAAGGGATTTGGTCGCCAGAAGGGTCATACAGAGCTCTATCGTGGTGCAGAGTATGTGGTCGATTTTGTGCCAAAAGTGCGTTTGGACCTCGCCGTTAGTGATGACCAATTGGACTCCGTCATTGAGGTGATTAGCAAGGCCGCAGCCACCGGCAAGATCGGCGATGGCAAAATTTTTGTGACTGATCTGCTGCAAGTCGTTCGTATTCGCACCGGCGAAACCAACGACGACGCGCTCTAACGTTAAATCTATACTTTTTAGGAGAGCACCATGCTTCCTCGCGTGGCGGGTTTTATTAGCCTTTTATTACTACTACCAAACCTGGCGTTTGCATCCGACGTAGTCGCATTGAATTCCGGCAACACTGCGTGGATTCTTTCAGCGACTGCGTTGGTGTTGTTTATGACCTTGCCAGGTCTAGCGTTGTTTTACGGCGGCTTAGTCCGCAGTAAAAACGTCCTGTCCATTCTGATGGCGTGCTTTGCCATTGCCGGTGGCGTTAGTGTGCTGTGGCTCTTAGGCCTGTATTCGCTGACCTTTAGCGACGGCGGCGTTGCTCAAGACTGGATAGGTGGTATCAGCAAGGCTGCCTTTGCTGGAATAAATCGCGACTCGATGCAGGGTGATATCCCGGAAGTACTGTTTGCGGCTTTCCAAATGACATTCGCCATCATCACTCCAGCGCTCATTATTGGTGCGTTCGCCGAGCGTGTTAAGTTCTCCGCCACGCTGATCTTCTCCTTGCTGTGGACGGCTGCTGTCTACGTGCCAGTAGCGCATTGGGTTTGGGGTGGTGGTTTCTTGGCTCAGCGCGGCGTCATCGATTTTGCTGGTGGGATCACCGTGCATATCACGGCAGGTATCGCTGCATTGGTTGCTGCTATTGTGATTGGTCCGCGTCGTGGCTTCCCCAAAACGCCGATGCCTCCGCACAACCTCACAATGACAGTCATCGGTGCGGGCATGCTCTGGGTCGGTTGGTTTGGCTTTAATGCCGGTTCGGCACTGGCTGCAAATGGCAGTGCCGGTATGGCGCTGCTGGTCACACACATTTCGGCGTCCGCCGGCGCTTTGGTCTGGATGCTGTGTGAGTGGAAGCGTTTCGGTAAGCCCTCTGTGCTCGGTATTGTCACTGGCATGGTGGCGGGTTTAGGCACGATTACCCCAGCCGCTGGCAGCGTAGGCCCCATGGGTGCGTTGATCATTGGTGTGCTCGCGGGCTTGGTCTGCTTCAATATGACGCAAATCGTTAAGCGCAAATGGGAAATTGATGATTCGCTGGATGTTTTCCCGGTGCACGGCGTGGGCGGCATTTTGGGTAGCTTGATTGTGGCGGTTCTGGCCAGCCCGGATCTGGGTATCTTCTCGGGCTTTGGCTTCGGTGGCAGTAACGCCAGCATTGCCGATCAGTTCTCAGCTCAAGCCTTGGGCGTTGGCGTTGCGGTTGTGTATACCGCGGCCGTGACTTGGGTATTGTTGAAGGTCACGGGTGTGCTGACTGGCGGCCTGCGTGTTTCGGCTGAACAAGAAACGGAAGGTCTGGATCTCGTCTTACATGATGAGAAGGGCTACGACATTCGCTAATGTGCTTAGTTGTGCCGCGATCACCAAACTGGTGCGCGGCGCGACTTTGTTGCACCATTTTGTTGCAGCGTTTGGGCGCCAACAAAGTTCGTGACTGACTGGTTGCCAGTGTCACGGTCATCGTGTAGGTTCAACCTCCGGCGATTCACTAGACCGGTGTTTACACAATTACTTTTTTGGAGAAGAACAAGATGGCAGCTTTCCTGTCGCAACAATGGTTTGCAAAAGTCGCTGAACTGACCGCCGCTGCGGGCGACCTCAATGTACCTGCTGGCCTCGCTAATCTGCTGCTGAACGTCACCGTCAACGATGCTCCGGAAGGCAAAGTCGATCTCGCCCTGAATGGCGGTAAGTTTGAGCTGGGTCACAACGCCGCAGCGGGCACTAAGCTGATTTTGTCGGCTGAGCTGCTGCGTCGCATCTTCCTCGAAGGCGATGCCAGCGCGGGTATGCAAGGCTTCATGACCGGTCAACTGAAAGTTGAAGGCGACATGAGCAAGATCATGGCTATGCAGTCCGCTCGTCCAAGCGAGCCAATGAAGGCTCTGTTTAAGCAGATTTTGGAAATGACTGCTTAATTTAGTGCTGGATTAAAAAACCCACCAACAGTGCGCTGTTGGTGGGTTTTTTTTGCGCATCGATTTAGCCGAAGCTGCAGGTCATTACAGGCCCGAGCAGAGCTTTACGATCCAATAAGCCACGATAAGCATTTGCGCGATCCACAAGTTGGCGCGAATGAAAACCATAGTGGGGCTGATGCTGATGGCGTGGACCAAGACCTGACCAATGCGAAGGCCTAGAAATACCATGGCTAAGCCATCCACAATCGCGAGCTGATTGGTGGCATAGGCGGCCAGCACAATGGCAGCGAATACGGGCAGATTTTCAACACAGTTCAGGTGCGCGTGTTGAAGACGAACAAAGAAGGCTGGATCGCTCCAGGTTTGCGCGCCGCGTGTCCACGCATTGGCAGACGCTTTGCCGGTTAATACCAAGCCGACGCGATAACTCGCATAGCTCAGGGCTAAGAGAGCGGTAAGAGCAGCAAAGCACAAGAGAGCACAAATGGCGGGGGATAGGGTCATGATTTTTCTCGTTAAGTAAGTGACAGGAGAAAAGTACACGACTTGCGACTTAAGTCACAGCCCTACAAGGTGATTGCTAGTACATCCAGACGCGAAGAAGCACGCGGATTACCGTATTGAGGCGTAGAGCGTCTGCCAGATTTGATGCCCGACCTTATCAAACCTGCGTACGCTGGCAACAAATGCCAGTCGGGCTTGGCTATCAATAAAGCTATCGGGAAGTAAGGGGTCGAAAACAACATGTCGAATGGCTTGGCCACCGAGCAAGAAGGATTCACGTGCCGCTGTTTCGGCATCGAGCTCCTGTGCGTTTTGCATCCAGGTTTCTAGCGATTGCTGCCAATACCGGTAGTCTGCATTGAGGCGAGTGGTATCCCAAAGGCTTGTGAGCGCGGCTTCGTCGCTCCATTGCTGACTCAAACATAAGCGTGCTTCCGGCTCCAGGCCGAGCGTGTGCAGGCGCTTTAAGACCGCTTCTGGGTTGCTTTCTAAGTTATTTGGCCGAACATGCAGGCCTTGCTCGAGCTCGCGAAAACCCAACATGGTTAACGCACGTTCACGACGCTTTAGTGCAGTGCGATTGGTGCGTCCCAGATTAGCGGTGAACACCGTCATCCAGTCGCCATGCCAAGGTCTGAGGCGTTGCTCGGCGCTACGCCAAGTCGCAACATCGCCAGCTAAATCCAAGGCTTGCGGGCCGAGTCGATAATGCCCACGGCCCGCAGCTTGTACCAAACCATCCGCAGATAAACGCACCAGTGCAACGCGAACCGAGTTCTCGCTGATCGCGAAAATGCCGCAGGCGGTAATAGCTTCACGCACGGACACCTGATGATGGTCACTGGCAAGTAGCAGATCGAGTATCAGGTGTCGTGCATTGAGTTTCATGTTGAGCGGGCAGTCTCTGGCGTGGTGAAAAAGCGATTAGCGCGCTTCAGGGCGGCGTAATCGTTAAATCGCACACCCATCTCGCGCATCACATTATGCGCGATCTTGGCATTCCACTGGCGAATGTAGAACGGCTCTTTCACCGCAAAATGGTGAATAGCGTGCGTGCTGCCGAAATTGAAGCAGAACAGGTGCATCGGGAGCAACCACCAAGGATTCAGCACTTGGCACTGCTGCATGACGTTTTTTGCCTCGACATCACCGTAATAGTGCATGTTGGAGCTAATGAAGTGCAGGCAAAAGGTGCGCAGAAAAGACGGCAGCATGTAAACCACGGCGAAAATATTCAGCCCCGCCACGCCCGCTTCGGCCCAGGACGGCAGCGTAATGGCATAGCCCGTGAGGTCAGCACCGAAGCTCACCAGATGCCAGATCACCCACGTGTGAAACAGCGCATAGTAAATATTGCCGAGCGGGAAGTAGGCACCGACTTGTTCTTTGATCATGGCGCGCACTTCGGCCTTGCTCTTCGGCTTCTGCGACTGGATATAGGCGCGTGTGGCGTTACGCATGGTCATGGGGCGCAGGTAAACGGCGAGCATGTTGTCGCCGGTCATGAGTAGACGTCGCAGGCCCCAGCGCTCACCGTTGGTGATGCCACGTTCTTCGAGATCGGACTCGGTGCCGGAGAACTTGTGGTGATGCAGATGCAGCTTGCGACGCACAAACGGGCTGACCGTACTGGCACGGGCAATCCAGCCCATGAGTAACATGAAGTTGATGACTTTGGGCTGCTTACGGAAATACATGATGTGGATCAGGTCGTGTTCCAGCTCATGAATAAACGACGCAAAAATGGCGGTGATAGGCACACAGAGCCACCACGGAATAACGCCCTGAACATAGAGCGTGCCACTGGCGATCATGCCGAGCAGGGAAACAATCATGATGCAGGCGCCGATAGCATCCTGATGCCGCAACCAGCGATGGCGTTCGCGAAGGGCGACACCCGCGGCCAGCACGGTATTTTTTATGTGTTCTGATTTTTGCGCATCGGTCATGGCCGATGCGTTGGAATGAGATGACGTCATGAAGCGATGCCTCGTTGAAAACGACGGACAGGAGAGTCCGACCGCATCAGATTAGGGCTTCGGGTTAGCCGAGTGTCAGGGGTAGTTGTGCCTAATATCTGTCAAATTAGGCCAATCTCGGGGGTCAGTTATAGCGTGTATCAAAAGGTTGACGCCGAAACGCCGAGGGCGAGTACCCCGTCCATTGTCGAAACGCTCGCGTGAAGTTGGCCGGATCTTGATAGCCCAAGGCCTCGGCTACCTGAGCAATGGTTGTATCGGGACGGGCCAGCAAGGTTTTGGCCTGTTGCTCGCGGGCTTCGTCGAGTAGGCGCTGATAGGACGTGCCGGCTTCCTGTAACCGGCGCTTGAGTGTGCGCTCGGATAAATGAAGTTTATCTGCGAGCTCATGCAGGCGGTCGTAGCGACCGTTGCTGACGCTGAGCAGTGAACGAATCTGTGCAACCCAAGGGTCTCTGGCTTCTGCGGCGGCGAGCTCAGCGAGCTCTTGTTCGCACTGGGCGATGGCCAGCTGTGCCGTCGCCGGGTTAGCTGTGGCAATGCGCTGGCTGAGCAATTGCCGTGGAAAGCGGATTTGCATACTGGGTTGGGCGAAGTGGAACAGGGGCAGACGATCACGCCAGGCGGCATAATGCGGCGGCTCGGGGTAGGGTACGGCAATCTCGCTGCGCCAATGGGACGGTGTAGGTTGTCCACTCAGCAAGCGGTTGAACAAGCAGCAGAGTTCGACGAGCACGATGTCGCAAGTGAAGCTTTTCAAGACCCCGAGCGGAATGGTTTCAGCCAACTCCACAATGACCCAATCATCCTCATACTGGATGCAGCTGCGAAATAAGGGTGCGCGTGCCTCAAGATAGCGTTGACTGAGGGCAATGGCTTCCTCCAGTGTGCTGCTACTCATTAGGCTGAAGCCAACAAAGCCATGCTGAGTCAGTTGGCTACGTAGGCCCAGCTCATAGGCCAAGGCGGGATCACCACTGACGCGCAGTGAGTTTGCCAGCATGCGACCATACTGAAAGCCTTCGATACGACGATTCTGCTGGCCAAGCTCGGCTTCCGTCAGGTCGGTACCTGCCAGTACATCATTCGCCGCATGCCCACGTTCGAGCATGAGGGATAACAAGTAGATGGCGTAGCTGGCAGGCAATTGCATAAGTTAAAAAGCATCAATGAGGCCAAAGCACCTTCATACGGGCATCGCGGCCACAAGACAAGCGGTAGTACTGATATCGGAAGCTGTTTTTCTTGTAGTAATCCTGGTGATAGTCCTCCGCCACAAAGAATGTGCTCGCGGGCACGATGCGCGTGGCGATTTGTTTCAGTCCGCGTGCTTTCAGCAGCGCCGATTTACTCTGCTCGGCAATACGCATCTGCTCGGCATTGGCCGTGAAAATGGCTGGGCCGTAATGCTCACCGCGATCACAGAACTGCCCTCCGCCATCGAGAAAGTCGTGATGGCGCCAGAAGTAGCTGACCAGTTGTCCATAGCTGATCACGCTGGGGTCATATTGCACTTCCACGGCCTCAAGATGCCCAGTGGCACCGCTGGACACCTGGGCATAACTGGGTTGATCCACATGTCCGCCGGTATAGCCGGAGATGACAGCCTTCACGCCCTTCAGTTTTTCGAAGTCGGATTCGCTGCACCAAAAGCAGCCACCGGCGAAAATGGCCGTCTCTGTCTTGGCTGCCGGGGCTGCTGCCGAAGCGGTGCTCACAGCAAAGGGGAGGGTGCAGAGCAGCAATGCCTTCCTGAGTAAATCCATGATTAACCTCTCAGTGTTGGCAAGGGCTTGCCTTGCTCAATGAATCGCAGAGCGAGCCCGTTATTGCAATAACGCAACCCGGTTGGCTTAGGGCCATCCTCGAAAACATGGCCTTGATGGCCGCCACAGCGCGAGCAGTGATACTCGATCCTCACCATGAAAAGGCTGCGATCTTCGCGTCGCCCGAGGGCTTTCGGCAGTGCTTGAAAAAAGCTGGGCCAACCCGTGCCACTGTCGTACTTGGCCTTACTGGTGAACAACGGTTGATAGCAAGCGGCACAGAGGTAAGTGCCCACCGCTTTCTCGTCATTGAGGGGGCTGGAAAAAGGCGGTTCGGTGTTTTCCTGGAAAAGCACATCCCACGCGTCGTCGCTAACTTTCTTGCGCCAAAATACAGGCTCTTGAATAAAGCGTTTGGTTTTTTCGGCGGCGACCGTGGCGGCATGGCCGAAACGCGTAGCCAATAGGGCAACCAATCCGCCAAGCAGTAAATGTCTTCGATTCATGATGGTTTATGCTCGTCATAGCAGGGTTACAAGCTTTAGACGCCCTGGCAGCTGAAACGCTACAACACATAAGGGATATTTTCCTTTGCCCCGAATCGGCTACCCTATCGCCCTTTGAGGGATCTGTCCCGGAGCCGTGATGAGTGCGTTGTTATTACTGTCGGTCTGTTTGCTCCTGGGCGTGTTGATGCGCCGCTATGGCAATCCTCCTGCCGCCTTGGCGCCCAGCCTAAACTGGTGGGTCGTTCAAATTGCCCTACCAGCGATGGTACTGGAGCTAATTCCTCGTCTGCATCTCGATCCTAACCTGTGGTATCTGGTGATTTCGCAGTGGCTGGTATTTCTCGGCGCGTTTCTACTTTGCCGCTTTTTGGGCAGACGCCTAGGCTGGTCGAATGCCCGGATCGGCGCATTGACGTTGGTGTGTGGCTTGGGCAATACCTCTTTTATGGGCTACCCCTTGCTAGAGGCTTTGCGCGGTCCCGAGCAATTGGCTCTGGGTGTCGTGGCGGATCAGTTGGGTTGCTTTGTCATGCTTAGCTTGGGCGGTGTTATGGTCGGCGTGATCTATGCCGGACAAGCCGCTACCCCCGCCGCTGTGGCTAGGCGAGTGCTGCTGTTTCCCGCGTTTGTCTGTCTCATCATCGGATTGTTGGTCGGGCAATTGGGCGGGTGGCCATCGCAAGTGGAAAGCGTCTTACATCGGATAGCACAATCGCTGGCGCCCTTAGCATTGTTTTCGGTGGGCCTACGCCTGAAGTTGCAACTGGCCCGTCATCAGTGGTTACCCGTGGGCGTGGCACTGAGCTGGAAAATGGCATTGGCACCGGTGGTGATGTGGAGTCTGGGTAGTGTCTTAGGTGTTTCCGGTGCCATCTTGAGTGTTGCGGTATTGCAGGCCGCCATGGCACCCATGATCTCTGCTGCCATTTTGGCGGAACAGTTTCAATTGGAGCCTGACTTAGCGAATGCCGTGTTAGGTATTGGCATTTTATTGTCGCTGGTGACGGTGCCTTTGTGGAGCATGGTACTGCCCTGAGGCCGCCTGCTCAGTACGATACAGGCTGTTTTCCCGTGAGCGGCTTTTTTATGAGCAAACAGTCGCGCAGAGGCTTGACCCGTAACGGGCGCATCACTATGATTCGCGTCCTCACCGATCCTCGATAGCTCAGTCGGTAGAGCAACGGACTGTTAATCCGTGGGTCACTGGTTCGAGTCCAGTTCGAGGAGCCATATTGTGGTAACAAAAAGCCCGCCTAGTGCGGGTTTTTTGCTGTCTGAGGTTCAGCGTGGCTTACTGCCGCGTCAGGCAAAGCCGAGCAGTAGCTGCGCCGTGCCGGCGAGCAGGCCGGTGACGGCGCCGAGTACGAGCAGAATCCATTCATCCTGCTGAAAGGCCGGTCGCAGCAGGTCCTGAAACTCGGCGGGCGACATCTCTTTCATTTTCCCGGCCAGCAGCTCTGCCAGTGCGGCCGAGCGTTCGCGATTGAAGTCTTTGTCGGCCAGCGGCAGCAGGGCAAAGGCAGCGCCCTGATCTGCAATGCGGGTCTTGAACTCGGAATAGCCGGCCGCGCCCATCATGACCTGAGCGCCGGTACGCGCGATCGGCGAGTCGTCCACCAGCGTGCTGATGTGGCGCTTGATCAGGCGGCGCGCCCGGTCGGACTTCTCGCCGATGAGCATCTCGCTCATGAAACGATGGATGGTGAGAATTTCCTGCGAGCATAGCTCAGCGAACTTGTCGGAGACAGCAGCCTGGCGGCGCAGAAACAGGCCCTGAAAGCTGAACGGGCCTAGGCGCACGGGATTAAGCGGACGAAAGACCATCGCCAGCGCCAGCCAGTTGGTGAGCAGGCCGAGCACGGCGGCATAGAGCGGCAGCATGCCGTGCCAGGGAAGGAAGTAGAACAGCAGCATCTGCAGCAGGCCGAAACCGAGGCCTATCCAGAAGCTGACATTGACGATGAAACGGAACTCGGCGTCGCCGACTTCGCTGAACAGGCGCACCACCAGAGCACGATCGGCTTCCAGCTGGCGGCCGCACATCTCCTTTACATCCACCAGATTGTCGATATCGTCGATGACGGCGTGAATCAGGCGCTGCATGACTTTCGGCAGATTGTTACGAACATGGCGGTAGACGCCTTTACGCACCAGCGGCGGCAGGTTTTCCCAGAACACCGCGTTGCGCTCGGTCATGGCCTCGTCGGTGTATTCCTCGATGCGCGAGCTGACATGCTGAGCCACATAGTTACCGATTTTTTCCGGCTCCATCTGGCGCACGAAGTCGCTGACCGAGCCCATCTTGCTGATGGCGTTATCGACCACGATGTCCGACATCCGGCGTGCCCCGCGCGGGATGATGCCCTGCCAGCCGAGCAGGTCGATGTTGATACCGAGCAGCTTGCGCAGGCGCGGTGTGCGGATGCCGATATAGTCGATCGGATACAGCATCATCTTCACCGCCCACCAGACATGCGCCCAGGTTACGATGGCAGCCACGATGGGAATGCTGATGAAGCCCCAGAAGTCGGGACGCGCGGAAAGTTCCTGCCAGAAAGCAGCTAAGTCGATCATATGGGCTCTGTGACTGATTGGTCATGGCGAGACTAACACTGCAGGAAGCGGTGTGATTGGCTGAAAGCGCGGGAATGGCGGTCACTCAGGCCACCTACTAGCAACTCGGCATGAAAGCGTTGAATTCCGGTTCGGTTCAAGACGGCTTCAGCTTGCGGAACCACGCTGTGCGCTGCATGGCATCCATGACGCCGGGCAGCAAACGCTTGCCGGCATAGAGTGCCCAGGCCTCGGGGCTGACCGGCACCACCGCGCGATTGCCGGTGATGGCGCTGACCACAGCTTCGGCGACATGCTCCGGGCCGTAATTGCGTTTCTGGTAAATCGCCACCAGTTTGTCCTGCGATTTTGCAGTGCTGCCGTGCATGCGCGTGGCGGCGACGATGTTGGTGTTGATCACGCCGGGGCAGATGGCGCTGACGCCAACGCCGTGTACGGCCATCTCCAGGCGCAGCGATTCGGTCAGGCCCATGACCGCATGCTTGCTGGCGGAATAAGCCGACATGTCTGATGCCGCGTAGTAGCCCGCTGCCGACGCGATGTTGACGATATGGCCGCGCTTGTCCGCCGCCATGCGTGCGCCGAAGGCCTTACAGCCATGCACCACGCCCATCAGATTGATGCCCATGACCCATTGCCAGTCTTCGATAGGGGTATCGAGAAACGGTCCGGCTGTGCCCACGCCAGCGTTGTTGATCAGCACATCGAGCGTACCGTGACGAGCGTGGACGCGCTCGGCCAGTGCCTGCATGGCAGCCCAATCGGAGACATCAACGATTTCCTGATCAACGCGCGTGCCTTTGATTGTCAGCATGTCCGTGGTTTCCTGCAGCGCGACGGGATTGCGGTCGCACAGGGTCAGGCTGGCACCGAGCTGGCCGAGCAGCAGGGCGGTGGCGCGACCAATGCCGGAGCCGGCTCCGGTGATGAGGGCGTGTTGATTGGCGAAGGCGTTGGGCATGGCGGATCTCTTTAGATGGTCTGAGTCATGTGTTAAACAAGCACATTAGCATTTTGTTCAAGGCTGTTTGCATGCCCCGCGTCGCGAAAGTCAAAACTCCCTGGATCGTCTGGACCTCCGAGCTCTCGCCCTTCGGCCTCAAAGTCATCCTGCTCTGCCGCTATCATGGCCTGAATTTTCGCGTGTTGCCGGAGCAGGGCACCACAGCCGAGCGCATCAAGTACTCCCTGCGCCGCGAGCTGCTCACACGCGGCGTGTTACCGCTGACCTGGCCGCGCATGACGGCCGAAGATGAGTTCCCGCTGGTGCCCTTCCTGTTCGGGCCTGATGGAGAAAATTTGTATGACTCCACCGCCATCGCTGAATGGTTCGACCAGCGCACCGAGTCAGCGCGCCGATTGCTTCCCGATGACCCGGTGGCGCACTTCGTTGCCGCGCTCATCGACGATTATGCCGATGAGTTCGGCTTGTACATGGTCCATCACAATCGCTGGAAAGTGTCGGCGCTGGATAACGATGCCAGTGAGCGGCTGGTGCGCGAGCTGGGCATTCCGGGGCTGCTGAAGCGACCAGTGATGGCGCACTGGCAGCGGCGCCAGACCGAGCGTCTGCCGTATCTGTTCAGCGTGGCACCGCCCGGCTTTCGTTTACCGGGTATGCCTGACTGCGTTCAGCCGCCATCACGGTCAGGCTTTCCGCCAACGCATAACTTGCTCGAAGATGCTTTCGAGCGGCTTATCGGCATCCTCGACGTGCTGCTGTGCCAGCGATCCTTCATCCTTGGGGAGCGCATGACGCTTGCCGATGCTGCTCTTTACGGTCAGCTCGGCATGAACCTGAGTGACCCGTCGGCCTCTCGCTGGATGCAGTCGCGCGCACCGGCACTGCATGCGTGGTTGCTGAGGCTGCATCGCGGCGATGTGGCGCTGCTGCAGGCGGGGGGTGAGCTACGCATTGATGATGCCTTGGCGCCGCTGCTGGTGGAGCTCGGCCGCGTGTTTGTGCCATTGATGCAGCAGAATCTTGCGGCTTGCGAGCGCTGGCAAACGCAGGGTGAGACCTTGTTCAACGAACCCGCCTTTGATGCCGGACGATCACTTTACGACGGCGAAATTGATGGTCATCCCTTCCGTCATGTGGCTAAGACTTTTCAGGCGAAAGTCTGGCGGCAGCGGCTGAGTGAGTGGCTGGCGCTACCGGAAGTGGCTCGTAACAGCTTGGGGCTGCTAGCGCATATGCCAGGCGGTCACTAGCTGCCGCATCGCCGCCAGAATCTCCGCTCTCGGCGCACCAATATTCAGCCGCATGAAACCGCTGCCCGCCTGGCCGAATACCGTACCGGCGCTGAGGCCCAGCCTGGCGTTATCGACAAAAAATCGTTGCAGATCCACATCGTTCAAACCCAGACCACGGCAGTCCAGCCACAACAGATAAGTCCCTTCGGCCTTGGCCACTTTGATCGCTGGCAGCTTGGCTATCAGCAGTTCGGTGACGGCGGTTTGCGTATCGCGCAGATAGACCATGAGCTGATCCAACCAGTCGCCACCGTGGCGATAGGCTGCTTCGGCCGCGACCAGACTGAACGGGTTGCTGTTGCCGACATGCAGGACGGCGAGCACACGGCGCAGCTCATCGCGCAGGTCGGGGTCGTTGCTGATCAGGTAGGACAAGCCGAGGCCGGGCAGGTTGAAGGTCTTGCTCGGGGCCATGGCGGTGACGATGCGGTCGCCGGGTCGGGCCAGCGTGGCCAGCGGGATGTGCTGTTCGCCGGGATAGATCAGGTCGGCATGAATCTCATCGCTGAAAATCACCAACTCGTACCGGCGTGCAATGGCCAATATTTGCTCCAGCTCGTCGCGCCGCCAGACGCGTCCGACGGGGTTGTGCGGCGAGCACAGCAACAGCACTTTGGCGCCATCGGCGGCGCAGCTTTCGAGATGCTCGACGTCGATTTGCCACTGGCCATTCTGTTCTAGCAGGGAGTTGAGTAGGAGGCGTCGATCGCTGCGTGTCACGGCCGAGAAGAAGGGGAAGTAAACCGGCGGCTGCACGATAACGCCGTCGCCGGGGCCAGCAAAGGCCAGTGCGGCGGCATGCAGCGAACCGACCACGCCAGCAGTCAGCAGGATATCTTCGCGCGCTACACACCACTGGTGGCGCTGTTGCATCCACTGCTGAATCGCCTCATAGAGGCTGTGGGGCGCATCGGTGTAACCGTAAATCGGGTGCTGCGCACGCGCAATCAGTGCGGCGGTCACGGCGGGCGGCGCGGCAAAGTCCATGTCGGCTACCCACAGAGGTTGCACCGCATCGGTACCAAAGATGCGCGCACGGCCTTCGTATTTTTCGCTGTGCGTGCCTGCGCGCGAAATCGGTGTATCGAAGTCGACGCGCTGGCCGGTCATTAAGCAATGCGCTCCCAGAGTGTTACTTCGGCCAACGTGTGCTGATGCTTTCGGCGTGTTTCACGAATTACAAAAGGCACGTCCTGAGCGGGTTGCATCAAACGGAAGTGCTTTCCAAGCAACGCGTGCAGGCCATCCAGTGTGGTGAAACTTTCACCATCCTTTTTGAAGCCGCCAACCCAGGCTTCACGGGGCGTGTGATCGGCCAGCCAAGTGTAGGGCGAAGTTAGCATGAGCACGCCACCGAGTTGCAGGCGCTCGTGCACATGGCTCAAGAACAGCTCGGGGTCGTAGAGGCGGTCAATGAGGTTGGCGGCCAAAATCAGGTCATAACCGCTGAACTGTGGCTTCAGGTTACAGGCATCGCCTTGGCTGAAGCTGACCTTGTTCCGGGTAGCCTCCAAGCCGAGGTCGCTGAGCTGGCGTGTTTTATAACTAACCAGTTCGCCTTCATCGGGCAGGGTATAGCGGGTAACGCCTTGTTCAGCGAGCTGAACCCCGAGGCCAATGAACCGCGCTGAGAAATCAATGCCGGTCACTTGGTCGAATTCGCGAGCCAGCTCAAAGGTGGCGCGTCCGGTCGCGCAGCCGAGATCTAGGGCGCTGCGGCGTGGCTTTCCTTGAGTGGCCGCGAGTGCGATTTGGGCTAGGGCTTTGGGGAAGTTCGGCACGCCAAAGTATTCGTCGCCGTAGTGAAATTCAGCGTATTCCGAGAGTTGTTTGTCAGTTTCGTAGTAAGCAGTGGTTTGAGTCATGGGGGTCTCGGATACAACATAACGGAAGCCGGCATGTTGAAAGAAATGTCGGCGGAAAGCATAGCGGGCGCTGCGGCGGGTTTCGTTGCCGCAGGATATCCACGAGCCACCCATTAAGAGATTGTGGCGCTCATCAAAGGTGGGCGTGGTGAAGTCATCATAAATGGGGTGTACATCAAACCCATCAAAGGGATAGGTTGGCGTTTCTGTCCATTGCCAGACATTGCCCGTGACATCATAAAAATCGCCGTGACGGAACTGCGTCACGGGGCAAGACGAGGCGTAGTGATCGAGATGGCGATTGCTGTCTGCGGCTCCGTTGCGGCAGACCTCTGTTGCTCCCGATACCGAATAGAGTCGCTGCCATTCATCTTCGGTGGGCAAGCGCACGGAACGACCGAGCTGCTCGCTTTGCCATTGGCAGAATGCTTTCGCTTCCAGATAGTTCACTTCAACAGGCCAGTCCCAAGGCATATCAACCACTTCGGCCATTAACCTGAGTTGCCATTTCATGCCGGTAGCGGTGGGGTGACGTAGCCAGAACGTGGGGTGTTCAGCGCGGGAATAGCGGCGCCAATTCAAGCCTTCCTCGCTCCAAAAACGATCCTCTTGGTAGCCACCGGCTTCTACAAAGGCCAGGAATTCGTGATTGCTGACCAGATACTGCGCGGCCTCAAACGAGGCGACGCTTGCACGATGCTGGCCGTACTCGTTATCCCAACCGTAGATTGGGTCGTTGAAAGCTTTGCCCAATACAACGTCGCCAGCTGCCACCGGAATCAGTTGGTTTAACGGCGCCAGACCCGATTCGCGACAGGGTTGCCAAGCGGCGTGCGGTTTTACAAACGCTAAGGCATGCTGGCGCATGAGTACGGACGAGGTTTCCAAATGAATGCGCTCGTGCTCGATGCCCATGATGACCGCCCACCACGGATTTTGCCAATCAATCGGCAGACTCAATGGGGCGGTATCAATAACCTCCAGAACAGTTTTGCGTACCGCATCGCGATAGGCTTTTACTTCCGCCACGCTCGGCCAGTCGTAGTGGGCATCGTTCAGATCGTCCCAGCTCATTTCATCCACGCCGACAGCAAAAATGGATTCGAAGCGGGCGTTAATGCGCTGGCTCACTAGGTGAGCTAGCAGGAGCTTATTAATGAAAAAGGTCGCGGTGTGGCCAAAGTAAAAAATGAGCGGATGACGCAACGAAATGGGCTTTTTGTAGTATGCCTCGTCGCAGGACAGCACTTCGAACAGTTGTTCGTAGCGGTCAAAGGTGTCGATAAAGTATTGACGAATTTCCGCACGCACGGCATCCGGTGAAGCGCCTTGAAGTGCAGGTGTGCGCGTGAAGAAAGTCGCGGTGTGCGGGAAGCGTTCGGCCAACATGGCGGTCATCCAAGAATAAACTGATGACATCGTATACAGAACTTAACTGGGATTTGTAGCGGACAAAACTATGTTAACGACCACAATTACCGCGATGACCATGGCGATAGCAAAAATAATGCCCGCTGCGATGAACGGTTTGGCATCTGTGCTGGCAAAGTCACGCTGGCGATTGGCTTCGCTTTGCACGCCAAACCAAGCCCGAAAAACGCTGGCAAAAGCATTCAATGGGGTGGTTTTTGGCGCTTCATTACTCATGTGACGACTCCGCGTTAATCCGGATGATAAAAAGACTGCCGTTGAAACGCTGTGACTTTTATACGCTATCTTTCGGGTTAGTGGTGACTTTCGAAGAATAAGGGATGCTTATGAGGCAGGCAGTGGACATTGCCCCGGGATTATTGGTGCTGCATGGCAATCAGCTGGAGCACTTACGTCAGTTGGTGACGTCGTGGGTCGCCAGTCATCCGCTGCGACCGCTGGAGTCGGATGTGATGGTGGTGCAGAGCAACGGCATCGCCCAATGGCTGCGCATGGCGCTGGCCGCTGACCCCGAGTTTGCTGCTGATGGCACTCAGATTGGGGGCGGCTGCGGTATCGCAGCGGCGGTGGATGTGCAGTTGCCGGCGCGCTTTCTCTGGCAGGTCTACCGTGCGGTGCTCGGTGCCGACGCTATTCCAACCGAGTCGCCGCTAGACAAGCAACCTCTGACCTGGCGATTGCTGCGCCTGCTGCCGCAGGTATTAACACAGCCCGATTTTGCTCCGTTGGCGCGCTACCTAAGCGATGACGCCTTGGGCCGCCGACGCTATCAGCTTGCGGAACGATTGGCCGATTTGTACGACCAGTATCAGGTCTATCGTGCCGATTGGCTCAACGATTGGGCGCAAGGCGAAGACCAAGTCCGGCTCAGTCGGGGCGGAACGCAAGCCTTGCCTGCGCATCAGCGCTGGCAAGCGGCGTTGTGGCGAGCCTTGTTGAATGACTTGCGCGCTGACGGCTTGGCCACTGCCGGTAGCCGCGCACTGGTGCATCCGCAGTTTTTGCAGGCCGTGAGTCAGCGGAGTGAACGACCGGCAGCTTTGCCGCGCCGAGTGGTGATTTTTGGGCTGTCGGCATTGCCCGCTCAGGCCTTGGAAGTACTCGCCGCGATTGCGCCTTGGTGCCAAGTGATTCTCGCCGTACTAAATCCTTGCCAGTATTACTGGGGCGATATCGTTGAGGATCGCGACCTGCTGCGCCACGCTTACCGACGCCAAGTACAAAAGCCGGGCATGCCCGCAACGGGGTTAAGTGCGGAGGATTGGCATCAGCATGCGCATCCATTGCTGGCGGCCTGGGGACGCCAAGGTCGCGATTTTCTGAGCCTGCTCGATAACACCGAGGCGAATAAATTTATCTCGCCGTTGTTGGCTGCTTTTCAAGAGAGTCGTCACGACTTTTTTACCGAGCCGGTCACGCAGACGCTGCTCGGACAGCTTCAAGATGATGTGCTGAATTTAAGGCCGCTAGCCGAAACGCGGGATCTCTGGCCGGCGGTAAAGGCCACACAAGATGTCTCGCTGCGCTGTCATATCGCCCATAGCGCCCGCCGCGAGGTGGAAATTCTGCACGACCAGCTACTGGCCCGTTTTGCCGCTGACCCCACGCTGCGTCCGCGCGATGTCATCGTCATGGTGCCTGATGTGAACACCTATGCCGCGTTGGTGCAGGCGGTGTTTGGGCAGTTCGAGCGTGGTCATCCGCGCCATCTTCCGTTTGCGCTTGCCGATCAGCGGCAACGTGGCGTGCAACCCCTGCTCATTGCGCTGGAGTATTTGTTGGCGTTGCCTGAGCAACGCATTACTGCCACTGAAATCATGGATTTGCTCGATGTGCCAGCGCTGCGCCTGCGTTTTGGCTTAGCGCTGAGCGACTTGCCCTTGTTACGACGCTGGATCAGCCAAGCGGGCATTCGCTGGGGTATTGATGGCGCGCAGCGCGCTACGCAGGGTATGTCGGCGCAATCGGATGCGAATACGTGGCAGTTTGGTCTAGACCGATTGCTCTTGGGCTATGCCGTTGGCGATAGGCCATTGACCACATCAGACGGCGCAACGCTAATCCCCTGCGATGAAGCAGCGGGCTTGTCCGCCGCTTTGTTGGGCCCGTTGAGCGACCTCTTAGCGGCGTTATCAATCACCCTAAATGAGCTACAGCAGCCAGCGACGCCAGCGCAGTGGCAGGCCCGACTGCAGCAGCTGATGGCGCGTTTTTTCAGTACCGAAGCGCGCTCCGGCAATGCGGATCAAATCGCGGCCGATACCGCCTTGCTGGGGCAGCTACAAACGGCCTTGGCGTCTTGGCAGGGGCATTGCCAACAGGCCGGGGTGGTCGAGGCATTGCCCTTAGTGCTGGTGCGCGAAGCCTGGTTAGCGGGTCTCGATGCCGGTGGTTTGCAACAGCGCTTTCTCGCCGGTTCCATCAACTTTTGCACGCTCATGCCCATGCGCGCCATCCCATTCCGTGTGGTCTGTTTGCTCGGCATGAACGAAGCCGATTACCCCCGCCGGCAACCGCCTTTGGATTTTGATTTGATGGCCAGCGACTACCGCCCCGGTGATCGCTCGCGTCGCGAGGATGATCGCTATCTCATGCTGGAAGCGTTGTTGTCGGCGCGTGAGCAGCTTTACATCAGCTGGATCGGTCGCCATGTACGCGACAACAGCGAACGCGCCCCGTCGGTTTTGGTTGGCCAGTTGCGTGAGCATATTGCTCAAGGCTGGACGCTAGCAGGGGGCGGTGATCTGCTAGCGGCGCTAACCACGGTGCATCCGCTGCAGCCGTTTAGCCCTCGCTATTTCACCCTGGGCAGCGGCGTTTTCAGCTATGCCGGCGAATGGCTGGCGCAGCATCGGCAGAAGCTAGATGACCCATCGATTGAGTTGTTACCGACCATGGAACCTGCGCTGCCGATCACCGTCGAGGGCTTGCAGCGTTTGCTCAATGACCCCGTCGGGCAGTTTTTTAAGACGCGCCTCAAGGTTCAGCTCGATCGTGAAGAGCAGACACTGGAAGACCATGAACCTTTCGATCTGCGGGGGCTCAATCACTATGCCGCCTTGCAGCAGGTGCTTGATGGTGCGCGCTTGAGCGTTGAGCATCAGCCCTTAACGGATGCGTTGGCCGCTTTGCCGGCAGCACTGACGGAGACCACGCAGCGCCTGCAGGGTGAGGGCCGCTTGCCGTTGGGAGGGTTCGGAACGCGTTGGCAAACCGCTTTGCAAGCGGATGCCCTGAATCAGTTGCAACGCTGGTTGCACGTGCAGGCGCAGTGGCCGCAGGCCGTGGCGGGGGGCTTGAGCGTGAGCTTGGCTGAGTGGGCCTCTGCCAGTGAGCCCTTACGCTTGCCGTCGCTCTATCGAGGTGATGCCGGGCTGGCACTGATCAGCCTCAATGCCAGCCGTTGCTGCAACAAGGGCACAGCGAAACTGAATGGCAAGGATGGGCTGAATCTGAGCAGGCTCAGATTCGACAAGCTGCTCAACAGCTGGGTGCTGGCTTCGCTCGCGGCCCTGCAGCCAGAGCCGGTGCAGGTGGTCGTGGTGGCCCGCGATGTCACACTGACCTGGCAGCCGCGTGCTTGCGACGAAGCCATTAGCACACTGACTGCCTGGTTGCAGGCCTGGGCCTTGCACACCCAGCGACCGCTGCCGATTGCCGTCAAGACCGCCCTGACGTTCTTGGCTTTGCGGGATGAAAAAGGTGAAGCGCTGGCCTACACCAAGGCCGCTGAAACCTACCACGGCGTCTTCAAAATGGATGGCGAAAAAGACCAGCAGCCCAGCCTGTCACGGCAGTTTCCCGATTTCGACACGCTTTGGCAGAGCAGTGATTTCGCACACTGGGCCAGCGTGCTTTATCAGCCGATGCTAACGGCGTTGCAGTCCGGTGCACTCACCGCTATTTCGGCCGAAGTCCAAGGGGATGACGCATGACCCGCGCCCTAGAGACGCAACCGCTGGCACTACGCTTTCCCTTGCATGGCTCGCGCCTGATCGAAGCCAGCGCGGGCACCGGCAAGACCTACACCATCGCGGCGCTGTATGTGCGCCTCGTGCTCGGCCACGGCCCTGACAACACCGCCTTCAGTCGCGCCTTGCTGCCCTCCGAGATTCTCGTGGTGACCTTTACCGAGGCTGCTACGCAGGAACTGCGCGATCGTATCCGCCGACGGCTGGTTGAGAGCGCCCGCGCGTTTCGCGACGAGCTGCTGGGCAAGCCAGATGACTTCCTGCAAGGCCTGCTGGATGACTATCCTGCCGAGCACCATGCCGCACTGGCACGTCAGCTCGACCTCGCTGCGCAGAGCATGGACGATGCCGCCATCGCCACCATCCACGGCTGGTGCCAGCGCATGCTGCGCGAGCATGCCTTCGACAGTGGCAGCCTGTTCACCGAGGTGCTGGAGCCCGACCTCAGCGAATTGCAGACCGAAGCGGTGCGCGACTATTGGCGCGCCGAGGCTTATCCCTTGTCGCAGGATGCGCTGGCGCTGATCGAATCGGCCTGGCAATCGCCGGATGCCATGCTGCCAACCTTGCGCCAGCTTTTTGCCAGCAGCGATGCTGTGCCAACGGGCAGCTTGCAGGAGGCACTGCAGAAGGCGCTGGCGCAGTGGCAGGCGTTGAAAGCGCCGTGGCTGGAGAGGGCAGATCATATCGAGGCGGTATTGTCGGCCGCGATTGATGCCGGTCAGTTCCTCGGCAACAAGCTCAGTCAGAAGTATCTGACTTCGCGTCTGAAAACCTTGCGCGACTGGGCTGCATCACCGACTGCAACCACTTTCGACAAGCCGGAAAATTTAGCCAAGCTGTCGCTGCCCTACTTGCACGAGGCACTAAAAGCTAAGACCCCCATGCCCGACAGCCTCAGCCAGGACCCGGTCTTGCAGGCTCTGGCCGATCTGCCCGAGCAAGTCGCGGCCTTACCCAAACCCATCGATGCCGCCTGGCATCACGCCGCGCAATCCGTCAGCCAGCGCTTCACCGCCGCCAAGCAAGCACGCGCCTTACTGGGCTTCGATGACCTGCTCACACGCCTCGATGCGGCCCTGCAAGGTGAACGCGGCGATACCCTACGTGCGTTGATTCGTCAGCAGTTTCCGGTCGCGCTCATTGATGAGTTCCAGGACACCGACCCGCTGCAATACCGTCTGTTCGATGCCCTCTACGAGCTGGCCGCCAACCATTGCGAGCGTGGCATTTTCCTGATCGGCGACCCTAAGCAGGCCATCTACAGTTTTCGTGGTGCGGACATTAATGCCTATTTGAAGGCGCGTCAGGACACCGCCGGACGCTTATCGGCACTGGACACGAATTTCCGCTCCAGCGGCGCGCTGGTTGCATCGGTCAACGCGCTGTTTGAGCAGGCCGAGGCGCGTGAAGGAGAGCCAACTTTTGCCGGCGCCTTTGGCTATAAGCAGGCGTCTGAAAATCCCATGCCCTTTGTGCCGGTGCAAGCCAACCGCTTGTCACGGCAATGGACAGTGCTCGATTCCCCCGCTCCTGCGCTGACGCTATGGACTTTGTCTGGCGAAAGCATGTCCAACGAAAGTATGTTGAGCAAAACCGCCTACATTCAGGAAATGGCCACTCGCTGTGCCAGCGAGATGGTGCGCCTGCTCAACCTCGGTCAGCAGGGCCGTGCCGGCTTTCGGGCAACAGATGACACGTTAGTCTCGGTAACTGCCGCCGACATGGCGGTGCTGGTGCGCGACTTCACCGAAGCTTCAGCGATTCGCACGGCACTGGCTGCACGCGGTGTGCGCAGTGTCTATTTGTCGGATCGCGACTCGCTGTTTGACAGCGCAGAAGCACCGGATGTGCTGCGTCTGCTCATGGCCTGTGCAGCTCCAGAAAACGAGACGCTGATTCGCACGGCATTGGCCAGTGCCAGCTTGGCACAGCCGCTGACCACACTCGATGCCTTGCAGCGCGATGACCGCTTGCGCGAAGCCGCCTGCCTGCGTTTTGCCGATTACCAGCGCTGCTGGCGCGAGCGCGGCGTTCTGCCGCTGCTGCGTCGCGTGCTCTTTGACTACGATTTGCCGGCGCGCTGGCAGGCGTCGGTGGATGGCGAACGCCGACTGACCAACTGGCTGCATCTGGCCGACTTGCTGCAGCAGGCCAGCCGCGAACTGGATGGCGAGCAGGCATTGATCCGCTGGCTGCGCGAACACATCGCCAGCGAAAACCGCTCTGAAGGCGAAGACACGCTGCGCTTAGAAAGTGATGAAGGGCTGGTCAAGGTCATCACCATCCACAAGTCCAAGGGCCTAGAATATCCGCTGGTGTTCTTGCCGTTTATTTGTGGTTTTAAGGATGCAGCCAGCACGAGAAAAGCGGTGATGTTCTGGCATGACGGTGAACGCCGGCGCGCCGAGCTTAATCCCGATGCCCGCATGAGGGAGGAGGCTGAGGCCCAACGTCTGCGTGAGGATATGCGTCTGCTTTATGTCGCCCTAACGCGCGCGCAGCATGCCTGTTGGCTGGGGCTGGCACATCTGGCGGCGGGCAAAGCGTCGGCACTGCAGGAGTCGGCTATTGGTGTGCTGCTTTGGGGAAAGACACCGCTGGTGGATCCGGCGAGCTGGGCCGATCAGCTGGCGGAGAACTTGGCCGCGTCTGCAAGCCTGGCACCTGCCACGGGCATGCAAATATTGCCGGCGCCAGACGCGGTAGACACCCTTTTCAGCGCTCCTGTGCCCGACACACAAACGCTGGCCGTGCGGCCGCTCGCGCGTCGGCAAGAACAGCCGTGGTGGATCGCGTCCTACAGTGCTATTCGCTATCAGCCGCAGGCAGCTACCTCTCTCGTTGCAGCGCAGACGCGACACGATGATGCCGCGCCGCAATCCGCGCGCGAGCAGCAGCAACTCGATGATGAACCGCTGAGCCCAGCGTGGGTGATGTCCGGGCTCACTGCTCTGGCAGAAATAGCGGAAGGCGACCAAGCCATTCAGCAGTTCCCGCGTGGAGCTCGCTGGGGCGACTTCCTCCACGGCCTATTTGAGGTTGCGGCCGAACAGGGTTTTGCCTCGGTTGTACGCGATCCGTCCGCACTGAGTGGTGTGATTGAGCAACGTTGCGCCAGTGCCGGCATCAGCGAGCAAACCCGCGTGGTTCAGCGCTGGATTTTGCGTTGCCTGACGCATCCGTTGCCACTGCCGGACGGTACTCAGGTGGTATTGGCCGATGCGGAAGACTGGAAGGCCGAGCTGGAGTTTCTGCTGCCGGCACATGGCGTTGAAATCACCGATCTCGATGCGCTCGCGCAGGCTGAGACCTTGCCTGGCTATGCAAAAGCCGCCGCACAGCCGGGCTTGCTGAATGGCTTGTTCAAGGGCTTTATCGACCTCGTGTTCGTGCACGCGGGTCGCTATTACGTACTCGATTACAAATCCAACGCGCTGGGTGGCACGGCTGGCGACTACCACCCAGAGGCGATCGCCAAAGCCATGGCCGAGCATCGCTATGACCTGCAATATCTGTGCTATGTGCTCGCGCTGCATCGACAGTTACGCGTGCGACTACCCGACTATGACTATGATCGTGATATCGGCGGCGTGGTGTACTTTTTCCTGCGCGGAATTGACGGCCCGGCCAGCGGCGTCTTTAGTCATAAGCCTTCACGCGCGGTGATTGAGGCCATGGATACTTTATTTCAAGGAGGCCAGGCATGAGCTTATTCAACGCCGCTAGCCTCTCTGTGGATGCCTTGCTGACCACGTTAGATCAGTGGGTCAGTTGGGGCTGGTTGCGCAGCGTGGATCGCGCCTTAGTGCACTGGCAGATGCGACTGCAACCGAACTCGCCAGCATCGGTATTGGTACTAACGGCGCTGGCCAGTCACCAAGTCGGTCGAGGCCATGTCTGTCTCGACCTGACGGCTTTACTGCGCGATGTCTCCGCGACGTTGGCTATACCCCCCGAGCGCACGCGTCTGACGGCAGACCATCAAGCGCATTTGCCGCAGCAGTTGCTCGCCCAAAGCTTAGGCACACACGATCTACAGCAATACGTATTGGCCTCATTGCCGAGTCTGTCTGAGCTGCTGGCGCGACATTCCAGTATTTTGCTCATGGATGAGACAAGACTCTATTTGCGTCGTTATTTCGACAGCGAGCAGCGTGTTGCTGCAGCGATTTATGCGCGTTTGCAGTCTCAGGATCAGGCGACGGATGCAGCTCTGCTAAACGCCTCCGATGCAGACTTGCGCCAAGGTCTGCAAACGCTTTTTACGGTGAGCGAAGCCGCAGCGACCTCGGCTCTACCTGATTGGCAACGTGCCGCCTGCGCGATTGCGGCTCGCCATCGATTCAGCATCATTACCGGTGGGCCCGGCACGGGCAAAACCACCACGGTGGTGCGTTTGCTGGCCCTCTTGCAAACACAGGCGTTGCAGCTCGGTGCGCCCCTGCGCATTAAGCTTGCCGCTCCCACCGGTAAGGCGGCGGCACGACTGACCGAATCCATCGGGCGTCAGCGTGCTGCTTTAACGGTGTCTTCAGCCGTTCGTGAGGCTATCCCTAGCCAAGTCAGTACGCTGCATCGCTTACTCGGAAGCTTGCCGGATACACGTCATTTTCGGCATCACGCGGGCAATCGATTGGCTTTGGATGTCTTGGTCATTGACGAGGCCTCGATGATTGATCTCGACCTCATGGACAGCGTTCTCGCCGCCCTGCCGTCTTCGGCACGACTCATTTTGCTCGGTGACAAGGATCAGCTCGCGTCGGTGGAGGCGGGGGCCGTGCTTGGTGAGCTTTGCTTGCACGCGGAAGAGGGCTATTACGATCCCGCGACGTTAAGCTGGCTCAGTGCGGTCACCGGTCAGGCATTTAATCAGGAGGCCAGTCACGCGGGTTTAACGCTTGGCTCAGTCCTCACGCAGCCGTTGGCTCAGCACACGGTGATGTTGCGACAGTCTCGGCGATTCGGACCCGACAGCGGTATTGGTCGCCTCGCGCAAGCAGTGAATCGGGGGGATGTGGTCGCCGCGAAAGCCGTGTTAGCGAGCCAGCAGCCCGACGCTCAAGCCTCAGCACGGTCAGATGCAGCGCTCACGCAGTGGTTGATCGAGGGCGATGCGACGCGGTCTGCTGTGGGCTATCGCGCCTATCTGCATGTCTTGCAGACGCAACGTCCTGCACTGCACGAGCTATCCGCTCAAGCGGCGGAGCAGGCCCTGAATCTGTGGGCGCAGGCGGTACTCCTAGCCTTTGATCGATTCCGATTACTGTGCGCGGTGCATGATGGACCAGCGGGCGTTGACATGCTCAATCTGCGCATCGCACAGGCATTACAGCGAGAAGGATGGTTAACGGCAGCCACGGGTTGGTATGAGGGCCGCCCGGTGATGATGACGCGCAATGATTACGCGCTGGGCTTGATGAATGGTGACATTGGCATTGCCCTGCGCGTGCCCTCGGATGCGCCCGATCAGCCGGACCCATTACGCGTGGTATTTCCACGTCATGGGGCGGGTGAGGGAGAGTCTGCCTCGTTGCACTGGGTGTTACCCAGCCGTCTCGACGAAGCGGTTACGGTTTTCGCCATGACCGTCCACAAAGCGCAGGGCTCGGAGTTCGAGCACACCGCGCTGTTGCTGCCGCCTCAGCGCAGTCCGGTGTTGACCCGAGAATTGATTTACACCGGCATTACCCGTGCTCAGAAGGTGTTTACCTTACTGACCAGCAGCGACGGGATATGGGAAATGGCGATGACACAGCGGGTGCAACGTGCGAGTGGGTTACGTCAGGCACTAGACCGATTAGTGGGTGCTTGAATCCGCTGGGGGGGGGGGGGTGTGTCTCGATTTTCCGATCTGTGTCAGACGAGAATTCCTTTTGACGCGTTACAATAGTTGAACAAGCAGCTATGTCATGCTGATGAGTTAGCGTTAAGGGAATTTTCATGAGTACACCACGCGCACGTATTTTAGGCTTGGGCACGTTTGTGCCGGCTCGCACCGTCACCAATCACGACCTGTCTGGAGTGATGGAAACCAGTCACGAATGGATTGTGGAGCGCTCGGGTATTGAAGAGCGTCATTGGGTTGAGCCCGAAGACGGCAACTACACCATGGGCGTGAAAGCGGCGCGGGCGGCGTTGGCCGATGCCCAGATGGACGCGAGTGAGATTGATTGCATCATTTACGCCACGTTATCGCCGGATTATTTCTTCCCGGGCTGCGGCGTACTGGTTCAACGCGAATTGGGCATTGGTCATGTGCCAGCGTTTGATATTCGTCAGCAATGCTCAGGGTTTATCTACGGTTTGCAGATGGCCGATGTGTTTATTCGCGCCGGCCAGTATAAAAATGTGTTGGTGATTGGGGGTGAGGTGCATTCTCGTGGCCTCGATAAGACGACACGCGGCCGCACGGTCAGTGTGCTCTTTGGCGATGCGGCCGGTGCCGCCATTGTCGGAATCAGTGATGATCCCGATAGCGGTATTTTGATTAGCCGTGTGCACTCCGATGGCAGCGATGCCGAGTGCCTCGCCATGCAGTACCCGGGTATGGCGGCAGGTCGTGAGCAATACGTCACGCACGACGATATTGATGAAGGTCGCATCTTCCCCAACATGGAAGGCCAAAAGGTCTTTAAAAATGCGGTTAAGCGTATGCCTGAAGTGATTCAGGAAGTGCTAGAATCGCAAGGCATGACCGTTGCCGACATCGACATGCTGATTCCGCATCAAGCCAATTTGCGCATCAATGAGATGGTCGCCAAGCAACTGGGTATTGATGCCACCCGCGTTCACAATAATATTCAGAAGTATGGCAACACCACGGCAGCGACCATCCCATTGTGTCTGTCGGAAGCTCGTGATTTGGGCAAGGTCAAAAAAGGCGACTTGGTGTGCCTCGTGGCCTTCGGTTCCGGCTTTACCTGGGGTTCGGTGCTGATGCGCTGGTAAGTAGGCTCTCAGTAAGCGCCATTTTACGGCGCATAAACTCGTGTGGGCTGTTGATGCAATCCGCGGCAATTAAGCGACCTTCGCGGAAATACAGGCAGGCGAAGCTCCGTCCGGTGGTCGGATCGCCGATGACTTCGACGGCATCGTATCCCGTGTTTAAGCCAGCAATTTGAAGCTTCAGATCGTATTGATCTGACCAGAACCATGGCAACGCGCTAATGTGCTTGGTTTTGCCGCAGAGGGTGGCCGCGGCCACCTTGGCGTGTTCGGCGGCATTGGGCACGGACTCTAGCCGCAGCTGCCGGCCATACCTAGGGCAGGTGAAGCTGGCGCAGTCGCCTGCGGCAACAATGTCAGGATCGCTGCTGACCGCATGCGCATTGATCACAATGCCGTTGTCCACGGTCAATCCAGCGTCAGCGGCGAGCTCTGTATTGGGAACAACACCAATACCCACGATCACCAGGTCAGCCGCAATGATTTCGCCAGAGGTTAAGGCAACCCCCTCGACTCGCTGCTCGCCCAGAATTGCCGAAACATGGTATTGGGTTCGTAGCGTCACGCCCTCTTCGCGATGCACACGGGCGTAAAACTCGGACACAACAGGCGCAGTCACACGCTCTAGGACACGCTCAGCAGCCTCCAGTACGGTCACCGCAATGCCGAGCTTACGAAGCGACGCCGCTGTTTCTAAACCGATGTAACCGGCTCCTAAGATGACCGCGTGGCGTGTCACGCTCAGGTCGGCACGAATCGCGTTGATGTCGGTCAGGGTGCGCAGTAAGTGAACGCCAGGCAGGTCAATCCCCGGTAGGGTTAAGCGGCGAGGGCGAGCGCCTAAGCAGAGTGCCAATTTGCTGTAGGCCAGCGTGCTACCGTCCGCCATCGTGATGCTGTGGGCTTCACGGTTAATGGCGGTGACGCGGCCAGTCTGCAAGGTGATGCCTTGTTTGACGTAAAACTCAGGAGCGCGAATGAGCAGGTCATCTAAGCTGGCATGGCCGGTCAGAAAAGTCTTGGACAGGGGTGGTCGGTGGTAGGGCGGCTCAGGCTCATCGCCAATCAGCACGATGTCTTCGCTCCAGCCCTCTTGACGCAGGCTGGCGCAAAGTTGAGCGCCTGCATGACTGGCCCCCACCACAATGATTCGGCCCTGGCTCACGATTGAACCTCCCGATTCGTTACGACCGGTTGGCGGCTAAATACACCAATCACCGGGCCGCCGTGGGCGCGAAGCACCGGCTCCACTTCGCGGAACAACGCGTGATAGCGGTAAAACGGGACACGCGGAAAGGCATGGTGAATCGAGTGTAGATTTTGGCCTAACCAGAACCACTCCAATGGACGCATCCACGTGGGCATGATCAGGCTGCTCGTATTTCGGTAGCGTGCCGTTTCGGTGTAGGGATGATGCGGACGGTAGGCAAACCAATAGGCCGTGAACAAGCCGCCAGTGAACCAAGCGGCGACGATGAGTATCAGTCCGGTTTGCAGGGGCAGCCAAGCCAGGAGCGCAAAGCGCCAGCCCAGTGCTGCGGAGAACTCCAGAATAAACGTGAGCTTTTCTCGGCGTGGGGCGCTGGCCCAATAGTCGCGGAACAGATAGGTCCACTGTGACCAAATGAATGCCAAGGCCGATTTAATAAAGCCCCATAAGCCTGCAGACATGCCGCTAATAACGTGATCAGGATCCCGATCCGGTTGATTAGTGTAGCGATGGTGCGCGAAGTGTTCCACTCGGTGCGTAACGTAGGGCAAAAGCATCATTTGCGCCGAGACATACCCACACAGGTCGTTAAGCCATACCAACGATGTGCGCTCGCCATGGATGTTGCCATGCGCGGCCTCGTGCAGTGGGGTGTAAGAGAAATAGGTGAGCGCAGCCAGCAACAGGTAGGCTGGGAGCAGGGGCAACTCTCCGAGCACGCCCAGCGTGAGTGTCACCGTGTAAGCAATGGCTACCGCGCCAATGAAAAACACCGTTCCCCAGGCAGGCTGGCCCATGTAATGTTTTGCCGCTTGGATGGCCTGCCGATTCAGCAGCGTTAAGTCTTGGTTGCTCATGTAGCCTGCTTCCGAGTTAGCTGTACCATCATCTTTGTGTAACCACGGACAAAATTAGACTGCACAATTTCTGGCTCCGACAGCACACGAATGTCGTCGAAGCGAGTCAGCAGCTCTTCCCACAGAATACGCAGCTGAAGCTCAGCGAGGCGGTTGCCCATACAACGGTGCACGCCAAAACCAAAGGACATGTGGTTACGGGCATTCTCACGGTCAATGATGAAATCGTTGGCGTGTTCGAATTGACGCTCATCGCGGTTGCCGGAGACATACCACATCACGACTTTATCGCCCTTGCGAATGAACTGGCCGTTGAGCATGGTGTCCTTTTTGGCCACCCGGCGCATGTAAGCCAGCGGTGTTTGCCAGCGAATGATTTCAGACACCATGTTGGGGATAAGCTTGGGGTCTGCCTTGAGCTTGGCGAATTGGTCTGGGTAACGGTTCAGCGCCAATACGCCGCCTGTCATGGAATTACGCGTTGTGTCGTTGCCACCCACGATCAGCAAGGCGAGGTTGCCAAGAAACTCCATCGGGCGAGAGACCAAATCCTTGGTGCTATCGTGCATTTGCAGGAGACTAATAAGGTCATAGCCGGGGGCTTCACCTGCTGCTGTTCGAGCAGCCTTGTCATGCCAAAGTGCAGTGAAATGGCGAGCCATGTCTGCCACGCCGAGGAAGGTCTCGTCCATTTTGGCCGAACCGCCCGTGGTTTCGGGGCTAGCCGCCGCTAAGTCTGACCAATACACCAGCTTATGGCGCTGCTCGTAGGGGAAGTCGAGCAAGGTGGCCAACATGCGCGCAGTCAACTCCACTGAGACGCGCTCAACCCAATCGAAGGGTTGGTCTACCGGCAGGTGATCCAGCACATCTTGTACGCGCTGACGAATCAGGCCTTCCATTTCCTTGAGGTTCTTAGGCGCAACAACCCCTTGCACGGCCTGACGCTGAATGTCGTGTTTGGGCGGGTCCATGGCGATGAACATTTCAACGCTCAAACCTTCGGGCGCATCACCCAGCACAATAAAAGGCTCAGCGGAAAAGCGCTCATGGTCCTTGTCGACGGCCAAGATGTCTTCGTAGCGTGTCACCGACCAGAATGGCCCAAATACACTGTGCGGTTGATAGTGCACGGGGGCTTCATCCCGCAGGCGTTGGAAATACGACTGCCACTGACCTTGGCGGAACAGAAAGGGATTGCTGACGTCGATATCGGCCAAAGCGACATCGGCAACATCGGGAATTTTACGTTCGATAAACACCGGTGATCGTGCACTTGGCAGCGCCGCGCGCTTAACCTTTTGGTACAGGTGCGCTCCCCGAATCTGCAAGTCAATCGGAATAGTGGCTTGTGCTTTTTGGATGATCTGATCGATGGCTTTCATGTGTTTACCTGAGTGAGAACGGTGATAAGGGTCACATTTGGAATTCGGGCAGATGGACCGTGAAACCATCCATGGCCGAGCTGACTTTGATTTGACAGGCCAGCCGAGAATTCGCTTGGCGCTCGGGAGTCATGCTCAGCATCTGAGCTTCTTCACTATTGATGGCTTGGACCGCATGCGTCCACGCGCTATCGACGATGACATGGCAGGTACCGCAAGCGCAGACGCCGCCACAGTCGCCATCGATGCCGGGCACGCCATTGCGCGTGGCAATGTGCATCAACGATTGGCCATCGGCGAGTGCGGCTTCGTGTGATTCGCCGTCATGCGTGATAAAAAAAATGCGACCCATACGTGACTCCCTAAATACCTAACTAATTTGTGGGATAGATCTTGCGCCTGGGTTTCGGCATGCACTATGTTCGCTCAGCTCGATTTTTTGTGAGATTAGCTCAAATGCGTTTTCCGGTTTTAGACCAAGAGCCCGGCATGCCGGCGCATGTGTTTGCCCAAATCTTGGAGTCTCGTACCTTAGATGCTGACGCCGTGGCGAAGTTTCGCGCCATCATTGAGCGGGAAGGCATCATTCTCGAGAACATGCTGAGTCCGGGCGCGCAATTGCCCATGCGTTGGTTTCGCGAGGTCTATCCCACGCTGGATGCGGAGCAAGCGGCATGCATGGGTTACTTTGCCGGTGAACAAGCCCGGTTAACCTCGTATAGCGTGTTGAGCCTGCCCTTGGTGAGTGCCGGCTCGGTGAGTGAAGTTATGCGCTTGCTGACTTTTTTGCCGTTAATTTCCAATGTGGTGCAGGCGCACTTTTTGGAGCGTGAAGAAGCGGTGTTTGTGATGTTATTGGCAAGCTCCGGCGACCCTGTGTTGGATCAAATCCCCCTATTTTATTGTGCGTCGGCGCTCACGCACTTGCTCAGTTTGCTGTCGAGTGAAACGCTGGATCTCACCATTAACATTCCGGGTCCCGCACCTTCGCTGCTGATCAATCATGCTGAATGCCAGTCGGGGCGACTGCGATTTAATGCCCCGGTGTTTTATTTCCGCCTACCGCGCGCCAGCCTCGATGCTGTTTGCCGGTTTTCTGACCCTATGGTGTATGACAATGCAGTGGCGCAGCTGCAGACACTTTTAGATGCGCGCAGTCAGCCTGATGATTTAATCAGTCGTGTCAGGCGTATGTTGGAAGCAGGTTCAGCGCAGTTACGGATGGAGCCCGTGGCGGCAGCGTTAAATGTCTCGGTGAGCACGTTTAAGCGACGGTTAGCCGAGTTGAATACCAGCTTCAGTAGCTTGCAAGAAGAAATCCTGAGCCAGCGCGCCCGACTCATGCTCATGGACGCGACGCTGTCGTTAGAAGCGATCGCCTCCCTCTTGGGCTATAGCGATCTATCTAACTTTTCTCATGCGTTTAAGCGCTGGACCGGACACTCACCGGGGGCATTCCGGCGTCAACAATAGTCCTAAAACCATAGACATAAAAAAGGCCGCTTCTGTAGCGGCCTTTTCGTCGACAGTTGCGAGTCTGATTACCCTTCAATGGCCTTCTTGATGCGGCCCAGCGCGTCTTCCAGCACTTTCGGCGAGGTCGCGTAGGAGATGCGCATATGACCATCGAGACCAAAGGCCGAGCCCGGCACCACAGCAACCCCCACGGTGTTGAGCAGGTATTCGGAGAACTCGAGGTCGTTCTTCAGGCCGAGCTTGGCAATGGCACCTTCAACATTGGCGAAGGCGTAAAACGCGCCATCAGCAGGCGAGCAAGACACGCCCTGAATGGTGTTCAGTGTGCTCACCACGTAGTCGTGACGCTCTTTGAACGCCTTGACCATCGGCACCAGCACATCCTGCGGGCCATTCAGCGCGGCTTCGGCGGCCACCTGCGAGATCGAGGTCGGGTTCGAGGTCGACTGCGACTGCACATTGGTCATGGCCGCGATGAGCTTCTGCGGGCCGGCACAGTAGCCGATGCGCCAGCCGGTCATGGCATAGGCCTTGGACACGCCGTTGAGCACGATGGTGCGGTCGTACAGATCCGGCGCCACGGTGACGATGTTCTCGTACTTCTCGGCGGTCCAGATGATGTGCTCGTACATATCGTCGGTGGCGACCATCACGTGCGGGTGCTTGCGCAGCACCTCGGCCAGCGCCAGCAGCTCGGCCTTGCTGTAGACCATGCCGGTCGGGTTCGACGGCGAGTTCAGCACCAGCAGGCGCGTCTTCGGCGTGATCGCGGCGTCGAGCTGGGCGGCGGTGATCTTGTAACCCTGCGACTGCGGGCACTCGACGATGACCGGGGTGCCGTCGGCGATGATCACCATGTCCGGGTAGGACACCCAGAAAGGCGCCGGGATGATGACCTCGTCGCCCGCGTTGAGCAGGGCCAGCGACAGGTTGAAGAAGCTCTGCTTGCCACCGCAGGACACGAGGATCTGGTTGGCCGCGTAGTCCAGGCCCTGGTCGCGCTTGAACTTGGCGATGATGGCTTGCTTCAGGCCGGGGGTGCCGTCGACGGCGGTGTACTTGGTGAAACCCTTGGCGATGGCGGCGGTGGCAGCGGCTTTAACGTGCTCTGGGGTATCAAAGTCAGGTTCACCGGCGCCAAGACCAATAATATCTTTACCGGCGGCTTTCAGTTCCGCGGCCTTTTTGGTCACGGCCAAGGTTGGCGAAGGCTTGATGCTGAGAACGCGTTGCGAGAGCTGAATATCCACGGAAGACTCCTCGTGCGCCGGGCACGGTCTGGCTGAGGGCAAAAACCGGCGAATCATACCGGAACGCTGCCCTCACGAAAACACGCCGCTTAGGAAAAGCGTTGATGCCCCAGTATCGGTGTGAGCAATGGCGTGGCCCCGGCTGCCTTAATTTCTTCGATGAATCCTGGCAGGTCTACACCGGGTAAGAGATCCGGCACACTCTCGATGGGTGTAATCATGGTGTCCCAGTGGCAAGGAATAACCCAGCGAGGCTTCAGGTAGCGCACCACATCGCGGACATAGTTTGGTCGCGACTGCCGGCCGATGGCGCACAGGCAGACGATGTCGCAGGCATGGCCCTGCAGTTCTTCGTCGATGAAATCGGCAGAGTCAATGTGCATGACCTTGAGCTTTCCGGTATCGACTAGCCAGTTCAGCACCAGACCGTGACGGAGCTGGTGCATACGCGGCGGCCATGGCGGCGGTGCGGTGAGATCACCGGGGAAGGGGATACGACCGAAAATTTTGCCGTGCCGGGACGGAAAGCCGCGTACGGTCCAGCTCCCCGAGGCGATATCTTCTCGGCCTTCGGTACTCACGAGCTGCTCCGCCGGCAGGCCAGCAGCAATGCCGACTTGTACGGTCGAGGACGAACCGATTAAGCGTGCACCGGTCTGTTTGCAGAGATCAGGTCCATCAAGAATATGGTCGTGATGAGCATGCCCAATGAGTACGTCATTGGCCCGAGGAATGAGGCGTTGGATGAGTGCGGCATTCGGCACTAGCGGTTGCGTCAGAGAGGTGGTCAGGTCGGGGCGAGTGACATAGGGGTCGAGTACCACATGGTGGCCATCCTGACTGATCACGAAACCCGCTGTGCCGAGGTATTGAATGCTTAGATCGCCCGTATGGGCGGGGGCGCTGGGGACATAGTCGGCAGCATGAGGGCTTTTAACACCTAGCCAGTGTGTCCAACGTTTCATCACTGTCTCCCAGAAAGGTCTAACAGACCGACGTGTGTAGTCGCTTAAGGTTACACTTGATGGTTACTGTTTGATGGCTTTTTAACCCGGGCATAGGCAATGAGTGAAGGTCAGTTTCAGGTCGTATCGAAATATCAGCCAGCTGGCGATCAGCCGACGGCTATTGAGGGCTTGGTGCAAGGCGTGGAAGACGGCCTTAGCCATCAAACGCTGCTGGGTGTGACGGGCTCGGGCAAGACCTTCACCATGGCCAATGTCATTGCGCGCTTGGGGCGGCCAGCCATCATCATGGCGCCGAACAAAACGCTGGCGGCGCAACTTTATGGTGAGTTCAAAGAGTTTTTCCCGAACAACGCCGTCGAATACTTTGTCAGTTACTACGATTACTACCAGCCAGAAGCCTATGTGCCGTCATCGGACACCTTTATTGAAAAGGATGCCGCGATCAACGAGCACATCGAGCAGATGCGTCTATCGGCGACACGGGCGCTGCTAGAACGCCGCGATGCCATTATTGTGGCAACGGTGTCGGCGATTTATGGTCTGGGCGACCCCGAAGCCTATATGAAGATGCTGCTGCACGTGGCGCGCGGCGACCGCATTGATCAGCGCGGTTTGCTGCGCCGTCTCGCCGAGTTGCAGTACACGCGCAATGACATTGAGTTTTATCGCGGCCATTACCGTGTACGCGGCGATGTCATTGATGTCTATCCGGCCGAGTCGGAAATGGATGCGGTGCGTATCGAGCTGTTCGATGAGGAAGTCGAATCGATTTATTGGTTTGACCCACTCACCGGCGAGGTCCGTAAACGCGTGGCGCGCGTCACCATCTACCCGAAAACGCACTATGTGACACCGCAGGATCGCATTCACGGCGCCATCGAACAGATTCAGGTGGATCTGAAAGAGCGCCTGGAGTGGTTCCGCGCCAACGATAAGCTCCTGGAAGCTCAGCGCCTCGATCAGCGCACCAAGTTCGATCTGGAGATGCTGCAGCAGCTCGGCTATTGCCAGGGTATTGAAAACTATTCGCGCTATTTGTCCGGTCGTCCGCCGGGCTCGCCGCCCCCGACCTTGTTCGATTACGTACCACCCGATGCGCTGCTGCTGGTTGACGAGTCGCATGTGACTATCCCGCAGATTGGCGGCATGTACAACGGCGACCGCTCGCGTAAAGAAAACCTAGTGAATTATGGTTTCCGACTGCCGTCCGCCATGGACAACCGGCCGATGAAATTCGAGGAGTTCGAGCGCATTTCGCCGCAGACCATCTTTGTCTCGGCCACGCCTGGCAATTACGAGGCTGAAAAAGCCCAAGCGGTCGTCGAGCAGCTGGTGCGTCCCACCGGTTTGGTCGACCCTGAGCTGGAAGTTCGGCCAGCAGCCACGCAGGTGGATGATCTCTTATCGCAAATCAAAGCGCGTGTGGCGGTCGAGGAGCGCGTGCTGGTGACGACACTGACCAAGCGCATGGCTGAGGACCTCAGCGAGTACCTGAGCGAGCATGGCGTGAAGGTGCGCTATCTGCACTCGGACATCGACACCGTGGAGCGCGTGGAGATCATCCGCGACCTGCGTCTGGGCGTGTTCGATGTGCTGGTCGGCATCAACCTGCTGCGCGAGGGTCTGGACATGCCCGAGGTGTCGCTGGTGGCCATCCTCGATGCCGACAAGGAGGGCTTCCTGCGCTCCGAGCGTTCGCTGATCCAGACCATCGGCCGCGCCGCGCGCCACCTCAACGGCAAGGCCATTCTCTATGCCGACCGCATGACCGGATCTATGCAGCGTGCTATCGGTGAGACCGAACGTCGTCGAGCCAAGCAAATTGCCTTTAATTTGGAGCAGGGCATCACCCCGATGGGCGTGGCGCGTTCGGTCAGCGATATTTTGGAAACCTATGCCGGCGCGTCGGCAGCTAACGGGGGCGGAAGCCCAAGTCGCGGCAATAAACGCAGCAGTGTGCGGCCCGGTAGCAAGCCGGTGGCGATGGATCCGAAGGCGATGGCTCAAGAAATTGTCTTGTTAGAGAAGTCCATGATGGAGAAGGCGCGAAACTTGGAGTTTGAGGAAGCCAGCCGTTTGCGTGATCAGATGCTGGAGCTGCGCAAAATGCTGATCAAGCTCGAATAAGCCCGATTTTTCGGGTGAGCGTGGCCTGTCAACCCTTGCTCGCCCGATTTTTGTGCACATGAAGAAATCAATCGTGTGCATTTTGAACGAATGGGTGCGAGCGACGCCCAAAAACCGAGCAAATTATATAAGTTGTTGTTTTTAAATGTAAAAATTAATTGGATAAAAAAGCAGCGAACGATCGAAAGCCGCTTGTCTGGCGGAATTAGCCGCTTATCCAATTACTTGTCCACGAAGTTATCCACAGGAATTGGGGATAACTTTTCGAACCCATTCGTCGGCATAAAAAAGGCCTCTAACGAGGCCTTTTTCAGGGTTTGTACTCGCGAACATCAAGGGTTTAGTTTGATTTTCCCGATACTCCGTTCATTCAATGAGCCAAAGTAAAGCGTATCGCCCACTTGTCGGACGCTAGTGATGGGGGAGTAGTTGCCTTTCCCCGTGTCTTGCAGATTGGCCACAATGCCGCCATCCGTATTTAAACCCAACGCCATGGCACGGTGCTCAACGAGCTTAGGGATGACGCGTAGCGCCCGCGCAAAGACCTTACGCATAAACGGATTGTCGGCAAATGCGTCCAAGAAGTAGTTCCTTGGGGTGAAAATGGCGAGCCAGAAACGATCTTGGCCATTAAAGGTGATGTTGTCGGGTAGGCCGGGCAGATTGTCACGGAAAACATCTTGGCGACCCGCCTTGGGACCTTTGAGCCACAGTCGGGTGATGCGATAGGCACCTGTTTCGGTGACCAGTACGTAGTCTTCGTTGGGTCCGAGGGCGACACCGTTAGCAAACTCTAAACCAGCGACTAAGGTTTTCGTTTCACCGCTGTGAAAATCGTAGACCATTAAGCGACCATCACCCCGATGCTCCATGACGGCTTCGCCATCTTGGCCGTAATGCCAACGAATGGAGGCATCGCTGAAATAGGCGTACTGGCCATCGGCTGAAATATCGACATCATCAGCGAAACCAAAGGGTATGCCATCCGACTCGGTTGTGAGTAACTCCAACTCACTTTTCGCCATATTCAGCGCCATAAGGCCCTTAATACCGTCAGCAATAATGAGTCGGCCATCCGGATGCCAAGCTAGACCCAAAGGCCTGCCGCCGGTATTCACCAGCGTTTGTAGCGACTTGCCGTCGGGGCTGACGCGCACAATCCGGCCGTCTTGCAGACCCGTGAGAATATGTTCTTCTTCGTCGGCCAGAATCGCTTCGGGTCCGTAGAGCTCGAGGTTGCTGCCTATGCGTTCAATGCCTGCCAGACGCGTGTTTTCTTTGAACTCGCCTTCGCTCAATGAAGGCGCAGGGGGAGGCGTCCAGCTCACAGGCTCGATAGGAGTAGGCGCAAACAGCAGATAACCGGCGACTACGGCTAGGGTGAGTCCAGCCCAGTAACGCTTTTTCAAATTAGCCCCCTAGTTTAGCTACCCAAGGTAGCGGTAAATGTTGCATAAAAAAGCCAATCAATGTCCAAGGGTGCTTAGGCACACAGGCGCAGGCGGGTTCACGATTAATGGCTTTCACCAGCGCGCGAGCGCCCACTGCAGCACTGACCTCGAACGGCAGCTTACCAGCACCTTCATTTAATTCCGTTCGAATATAACCGGGAAATAAGGTGGTGACTTTTATCGGAGTGTTAAGCAACTCGGCTCGGATACCTTCACTGAGTAACGCTAGGCCGGCTTTTGACGCGGCATACGTGGTGAGGTGCTTAGGTAATCCGCGTTTCGCGCTCATGGAAGAAACGGTGACCAAATGCCCCGAATTTTGCCGGCGGAAGATGCCGACGGCGGCCTCACATTGAGCGAGCGCGGCCACAAAGTTGGTTTCAGCGGTTTGCCGGTTAATCTCAAAGTGCCCTTTGCCAATTCGTCTTCCGTTGCCGATGCCGGCATTCACGATCACGCGGTCGAGAGTTCCGAATTCTGCTGCAAAAGCTTCGAAGACGTCGAAGACTTGCGCGTAGTCGGTGACATCCAACGCACGGACGGAGACGCGAACGCCATGTGCGCTTTGCAGTTCTTCGCGCAGCGCCTCAAGGCGTTCAGTGCGGCGTGCGCACAATGCCAAGTCGTGGCCTTGGGCGGCAAATTCGCGAGCCATGCCGGCGCCAATGCCGGAGCTCGCACCGGTGATTAAAATGGTTTTACGTTTCATGGCTGCAGCATCCGTAAGCGGAAAATTAGCGATAAGTCAGTAGGTCGCGATGGCGACCACTGAAATGACTGTGTTCATTGAGGCTGATCAGGTTGCGATGCGTGCTGCCCTGGCTGATACGACTAAGGCCGGCATTCGCGAGTGTCAGATTGACGCGAAACGTGGCGTCATCATTGAGGCCAAGCAGGCCTTGGCTGATCACCGAGATGCAGCCGCCAGAAGTAAATACGAGCGCGCGACCACGCTTAGGCAGGGCGTTCAGCGCTTCGTCGAGAGCTCCACGGGAGCGCAGTTGGAAGTGTTGCCAAGATTCGTCGTAATCAGTGTCGTGAGTTCCGCCGACCCAACGCGCAATGGCTTGCCGGAACATCTGGCCGAACAGCTCGCCGGGGTTAGCGTGTTTCGCCATCTCGGCTACCAGCCAGTCGCGGTCACGGTAGCGTGGTTCGTAGCGCTCGATGACTTGTTCGTGATTAAACTCATTGAAGCCTGGCAGTACCTGCAAAGGCAGGTTTACGCCCGCCGCATCCAAGCAAGCCTCCGCCGTTTGCCGATGGCGCTTCATGGCACCAATAAAGACGGTATCCACGGGTTCTTCACGTTCACGCAGCACCGTGCCAAGGTGGCGTGCCTGTTCGTAACCTAGCTCCGACAGCTGGTCATAATCTGCTTTGCCAAAAGAAGCTTGGCCGTGACGAATCAGGGTAATGGCGGCCATGATCAGCGGCCTCCCTGTTTGGCAGCACGTTGGTCTGCGGCAATGACTTGCCGGCAACGACGCCAGATGGCCCAGTTGATGATCCAGAAGTTCTTAAAGGCGGGATTGTCGGTCTGCTTGTGGTGATAGCGGTAGTAAATTTGTTGCAAAATGGCCGCCACGCGGAACAGACCGAAGACCTCGTAAAACGCCCAGTGATGAATCGTCACGCCGGTTTTCTCTTGGTAATAAGCCACCACTTCCTTGCGCGTCAGCATGCCGTTCAGGTGAGTTGGCTGGCGACGTGTTTGACGCAGAATGCGGTTGTCGTCAGCTTGAATCCAGTAGGCCAGGACATTGCCTAACTCCATCAGCGGATCACCGAGCGTCGCCATTTCCCAATCCAGCACACCAATCACGCGTGAGGGCTCGCTGGCGTCCAGCACCACATTGTCGAAGCGCCAGTCGTTGTGCACCACGCAGGTCGCTGAGTCTTCCGGCGTGTGCTGTTTGAGCCAAGCGCGGATGTCGGTGTAGCGTGGCACATTCCAGGTCTGCGCCTTCTCGTAGCGATCGCTCCAGCCATCCACCTGACGCTTGCAGAAACCGCTGCCCTTACCCAGCCGCTCTAAACCTGCCGCGCGCACATCGACCTGATGCAGAGCAATCAGCTGGTCCAGCGTGTTGGTGCAGAGTTGACGTACCTCTGCCTCGCTTAAAGTCAGTTCTTTCGGCAGATTGGCGCGCGGAATAATGCCTTCGATGCGGCGCATGACATAGAAGTCGCAGCCGATCACCGACGGGTCCGTGCACAAGCCAATCATGTCAGCCACCACTGGGTACACCGGCTTTAATGCATCTTGCACGGTGTATTCGCGCACCATGTCGTGCGCTGATTTGGCTTTTGTTCCCGCGGGCGGACGCCGCAAAATGAGGTCATGGCTGGCGTATTTGAGGCGGTAGGTCCAGTTCGAAGCACCGCCGCTGTATTGCGTCACTTCGGGTAATCCCGGTGATAGCTGCGGTAGTAAGGCACGTAGCCAGGTATCGACTTTTTCTACGTCCAGTTCTTCCCCGTGGCGGACAGTGCCGCCCACATCAATCAAGGCCATCTCGGGTTACCTCTCGCTACGCGGTTTCATGCCCTTCATGCTCTTTTGGAACATGCGGCTGTAGAGAGCGTGAGGCAGATAGCGCTTAGCCAGCCACAGGCGTTCACCCGCGACGTGAGGCAGGATATGCACCTGCTTTTTTGCGACCCCAGCTACGATGGCATCAGCCACCTGTTCGGCACTGAGTTTGCCGCTGGCGAGGAGCTTGCTCATCATCTTGATCAAGCCAGGATCATTGGCGCGCATGGTCTCGCCGAGATTGGTTTGAAAGAACGAGGGGCAGACCACACTGACATGAATGCCGTCGGCCATGAGTTCTTGTTCGAGGGTGGTGGTGAGCGCCACCACGGCGGCTTTCGACACGTTGTATGAGGCCATACGCGGCACATCGAGTAAGCCGGCCATGGAAGCAATATTGACGATATGGCCGCTGCCTTGCAGCTTAAAAATCGGGGTGAATACTTTGCAGCCGCGTACCACGCCCAGCAGGTTAATGTTCAGAATCCATTCCCAATCACTCAGGGAAACGGTGTCGATAGCGCCAGCCTGCGCGACGCCCGCGTTATTGATCAGTACGTCCAGCCCACCCCAAGCCTGCACCAGCTCATCGGCAATCGCCTGTAAATCCGCCTCGCAAGTGACATCGGCATGGCGATAAAACGCCTCAGCTGCGCCTGCGGCGGCGAGCTCCGTGAGCGTGTTGTTGCCGCGCTCGTCATTGAGGTCGGCGATACACACGCGCCAGCCATCACGGGCATAGCGCAAGGCGAGAGCTCGGCCAAGGCCACTGGCCCCGCCGGTAATAAAAACGCGATTTTGCTGAGTCATGTTGTCTCTGCTTCTTGTATTTATGGTTGCGGCCGAGCTTATTTGCTGAAGCCGCGCTTGGCCAGCTCAATCTTGGCAATCACGCCCTTATGCACCTCATCCGGGCCATCCGCCAAGCGCAGGCTGCGCGCCTGAGCAAAGAAAGCCGTTAGCGGAGTATCCCGAGAGACGCCGGCGCCGCCATGAATTTGTATCGCCATATCGACGACCTGCTGCAGCACATTCGGTGCTACCACCTTGATCGCAGAAATTTCGGTCATGGCGGCAAACGTCCCCACGGCATCCATTTTCCAGGCCGCATAGAGCGTGAGCAGACGCGCTTGATCGATGGCGATGCGCGCCTCGGCAATGCGCTCGCGATTGCCGCCGAGATTGACCAGCGGTTTGCCAAAGGCGGTACGCGAGATGCCGCGATCGATCATCAGCTCCAGCGCCTTTTCGGCGGCACCGATGCAGCGCATGCAGTGATGAATACGGCCTGGGCCTAGGCGGCCCTGCGCAATCGAGAAGCCCTGACCCGGCCCGCCGATGAAGTTGCTCACGGGTACGCGCACATTGGTGAACAGCACTTCGCCGTGGCCGTGCGGCGCATCGTAATCGCCGAACACCGGCAGCATGCGCTGGATCTCCACGCCCGGCGTGTCCAGCGGCACCAGCACCATGGAGTGCTGGCTGTGACGACCCTTCTCGGCATCCGGCGTATGCGCCATGAAAATGGCGATCTTGCAGTCCGGGTCGCCGATGCCGCTGGACCACCACTTGCGGCCGTTGAGCACGATCTCATCACCGTCGATGATGGCGGTGGCCTGCATATTGGTGGCATCCGATGAGGCGACTTCGGGTTCAGTCATGCAGAAGACGGAGCGGATTTCGCCGTTTAAAAGCGGTATCAGCCATTGGGCTTTCTGTGCGTCGCTGCCATAGCGCCAGAGCACTTCCATGTTGCCGGTGTCGGGGGCGTTGCAGTTGAACACCGTCGGTGCAAGCAGGCTGCGCCCGGTCTGCTCCGCGATGTGCGCGTACTCGGCGATGGTCAGGCCGGCGCCCAGCTCCTCGCTCGGCATCCACAGATTCCACAGGCCTTGTGCCTTGGCTTTGCGCTTGAGCTCCTCCAGCATCGCTGGGTGCTTCCACTGGCGCCAGTCGCCATCGGGGTTGCTGGCATGCACCTCGGCCCAAAATGCGGGTTCGACGGGCTCGATGTGCTCGCGCATAAATGCTTTCACACGGGAAACATAGTCTTGGCCGCGCTCGCTGAGTTCGAAGTGCATAACGAAAGTCCTGAATTGAGGAAATAACCAGTGACCGATCCTATAGCCTGGCATACGATGCAGGAAATGATGATTTCTCATGGCGGGTCATGAATCAAATTAATAATATGGACTGGCCAGAACGCGCAGACATGGGTCGACCCGATATCGGTCGACTCGATCTCAATCTGTTCCGTGTCTTCGACACCATTTATCGTGAACGCAACCTCACGAGAGCGGCCGCGATTCTGTGCCTGAGTCAATCTGCGGTCAGTCATGCCATTGGGCGTTTGCGTACGCAGCTGGGGGATCCCTTGTTTGTGCGCGAAGGGCAGGGCGTGTTGCCAACCCCGCTGGCCGATCGGCTCTGGCCAGATATCCAAGGGGCGCTGGCACTGTTACGTCAAGCGGTGCATCGCAGCCAAGTCTTCGAGCCGGCTCGAGATATTAGTCAGATCACCTTGGCGATGAACGATGAGTTGGAGCCGAGCATCCTGCCATTGTTGGTACGAAAGTTACGCGAGCTAGTACCGACGCTACGCATCGCCAGCGTGCGACTGGATCGCGCCAGCCTGCGTGCCGACCTTGCCGCGGGTCGTCTCGATTGCGCTATTGATATTGCCCAACCGGTATCCGCCGACCTCTGTCATACCTTGTTATTGCAGGATGAATTTGTGGTGGTGAGTAGCGGCTCAGCCAACACGGCACGCCCGCTGGATATCCAATCCTATTTGGCGGCACAGCATGTGACGGTGTCTTCGCGGCGAACAGGGCGAGCGGTTGAAGATCTGGGGCTGGCGAAATTAGGCCTAGAGCGGCAGGTGGTCATGCGTTGTCAGCACTACGAGGCGGCCTGCCGGGTTGTCGCTGCCTCGGACTTATTGTTGACTCTGCCTAGGCGGCAAGCAGAGGCTATTCATGCCTCGGTGAAGAATGCCATTCTGACCTTGCCGGTTGAGCTGCCCAAAATGGAGCTGCACCTGTATTGGCATCGTCAGCGGGAGACAGATCCTGCAAATCACTGGCTGCGCAAGCAGGTTCTTGCGGTCATGACACCGCCAAGGGTGTTATGACCGCGCGATGGGACGGCTTAGAACAGTTTGCTCAAATTCACCACGCTGACCACGCTGATTAACGTGCCCACCAGCATGAGCAGGGTACGTGTTTGCAAATGGCGGGTAATAAAGGCGGCAAACGGCGCCGCAAATAAGCCCCCCACGGTCAACCCCGCCACGAAAATCCATACGCTGTTGTCTAGGATGGTAAAAAACGTCGCGGCAACGGTTACGGTCAGGAAAAACTCCGCAAAATTAACCGAACCAATGGTGGTGCGCGGATCATGCCCTGCACCAACGAGGGACGTAGTGACAATAGGGCCCCAGCCGCCACCGCCGGTGGTGTCCATAAAGCCGCCAAATAAGGCAAGGGGAGCGACTTTTTTAGCGTCGATATCACGCTTTAATTTAATAACCTTGAAGGCTTTGCTAAACACGTAAAGGCCCATCAGCAGGAGGTAGGCACTGATAAACGGCTTTAGCACCTGGCCATCCACATTCGTGAGGACATAAGCACCTAGCAAGGCGCCGATAATGCCCGGCAAAAGCAGGCTCAACACCAGCCGTTTGTTCACATTGCCAAGCTTGAGGTGGGAAATGCCAGACACTCCAGTAGTGAACACTTCGGCGAGATGGGTCGCGCCACTGGCCATGGCCGGAGGTGCGCCGGCGGCTAGCAGAAAAGTGGTCGCTGTGATGCCGTAAGCCATGCCCAACGCGCCATCAATAATTTGCGCCAGCAGGCCAACGCCTACTGCAGTCCAAAATAAGGGGTTATTTAGTGCACCCTCAATGAGCTCCGTGCCAGACGCGGGGCCGCCGCCCCAAAAAAGGCGATAGATGAAGCAGCCCACTAAACTGACCAGGGTCGCGACGATCAAATAGCTGGCGATACGCAGTACCGGATGTTCTTGCGCGTGGGTGACAGCGTATTCCACGGGTGGTAGCCCCAGTGCTTGATGCTCTGGGTTAATGGTTTGATCGCTTAGGTCGGGATGGCGGATTTTCATGATTCAACTAATCGCAGAGGGAGCAGAAGCGCATTGTAGGTAAGTCATTTGCGATCTAATAAGAATATTATTTTATAACAAAAGATCATTTGGTTATTACGACTGAGCTGCGCCGCATCGCCCATAAAAATGCCCCGGCACTTGCGTTACCGGGGCATTTTTAGATCGGCCTTACCGCAGAATAACTCAGCGACCCAAAGCGGCTCGCAAGGGGGCAGTAAAGCGTTCTACCGAGCTTTTGCCTCTGACTTTGCCGTCAAATGCCAGCACATCATCCTCAATGGCGCTAAAGCGTAATTGCGGAATATCGCGCAGGTAGTTTTGATCAACCAGCCAAGGTGCAGCACTGCCTTGGCGCGGGAGTTGATCGGCAGCGCGGCGAATGTAGCCCGACGACAAGCCGCCCAGCACGGTGTCTTCACTGAGCGGGTGATTATTGGCGCGCGGCTCAACCGTGCTGTAGCCGTTACGATCCATGTGCTTCAGCAAGCGGCAGATGTACTCGGCAGCGAGATCGGCCTTCAAGGTCCAAGAGGCGTTGGTGTAGCCAAAAACAATCGCCGCATTCGGCACGCCATCAATCATTAAGCCTTTATAGGTCAGCTTTTCCTTCACCACGATGGGAGCGTTGTCTACAGTCGTTTTCACGCCGCCCAGTAGCTGCACGTTCAAGCCCGTTGCCGTCACGATGATATCGGCTTCCAGCGTTTCACCCGATGTCAGCAAAATGCCGTTAGCGGTAAAGCGCTCGATATGGTCGGTATGGATAGAGGCTTTGCCGTTGCGCAGCACTTTAAACAGATCGCCATTGGGCACGACGCACAGGCGCTGATCCCACGGGGCATAGTCTGGTGTGAAGTGACGCATTTCAATATTAGTGCCCACCAGTTGGCGCTTAACCATGCTCAGAATGAAGCGGCGCACAGAGTCTGGGCGTGAACGAGAGGCCTTATACAGGGTGCGTTGAATGGCAATGTTGCGACCACGATTGAGCTGATACGCCAGTTTGGCTGGCAAAGTTTTCTGCAGCAGCTTGCTGACGGGATCGACGGCCGGTACAGACAAAATATAGGTCGGCGAGCGTTGCAGCATGGACACATGAGCAGCCTTATCCGTCATGTTAGGGACCAGCGTGATTGCCGTGGCACCAGAGCCAATAATCACGACTTTCTTGCCCGCGTAGTCCAAATTCTCTGGCCAGAATTGTGGGTGCACGATCTGACCTTGGAAGTCAGCTTCGCCCGGGAATTCGGGGCGGAAGCCTTCGTCGTAGTTGTAATAACCGGAGCAGCCGAGCAAGAAATTAGCGGTGTACTCTTCGGTTTCGCCAGTTTCATCATTCACGGCGGCCACATGCCAGCGCTTATCGCTGGATGACCAATTCGCTGTGACGACTTTACGGCCAAAACGAATTTTCTGGTCTACGCCATACTCTTCAGCGGTTTTACGAACATAGCCACGGATAGATTCGCCATCAGCGAGCACACGGGCTTCGGTCCACGGCTTGAAGTTGAAGCCGAAGGTATACATGTCGGAGTCGGAGCGGATGCCGGGGTAGCGGAACAAGTCCCAGGTGCCACCAATGGCATGACGACGCTCGAGGATGGCAATCGACTTATTGGGGCATTCACGCTTGAGATGGCAGGCGGCACCAATACCAGAAATGCCAGCGCCGATAATCAAAACATCTTGGTGTTGAACAGACATAAAACAACCTCGGTTAATTAAGCCGAGGTAAAGCTAAGACGAAAAAAGCGACGCGTCAACTAATTTGACAATGCGCGTTGTATCAATTGTCATTTCAGGTCGAATCTGTGGGGCAGTCGACCTGAAATGACAAGCTTTAGAGCTTACGCAGTACCAGTGAGGCGTTCGTTCCGCCAAAACCAAAGCTATTCGACATCACGGTTTTCAAGCCCGCGTTATCGATGCGCTGGAGGGCGATAGGCAGGCCAATGGCCTCGGGGTCTAGGGTTTCGATGTTTGCGGAGGCCGTCACAAAGTCATGTTGCAGCATGAGCAAGCAATAAATCGCTTCCTGTACGCCCGCCGCACCCAAGGAGTGTCCAGATAAGGATTTGGTGGAGCTGATGTGAGGCGCGTTCTCACCAAAAACAGCACGAATGGCGCGCAATTCAGCCAAATCGCCTACAGGCGTGGAGGTGCCATGGGTATTAAGGTAGTCCACCTGCGTATCAACTGTTGCCAGGGCCATGCGCATGCAACGCTCAGCGCCTTCGCCGCTGGGGGCCACCATGTCGTAGCCATCGGAGGTCGCGCCGTAACCAACGATTTCTGCCAAAATTGTGGCTCCACGAGCCATGGCATGGTCATAGGACTCCACCACGACCATGCCGCCGCCGCCGGCAATGACAAAGCCATCGCGGTTAGCATCATAGGCGCGTGAGGCCTTCGCAGGCGTGTCGTTATATTTGCTCGACATGGCGCCCATGGCGTCAAACATACATGACTCTTCCCAGCTTTCTTCCTCGCCACCACCGGCAAACACAATGTCCTGCTTGCCGAGTTGGATGAGTTCAGCGGCATGGCCGATGCAATGAGCACTGGTGGCACAGGCAGAGGCGATGGAGTAGTTCACTCCCTTAATTTGGTAAGCAGTGGCCAAGCAAGCTGAAATGGTCGAGGCCATGGTGCGAGGCACCATATACGGGCCAACGCGCTTCACGCCTTTTTCCCGTGCGATATCGGCCGCAAGTACTTGATTGGTGCTGGACGCACCGCCGGAGCCAGCCACTAAGCCAGTCCGTGGGTTGATGACCTGGTCTGGCGTCAGACCGGCCATCGCAATGGCTTTGCCCATCGCGATATAGGCATAGGCAGCAGCCTCGCCCATGAAGCGAAGCAACTTGCGGTCAATCAAGGCTTCCAAATCGAGGTCACGGATACTGCCGCTGATCTGGCTGCGGAAACCCATCTCCGCGTATTTGGCATTTGCCGAAATGCCCGAACGACCATGATAGAGGCTGTCTTTAACGGTTTCCGGCTCCAAGCCGAGGCAGGAGGTAATACCAAAACCGGTGATGACGACGCGACGCATTGCGTTCTCCGTTTAGAAGTGATCGGTGCTGGTAAAGAGGCCAACTTTCAGGTCGGTGGCCGTATAAATTTCACGGCCATCAACGAGTACACGACCATCGGCAATACCCATGACCAATTTGCGCTCGATTAGCCGTTTAATTTGAATTTCGTAGGTAATTTTCTGGTGATGGGGCAGCACTTGACCAAAGAACTTAACTTCGCCTGCACCTAGGGCACGGCCTCGGCCCGGGTTGCCGCGCCAGCCCAAAAAGAAACCCAGCAGTTGCCAAAGTGCATCCACACCCAAACAGCCAGGCATGACAGGGTCGGTTTCAAAGTGACACTGGAAAAACCAGAGTGACGGGTTGATGTCGAGCTCAGCAATAATCGACCCTTTTCCGTGCTCGCCGCCTTCACCGCTGATGTGGGTGATGCGATCCATCATGAGCATATTGGGCTGGGGTAGGCGCGCGTTGTTTTCGCCAAAGAGTTCGCCACGGCCGCAGGCGAGGAGGTCTTCACGGCTAAAACTCGTGCGTTGGGTCGGTTTGCTCATAACATCCTTTATCCAAGTCATTGATTGCGCTGCATCATAGCAAGTGGCTTTTGACAGAACGCTTACACAGTTGGCACAGAGTTGTTTCCAAGTGTTTCGAACGTATGTCAGCAAGATGACTGTTTTGTCGGTGTTCTGACGCTGGACAGTACTTAATGGGTGCGTATGATGCCCACTGCCTAAACCGGGTCTTTTGTTGCGAGGAATCATCATGTGGGTTGAGCTGGGTCAGTATGCACTGGTGCTCGCGTTTGTTGTGGCCATTGTCCAGGGTACGTTGCCTTGGTGGGGTGTGGTGCGTGGGGATGCGCGCGTACAAGCCATGTCGCGAACCGCAGCTTTTACTCAGTTAGGCCTGTTAGTGCTGTCGTTTGTCTTGCTCACGCTGGCCTTCCTGCAAAATGACTTCAGCGTAGATTACATTGCCCGTCAGTCCAATACCTTATTGCCTTGGTGGTACAAGATTTCCGCCGTTTGGGGTGGCCATGAAGGTTCCCTGCTGCTATGGGCGCTAGTGCTGGCACTATGGACGGCCGCGGTGGCGCGTTTTTCGCAAGCCTTACCCTTAGACATGACGGCTCGGGTTTTGGCGATCTTGGGGCTGGTCAGCACGGCCATCATTAGCTTTATTCTGTTTACGTCGAATCCATTCAATCGCTTATTCCCCGACTTTCCGATTGAGGGCAATGACCTCAATCCGTTGCTGCAAGACCCGGGCCTCATCTTTCACCCCCCCATGCTGTACATGGGCTATGTCGGCTTTGCTGTGCCTTTTGCCTTTGCCATGGCGGGGCTAATGACCGGTCGCCTGGATAGCGCTTGGGCGCGTTGGTCGCGCCCGTGGGCATTGGCCGCCTGGAGCTTCCTCACCGTTGGCATTGCGCTGGGATCGTGGTGGGCTTATTACGAACTGGGTTGGGGCGGTTGGTGGTTCTGGGACCCGGTAGAGAATGCGTCCTTTATGCCGTGGCTGGCGGGCACGGCACTTTTGCACTCTCTCGCGGTCAGTGAAAAGCGTGGTGTCTTTAAGGCCTGGACGGTGTTGCTAGCCATTATTGCCTTCTCGTTAAGTTTGCTCGGTACCTTCTTGGTGCGCTCCGGTGTGCTCACGTCTGTACATGCGTTCGCCGCAGACCCCACACGCGGATTGTATATTTTGGGCATCCTGGTAGTGGTTGTGGGCGGCTCGTTAAGCCTATTTGCCTGGCGTGGAGCGGCTTTGCAACGCGAAAGCAATCATGGCCCGTTTTCGCGGGAGATGTTCCTGCTGCTGAATAATTTGTTCTTGCTAACGGCCACTGTCATTGTTTTGTTAGGCACTTTATTCCCCCTGATCGCGGATGCACTCGAACTTGGTAAGTTCTCGGTGGGTCCACCCTATTTCAATCTGCTGTTCGTGCCGCTCACCCTGCTATTGCTGGTGTTTTTGGGCGTGGGGCCATCCACTAACTGGAAGAAGCAATCGGCTGATGTGATCTTACTGCCGCTGCGTAAGGTGCTATTGGCGGCGATTGTGATTGCGATCGGCTTGCCATTGATTTTCTTTGGTGATTGGCCGTGGCATGTTGGTATCACCGTTGGCCTTTGCGCTTGGGTATTGGGCAGCCAGTTGGTGGATATTGCGCGCAAGACGCAGCACGCCAGCACGCGTCGACAGGGCTTAAAGAAGCTAACCCGTAGCTACTGGGGCATGCAGCTGGCGCATTTAGGGCTGTTAGTCATGGTGCTGGGCATTGCTTTCACCACAACTTATAGCGTCGAAAAGGATGTACGTTTGACACCAGGCGAAAGCATCACGGTGAACGATTACACGTTCCGTTTTGAAGGTGTTGCAGATCACCAAGGTCCCAATTATGTGGCTCAGCGCGGTACGTTAATTGTCAGCCATAATGGGTTTGTGGAAACGCTGCACCCGGAAAAGCGCATTTATCGCGTGCAGCAAAATCCAATGACCGAAGCGGCGATTTCAGGCAATGCCTTCCGAGACTTGTATGTGGCCTTAGGTGAGCCTTTAGATGCTGGTGCCTGGGCCGTGCGTATTTACCACAAGCCTATGATTCGCTGGATCTGGTTCGGCGCTTTGATGATGGCGTTGGGCGCACTGTTGTCCATGCTGGATAAGCGTTATCGCTTGAAAGCGGCGGGAGGGCGTTGAGATGAAGCCCTCTTTACGCAAAAGCTTTATCTTCGGCTTGCCCTTGGTGCTGTTTCTGGCTTTGGCCGTGTTACTGGCGAGCAGAAATGGGGAAGACCCGTCTTATCTGCCGTCTGCCCGTTTACAGCAACCTGTACCGGCCTTTAGTTTGTCTAGCCTGGAAGATCCCGAACGCATGCTGGACCCTTCGATTTTTCAGGGTCAGGTTTCCTTGTTAAATGTGTGGGCCACCTGGTGTGTGTCCTGTCTGGTTGAGCATCCGGTCCTGCTCAATATGGCGGCTGACGGCGTTCGCATCATCGGCGTGAATTACAAAGATGACCGCCAAGCCGCTCAGGCCTATTTACGTGAGCGCGGTAACCCGTTTGCCGAAACGGTATTTGATGAGCGGGGTGACCTAGGTCTGGACCTCGGCGTTTATGGTGCACCAGAAACCTATTTGATCGATGCGCAAGGCCGTATTCGATATCGCGCTGTGGGAGTTCTCGATGCTAAGGCCTGGTTGCAGGAATTGAAGCCACGCTATGACGCCGTGCGAGCGGAATCCGCAGGAGCGAAATGATGAAGTATTTAGGGATTGTTCTAGGGTTTTTCCTGTCCTTCACTGCACAGGCGGCGATTGATGTGCGTGAGTTCCGTAGCCCTGTCGATGAAGCCCGCTATCGAGCGCTGATCGATGAATTGCGCTGCCCAAAATGTCAAAACACCAACTTGGCCGGATCGGATGCCGGCTTGGCGGATGATTTAAAAGACAGGGTGTATGAGCAAATTCAAGCAGGCAGAAGCGACGGTGAAATTCGAGATTATCTGGTAGTGCGCTATGGCGACTTCATCAGCTACAAACCTCCGATGAAAGCCAGCACCTTACTGTTGTGGTGGGGCCCCGCTTTATTGCTGGTGAGTGTGGGCTTTCTCCTCTGGCGTCGTAGCTTGCGTAAGCCGGTTCGCGTTAATCCGTTAAATGCCGATGAGCAGGCGCATTTACAGCGCCTGTTAACTGGTAGTGCTCAGCCTCCGATTGATAGCGAGCCCCGCGCATGATGAATTCTGTTTTAGTGCTTTCGCCCATGCTGCTCGTGGCGCTTTTACTGACCTTACTGGTGGTATTTGCCCTGCTGTGGCCATTACGTGGCCGCAACGTGAATGCCGGTCACTCCGTGCGTCAACTGAGTGCGCAGGTCTATCGCGATCGTCTCGATGAGCTCAATGCCGATTTGTCCACGGGGCGACTCGAGGCCGAAACCTATGCTCAGTTAAAGCTAGAGCTGGATCGCGGTGTCTTGGCTGACACCACGGCGGATGCTCGGATTCCGGTGGCGCACCATGCGTCGGTGAAGCCGTTAGCATTCGTTTTGTTAGTGTCGGTGCCGGTGCTAACCCTGGCGCTGTACTTGGGTTATTTCTTGAATTCGCAGGTCGCGCCCGATTTGAAGAATCAAGCGTTATTGGCCCCCAGCATTGATGCCATTCTGGCCGGCAAAGAGCCAGAGGCTGCGGCTAAAGATGCCAGTCTGCAGGACTTCATGCGCGCATTGCAGCGTCGTGTGCAGGCCGAACCAAACAATGCTGATGCCTGGATGACGCTGGGTTTAGGCTTCCTGCAAGCCAAAGATTATGAGCCGGCAAAAGTCGCGCTAGCGCGTGCTGCGGAGTTACGTCCGGAAGATATTCAAGTCGTGATGACCTATGTGCAGGCCACCATCATGACGCAAAACGGCGCCATGGATCCGGTTGCGCGGGGAATGTTGGGGCGCATCCTGCGCGAACAGCCCGATCATCAAGGCGCGCTGCTTATGTTGGGCATGGGCACTCTGCGCGCTGGTGAGCGTGAACAAGCTTTGGCTGTCTTGACGCAATTGCAGATGCTTCGGGCAGCAGAAGTGGCTACTAATAACGGTCAGCGCGACAGTGAAGCCGATCAGCGCATAGAGCGATTAATCCTTGAGGCGCAGCAGGGACCACAGGTCGCCGCTGCCGGCATTCAGGTTGAAGTAGCCCTGGACCCTGAGCTGGCCCGTCAGCTGCCTGCTGAAGCTGCGCTGTTTATTTTTGCGCGTACGCCTTCGGGTCCGCCCATGCCAGTCGCGGTGTTGAAGCGTCCGATTGCGCAGTTCCCGCTGCGGGTGACATTGACCAATGCCGACAGCCTGCAACCCACACGCTTACTGTCGGATCAGAAAGAGTTAGTGCTTCAGGCCAAGATATCCATGACCGGCAATGCCACGCCAGCAGCGGACGATTGGCAAGCTGTGCCAGTACCTGTGACAGAGGCTAATACCGGTATGGTTCGCTTGCGTATTACGAAGACCCGCTAGTCACCGGGCTTTCGTCGCATTTTGACAGTGTCATAAGACGTCAAGTCTTGTGAAAACAGGGTGTTGGCGAGTATTCTTGCCACCTTGTTTTTGGGAGTGTGTTGGATGCGTATTATTCTTCTCGGCGCGCCGGGTGCAGGTAAAGGCACTCAGGCTCAGCTCATCATGAACCGTTATGGCATCCCGCAGATCTCCACGGGCGATATGTTGCGTGCAGCCGTTAAGGCTGGCACTCCGTTAGGTGTTGCCGCTAAGCAAGTCATGGATGCCGGTGGTTTGGTGTCTGACGACATTATTATTGGCTTGGTTAAAGAGCGCATCGCGCAAGCTGACTGTGCCCAAGGTTTCCTCTTTGATGGCTTCCCGCGCACGATTCCACAGGCTCAGGCCATGATTGATGCCGGCGTGAAGATTGATCATGTGGTGGAAATTCGCGTTGAAGATAGCGAAATCATTTCTCGCTTGTCGGGTCGCCGCGTTCACCCTGGCTCGGGGCGTGTCTATCACCTGCAATACAACCCGCCCAAAGTGGCTGGCAAAGATGATGTGAGCGGTGAAGACTTAGTTCAGCGCCCAGACGACAGTGAAGAGACTGTGCGTAAGCGTCTCGACATTTACCACAGCCAGACACAGCCCTTGGTTGGTTTTTACCAGTCCTTGGCTCATCAATCCGGTGCAGCTAAGTACAGCTTAGTTCCGGGTGTGGGCTCGGTAGAGGAAATTACTGAGCGCATGTTTGCTGCACTTGCCTAAGGCAGAGTGCGCTAGAAGCAACCTACGTTGCAGTCTTGTCAGCTTTCGCCGCGCTAGTCGCGGCGTTATGCTTTTTGGTCTTTCATAAATGGATTGGGGTCACTCATGTCTTTGTGTTCTGCGAGCGCACCACGTCAACGCATCGGCATTATTCTGGCCAATTTAGGCACACCCGATGAGCCTACCGCAGCGGCGGTGAGACGTTATTTGCGTGAGTTTCTGAGTGATACCCGCGTTATTGAAGTGCCTCGGATTATTTGGTTTTTTATTCTGCGCATGTTTATTTTGCCCTTGCGCCCCCGTCGAGTCGCTGAGGCCTATGCCAGTATTTGGGCAAACGAGTCGCCCATGCGGACGACGTTGTTGGCGCAAGTTGCGGCGGTGCAGGCGCGCTTGCAGGAGAATTACCCCGACCTCGATATCACCGTGCTGCCGGGCATGAGCTACGGCAAGCCGAGTTTTAAAGCTGCCTTGGACCAATTCAGTGCGGCTGGCATTGAGCGATTTATTGTCTTGCCGTTGTTTCCTCAGTATTCCGCAACATCAACAGGGCCGCTCTACGACCAGCTCGGCACGTGGGTTAAACAGCAGCGCAATTTGCCCAGCTTGCATGTGGTGCGGGATTACCACACGCATCCCGCCTATGTGACGGCGTTGGCAAACAGCATTCGAGCCCATTGGCAGGTCAATGGCCGAGCCGACAAATTACTGTTTTCGTTTCATGGCATTCCACAGCCCTACGCCGACAAAGGCGATCCCTATCCGGCGCAATGCCGAGCGACAGCCAGCGCCGTGGCCGCAGAATTAGCACTAAAAGAGGGCGAGTGGGCGCAGAGTTTTCAGTCTCGCTTTGGCCTGCAGGAGTGGGTAAAGCCTTACACCGATAAATTGCTGGAAAGTTGGGGCCATGAGGGTGTGGGGTCCGTGCAAGTGCTGTGTCCGGCATTCTCGGCGGATTGCTTGGAAACTCTGGAAGAGATTGCCGTGGAAAATCACGATGAGTTCATCAAGGCCGGTGGCAAGCGCTATGAATACATTCCGGCCTTGAACGCGAGTGACGCGCACATCGATTTGTTTGTGTCTTTATTGCAAGGGCCGATACAGGCGGTGAGTTGTAGCGGCTGCCGCGTTAGTGCGGTGCCGTGTAGTCGCTGTCAGTGTTGAGGTTGGCAAAGCTGCTGGCCTCGGCATCGAGGATGACCTGCACCGCGTGTTCGGCCTGACACCAATCGCGCACCCGACGCTGTCCTGCATGTAAGCGTTCGCTAAGCCCTGTCGCTAAGTCGGTATGCACGAGCATGTGCAGCCAGTGCGTATCGATTGTCCCGTCAGCTGTTCGCACAGAAGCAACCGCCATTTTCGCGACAGGCTGATCCCTTATTGTGTGTGCTTGCTGCAGGCCTTGCCAAAGCTGCAGGCCCAAATCGCTGGGTAGCTGAGGCGTATCGACCGGGGTGATCAGTACCCAGCTCTCAGGCATCTGAGCTAGACAGCTGGCAATGCCGGCTAATGGTCCGGGATAGTCTGGCCACGTATCGCTGACCACCTGTGTGAGTGAGCATCCTGGAAGATCCGCATAACGCGCCTTGTTGCGATTAGCACTAATCCACAGCTGCCCTACCTGAGGTAACAATCTGTCGGCGACATGCGCGATTAAGGGCTGGCCCTGCCACGGCAGCCAGGCTTTATCGGCACCCTGCACGCGACGACCCGCACCGCCGGCGAGAATGAGGCCAGTCAATGGTGGGCAGGCGAGGCTGGGTGTCTTCATGTCGGCACAGTGGGGAGAAAGAGGCGCTATGCTAACGCGGATTTACATGGTCGTCGTCAGCGAAACCAGCAAGGCTTTGCTACACTCCTAGCCCTATCCGTGTGAGTCGCTGTTATGCCTATCGTTGTGCCTATTGCAACCTCCGCTGTGCGCACAGCACTCGGCCCTGACGGCGCATTTGCTCAGCAGATTCCTGGCTATCAACCCCGTGAACCACAAATCGCCATGGCCGAGGCCGTGGAGCATGCGCTGAGCGCGCGCAGCTTGTTATTGGTCGAGGCCGGAACCGGCACGGGCAAGACCTATGCGTATCTCGTGCCAGCGATTTTGTCTGGTAAAAAGGCCATTGTGTCTACGGGCACGCGTAACTTGCAGGATCAGCTCTTTCATCGCGATCTGCCCATGGTGCGGAAGCTGCTCGGGCGGCCTGTGCGTACCGCATTGCTCAAGGGGCGCAGCAATTACCTGTGCCCGTATCGATTGCAACAACACCTCGATGAAGGGGAGTTTGAGTCCAAGCAAATTGTCCATGATTTGCATCGCGTAGCCGCATGGGCGGGTAAAACCGTACAGGGCGACATCGCTGAGCTGCTAGATATTGCCGAAGACTCTATGGTATGGCCATTGGTGACCAGTACGGCAGATAACTGCCTCGGTCAGGAATGCCCTAAGGTCGACGATTGCCCCTTAATGAAAGCGCGGGCTAAAGCCACTGAGGCCGACCTGATCGTGGTCAACCATCATCTCTTCTTTGCCGACAAAGCCTTGAAAGATCGCGGCTTTGGCGAGCTGCTGCCGGAAGTGGATGCGGTCATATTTGATGAAGCGCATCAGCTACCGGAAACGGCAGCTATGTTTTTTGGCCGTAGCCTGTCATCGCGCCAGATTCACGATCTGCTCGCCGACTCCCTGCGTGAAGTATTAGCCGCGGGCGGCGATCTCCGGGGCATGAATGACTTGGTGTCGAATTTGGAAGTGCGTCTCGCGCACTTCCGCCTGCTGATGGGTGAGGAGTCGCGAAAAGGCGTGTGGGCAGAGATTTCTGAGCATCCAGAATTGCCGGCGGCCATCACGGCGGTGGAAATGGCCATGGCCTGCATCACTGAAGCGCTATCGCCACTCAAAGACAAGAGCAAGGGACTGGAGAGCTGCCATCGCCGGGCAGAGGAGCTGGCCGAAGCATTCAGTGAGTTGACCGGCGAGACGCCGGAGAACCAAGTGCATTGGTTCGAGACGTTCCGCAAAGGCTTTATTTTGCAATGGACGCCGTTGGAAGTGTCGCAGCCCTTTCGTGAACTGCTCGATCGCGAGCCGATGGCGTGGATTTTGACCTCGGCGACGTTGGCCGTGCGTGAGGATTTTCGCCACATCAGCGCGCAATTGGGGCTGCCAGCGGATGTGGCCACGTTGCAATTGCCCAGTCCCTTTGCCTATGAGCAGCAAGCCTTATTTTATGTGCCGCGCGGGCTACCAGACCCGGGGGCTATGGATTACACCCGTGCCTCCTTAGAGGCTGCTCTGCCGATATTGCGCGCTAGTCAAGGCCGTGCCTTCTTCCTTTTCACTTCGCATCGCGCCCTAAAAGAAGCCGCCGAGTGGTTGCCGCGCCAGTTGGACTACACGTTTTTGGTGCAGGGCACTCAGCCTAAAGCCGAGTTATTGCGCCGTTTTGCCAACACGCCCGACTGCGTCTTGCTCGCCACCGGCGCGTTCTGGGAAGGGGTGGATGTGCGCGGTCAGGCATTGTCGCTGGTGATCATCGATAAACTTCCGTTTGCGTCGCCGGGTGAGCCAGTTGTGGCTGCGCGTTTAGATGCGTATAAAGCGCGAGGTCGCAACCCGTTCACGGCCTATCAGCTCCCGTCGGCTATCATTGCGATGAAGCAAGGTGCCGGGCGCTTGATTCGTGATGTGCTGGATACCGGTGTGCTCATGGTTTGCGATCCGCGGTTAGTGGGGCGGCCCTATGGTCAGCTCTTCGTGCAAAGCCTGCCGCCCATGAGGCGCACACGAAGTCAGCAGGAAGTAGAGGCTTTTTTTAAATTTATTAATAGCTTGGAGCCTGCGTCAGCATGATGACTGGCATCACCCTATTGGCGCTAGAAACGGCCACTGAACATTGCTCTGTGGCCATTTGGCAGCGCGACGCTAACGGTCAGGTCAGCGTTTTAGCGCGTCGTCAGCATGCGCCGCGTCAGCAAACGGAACTCATTCTGCCTATGGTTGATGAACTGCTGGCTGGGTCTGGCCTCGCTTTGGGGCAGCTCACCGCAATTGCTTACTCCTGCGGTCCGGGCGCATTTACTGGCGTTCGCATTGCGGCGGCAGTGGCGCAGGGATTGGCCTTTGGTGCGGATTTGCCGGTGGTGCCGGTGGGCAGCCTACAAACTCTCGCACAGGCTACCCATCGACAGTTTGGTGCTCGCTTGGCGTTGGCAGCCTTTGATGCGCGTATGCAAGAAGTCTATGCCGGCGCTTATGCGGCGGATGCCTCTGGCTTAATGCAACCACTGACTGGCGATGTGGCCGGTGCGGCCGCGCAGCTGCCAGAAGTCTTCCTGCACGCTTGGCGGGATGCGGTGAGCACGAGTGATGGTTTGGCTGTTGCTGTCGGTTCGGGATGGGAAAGTTACCGTGAGTCGCTAGAGCAGGCCTTGCCGGTACAGCACGTCTATGCTGAGCTCGCGCCAGATGCAGAAGATGTAGCCTTGCTCGCCAGTGTCTCGGTAGATGCCGGTTTGGCGGTCGCGCCTGAGTTAGCGTTACCGGTGTACCTTCGCAACGATGTCTGGAAAAAACTACCAGGGCGCTAAGTATGAGCAGGGCATTGGCGTGGGACTATCCTCAACCGCATACCGTGGCGTTAACGGTATTGCCTGAGCACATCGATGTGATGCGCCACACCAATAACGTGGTCTACCAACAGTGGATGGAGGCCGCAGCATGGTCCCACTCACAGGCCCACGGTCTTGGCCCTGAAGAGTATGAGGCGTGTGGACACGGCATGGTGGTGCGCCGTCATGAACTGGACTACTTAGCCGCGAGCCATCTCCATGAAGAGCTGGTGATGGCTACCTGGCTGTTAAAGGTCGATAAGCTGTCCACCCATCGTGTGTATCAAATCATTCGCCTGAGTGATGGCCTGACGATTTTTCGCGGCTCCACTCATTTGGTGTGTATTGAAATTGCCAGCGGGCGACTCAAGCGCATGCCAGCTCATTTTTATGAAACCTACTCTCGCCTGGTGATATCGCCAGCGAGTCAACCTGAAGAGATTGCGTGATGGATTGGACGTTAGCGTGGCAAGCCGTGGTCATGGGCGTGGTGGAAGGGATCACCGAATTCTTGCCGATTTCCAGTACAGGTCATTTGATTTTAACGGCCGCTTGGCTGGACTTTTGGACAGAGGAGAAGCGCGGGGTTTTTGAGGTCGCCATTCAGCTCGGTGCTATTTTGTCCGTCTGCTACCAATACCGTGAGCGTTTGTGGGGCGTGGTGACGCAGCTCGGTCAGGCCGGACCTCAGCGCTTTGTATTGAATGTGTTGGTGGCCTTTATGCCTGCCGCGCTGTTGGGATTTTTCTTCTTATCCACACTCAAGTTGTATTTCTTTAACCCAACCTCAGTGGCAATCGCACTGGTAGTGGGTGGCGTGGTCATTCTCTGGGCAGAGCGTCGTCAAACTCCGATTCGCGTACATACCGTGGATGATATGCGTTTGCAGGACGCATTTAAGATTGGTCTTGCGCAGTGTTTGGCCTTGATTCCAGGCACCTCCCGCAGTGGCGCGACGATTATTGGCGGCTTGCTCTTTGGCCTCTCGCGTACCGCAGCGGCGGAGTTTTCCTTTTTCCTGGCCATCCCCACCATGTTTGCAGCCACGCTTTACGACAGCTACAAGCACCGTGAGCTGTTTGCCTTGGCGGATCTCCCGATTTTTGCCATCGGCTTTGTGGTGTCTTTTCTGGTGGCTTTGCTGGTGATTCGGGCCTTGATGCGATTTATTTCACAGCATGACTTCACCGTTTTTGCGTGGTATCGCATTGCCTTTGGTCTAGCCATTTTGCTGGGCGTTGGCGGCAGCGCGTGGGCCTAACACGGCTTTGCGTTGATGCTGCGCTGACGCTGGAGCGTCAGCAACTGGCGCAGGCCTTGGCTGTTCAGCTCGGTTTATCGCTAGCGCTACTCACGGATCGTCGTGAGCTGCTGCCCTCGCGCCATGAGCGTCAAGACACAGAGGCATTGGTGTTGTGGCTAGATGCGCAGGGCTTAGGCTTGCAAGCCATTGAGAAGCCACTGCCAGCTCCGGTGAGAGTCGATTTTGCTTCAGATGCCTTGCGCTGGCGGACGGCGCAAGGCGGTGGTGGTGGCGAGGCGGTGGTTAAGGCCTGTGGCGTTAAACCACATATGACGGGCTCGGCACGATTACGGGTGCTGGATGCTACGGCGGGCTGGGGGCGTGATAGCTGGCTCTTGGCTCATGTAGGTGCCGACGTGCAGAGCTGTGAACGCTCACCCATTGTGCAAGCCTTGCTCAGCGATGGTTTGTCACGCGCATTAGCCAACCCTGAAACCTGCGCAACCGCGTCACGATTGCAGCTTCATGCGGGCAGTGCGCAAGCCGTATTAATGCAGTTACGCGAGTTGCCCAGCCTGGATCGTCCAGAGACGGTTTACCTAGATCCGATGTTCCCACACCGCGACAAATCTGCGCTGGTTAAGTTGGATATGCGTTTGTTTCGGCAGGTGGTGGGGAGTGATGATGATGCCGATGAGTTGTTGTTGCTGGCTCGGCAGGTCGCGACTCGGCGCATCGTCGTAAAACGACCACGCCACGCCCCTGACTTAGCGGGTGTGGCTCCACATCAGCGCATGGAAGGTCAGAGCAATCGCTTTGACCTGTATGCGCCCTTACTTTAAGCCGCTTTAGCCTTTTTGCGTTCTTTGCTTTGTTCCAGCGCGAGCAACGCGCTCGCCACTTCCTCATCAGTAATGAGGGTGACCTGCAATACCGCCTGACGGATACCGCTGGGTAGCATTTGCAGGGCATCGTTAGCCAGCGAACTCAAGCGTTCGTCAAAGACTAGGCGCTTGTCATCGCTAACGCAGAGATAGCCTAAGCCTTTCAGCGTATCGAGGAAGTTTTTGAACAAGGCCTTGTCGAAAAACTCAGGCGCACTGAACTCACGAACGAAGGACAGGCGCTGCGCCAGCAGATGGCAAAGCTCTTCGAGTTGTTGCTGCGTGAGCTTGTCGGAGCCACGCTGATTCAGCACGGTGACGGTCATGTGGTAACGCACCAAGGTCTGTCGCAGCGCTCGGCTGAGGATGTGCAAACGGGCGTAATCGGCGGTATTCGAACCAGGCACGACCCAGGTGTCGTCCTGAGTGCGCTGCACGAGATTTTGTGCTGACATGGCCGACAAGGTTTTAGCGACGACAGCGGGCAATTCATCGTCTTGCCAAATCAGGAACAGCTCAGAGCGCAGGAAAGGATAAATCGAGCGCACCATTTTAAGCAGTTGATCCATGCTGGCGTGATTATTTTGCAGTAACAAAATCGCCAGCAGCGAGGGCAATGCAAACAGGTGCAGCGTGTTATTTCGGAAGTAGGTCATCAACACCGCTTCTTCTTCTTGCAGGTAGAGCAAGTCACCCAGCGGATGCTTACGGCGCTGAAGAATTTTCAGCTCTTCGCCATAAGCGACCATTTCGCTTCCCGTCATTTCCGTAATCACAATTTTGTCGTGATAGGGCACGGCTTGAAGCAGTGCTTTATTGAGTTCGAGTTGCTCAGCGAGTTGCTCTTCGTCGATGGCGTGCTTGGGCGTGGATAGCAGCACCAAGCTAAGCAAATTCACCGGATTGACCACCGCACTCGCGTTGATTTGTGTGGTGATGGCATCGCCGATGGCTTTCGAGGTAGTCACAAACTCAGGGCTTTCAGCTGCATTAGGGTTGTCACGCCAGCCCGGCATGTTGGCATCCAGTACATCATTGAGATAAATCGGGGTGCCGAAGCTCAAGTGCACGCGACCAAAGACTTTTTGTAGCTTACGAACCGACATGGCTAAGGCAAACAGGTTTTCTTTCTGCTTGGGCTTACCTTGTAGCTCGCCAATATAGGTGCCGCCTTCCATGAGTTTTTCGTAGCCAATATAGGCGGGCAGAAAAACCAAGGGGCGCTTGTGATCACGCAAGTAGCTGCGCAACGTCATGTTCACCATGCCCAGCTTGGCATTCAGCAAACGCCCTGTGCGACTGCGCCCGCCCTCAACAAAGTACTTGATGGGGAAGCCGCGACTCATAATCTGGTGTAGGTACTCATGAAATACCGTGCCGTAGAGGAAGTTGTCGCGGAAAGTGCGGCGCAGGAAGAACGCTCCCGAGCGACGTAGTATGCCGCCGACAATGGGCATGTTTAAGTTGGCGCCAGCAGCAATGTGTGGCGTAGTGTAACCGCGTGTGAAAATGACATAAGCCAGCAGCAGGTAATCGATGTGGCTGCGATGGCAGGGCACATAAATCACCTCGTGGTCAGCGGTATGCTGCTCCACGGTGTCGAAATGATGCACCTCAACGCCGTTGTATAAGCGCGTCCACATCCACGTCAAAAAGGATTTCAGGGCGTTAACGACGGGGAAAGAGTAATCGGCGGCAATTTCGTTGCAGTAAATACGCGCCCGTGATTCAGCGACTTCACGGGTGACGCCGCGCTCACTCACTTCACGATCAATGCTGGCCTGAACCGGTGTGGAATTGATGATTTCATTAAACAGCGTGCGACGGTGCGATAAGTCTGGCCCAATCACCGCGGTGCGCTGGCGACGGAAATGCACGCGCAACACGCGGGAAACTTTGCGCAGGGTGAGCTCACTATTCTGGCCTTCATCGCAGAGTTGGCGCAGTGAAATTGGCGCATTGACTCGCAACATGGTAGTGCGACCTTGCACCAGCACCGTAATGAATTGTTTTAGGGCTGAAGGGGTCGCCCAGGAGTCAGCAAACAAAACTTTTAACAGCGAGCTTTCTTTGTCTGGCGAGCGGCCCCACAAAATGGTGACTGGAACCAACTGCACGTCCAGCGTGCTATCTGCTTTAACCGCTTCGATGAGTGACTGAAGTCGGGGGGAATGCTGATGACGCGGTTTGATCAGTGGGTTCGGTTGCTCACCACGGGTTAAGCACAGAATCGAGTGCTTTTCGCGCAGACCATGCTGGCGCATGGACGCCAAGGGGCGGGGCATGCCCAGGTTCATTGCTTCGCTTTCCAGCACCAGCACGTTCGAGAGCAACCGGCTTTGCAGGACGTAACAAATCGGCTTACTCGGGTCTATGCCTAAACTGCGCCAATCATGCGGCATGACTTGAGTGCGCACCCAAAGCATCATGGTTTTACGAATAACGAGACGAATGAGACGATCCAGACCAAACAAACGAAACATAGTGCAACCTCAGGGCAACGACGCAGAAAATTGAAATAGCGCCAAACAGTTTCGCGAGTGTAACAAAAGCCTGACAATAAACGCCTAAGCAGTCAGCCTATCTGTCTGGAAATTGCCACAACCTGAGGTGTGCCCATGTCCGCTGTTATGCAAGAGTTGTTGCAGTTACTTGATTTGGAACCCATTGAGATCAATCTTTTTCGCGGCCAAAGCATTAATTTATTTGGAAAAAATGTATTTGGTGGGCAGGTATTGGGGCAGGCGTTGATGGCTGCCGGACGCACAGTGGACGATCGCTTAGCGCATTCGCTGCATGCGTATTTTTTGCGGCCCGGTGACGCCACAACACCAATTGTGTATTCCGTAGAGCGCGTAAGAGATGGCAAGAGCTTCACCACTCGCACGGTCAAAGCGATTCAGCATGGCGAGATCATTTTTACCATGATGGCATCTTTTTCCATTGCGGAAGATGGCCTAGATCACCAAATGCCTATGCCCACCGTGCCTGCACCCGAAGAATTGAAGAGCGAATTGGAGCTGCGCCGAATGGTGGCGCCATTCGTGCCGGAGAAAATGCGCGCCATGATGGAGCGAGACCGTCCCATCGAGTTGCGTCCAATTGATCCGATCAATCCGTTCGCACTCACGCCTCAGCCGCCGCATCGGGCACATTGGATGCGCTCCCAAATGGCGCTGCCCGATGATCCCTTCTTGCATCAGTGCTTATTGGCCTTTGCGTCCGACTTTGCCCTGATGGGAACAGCCATGCTGCCCCATGCGGTGCACTTTATGCAGCCGTCCATGCAGTGCGCCAGCATTGACCATGCCATGTGGTTCCATCGCCCAGTGCGCATGGATGAATGGCTGCTCTACAGCATGGATGCACCCTCGGCATCGTCTGCAAAGGGGATTAATCGCGGCCTGATTTATGACCGTAATGGCGTGCTTATCGCCTCAACGGCTCAGGAGGGTCTGATGCGTCAGCATGAGTTGCTGGAGCGGTAATATCAGGCGCCGGTCTCTTGCTGGGGAGACCGGCGAAAGTTGAGAATCGTACTCGTCGCGCTATCTTCGCTCGCCAGGGTGGGCGGGCATAAAAAGGCTTTCAACTCTACTTCCCGTTCTTTCGCTTCGCTATAGCCCAACTCGATTAATGCTTTCGTGAAGGGGGCTTCAAAAATTAGGTAGCTTAGTAAGTTAGAGCCTGATTTTTTGAACATGCCGGAGCCGCGCACAAAGAGCTGAATGGAGGCGGGGAGGGTGTGGGCGTATTGCGCCGCGAGCACCTCAAGCTTGTCGAGCTGAGGGGAGATCACCATATAGTTCACGGGCTTGAGTGAAGTCGTGGCGAGCCGCTCGGGCGGTAGAATGCTGACCGTATGGTTAATACGGTACATGCGCTCTAAGTCCATTTCCAAACTGTCCACAAAAGAACTGCTCATGATGTGGCCAATGATTTGAGCCAAGCTGGGGTAGCTCATGACCGGCGATTTAGCGGCACTGCCTGCACCCGTTCCAGCACCGATGACCAAGATGCGGCTTGCACCCAAATGCAGTGCTGGGCTGATTGGTGCAAGCTGACGCAAAGCGCCATCACCGTAGTATTCACCGGCAACATCCACCGCGGGAAAAATCAATGGGATAGCGCTTGAGGCCATCAAATGCTCATGGCTGAGGAGGGTGCGACGACCGCGACGCCGTGCGCGATGCCAATCGGTTAAGTGCGGAGCGCCTTGGTAAAAATTCACCGAATCGCCACGGCTATAGCTACAGGCGGTGATGCACAAGGCATGAAGATGACCTGCATCAATCATGCGTGGCAGTTGTTTGAGGTCAATGATTTCGCGCAACAGTTCAGCCAGTGGCGAATTGTTCAGCAGGGACACGGGCACGGTTTTGTTGAACATGCCTAAAGCCAAATTGCTAATCCAGCGGAAAGCGCCGCCCAGAACGCCTTGCCAGTCTGTGCGATACACCTGCGAGCTTGAAAAATTCGCCCAGACCTCATGTAATTTATCGACGCCGGTGCCAAACGAGTCGGCGCAGGTGGCTAGCGCTGCTGCATTGAGTGCACCTGCAGAGGTGCCACAAATAATCGGAAATGGTGTGCTGTGACGGTTCGGCAGCATTTCGGAAATCGCACGCAGTACGCCAATTTGATAGGCCGCGCGAGCGCCACCACCAGACAAAACCAGTGCAGCGGGGCCACTGGAAGCATCGATTTGCAGATGGCTTTGATCGGGTCCGTTCATGACTACAATTCCTATACCGAGTTTGATTTCATCGTCTGCTTGCTTTTTAAGCGATGCAAGATCGATTCGTCTGTGTTTTGCAGGCTTTTTGCTGTCCGCCTGTAGTCGGCCCCAGCCATGAGTTAAGCTGTCAACGGTTCGATAAGGGGGGATGGCATGGCGGATGGCAGGCTTCAATGGCGCTGGCGACTGGGGTTCGTTGTCGTGGCGATAGTCCTTTTTGCGCTGCAATTTCGTGACCTGCCTGACGGTGTATTAGGCCAAGAAATTTTCTGGCAGCTGCGCCTGCCAAGGCTGTTGTTGGCAGCATTTGCGGGTGCAGCATTGGCATTAGCTGGGCTTTGGCTGCAAACACTGTTCCGAACGGCATTGGTCGAGCCGGGGTTGCTCGGTGTGTCTTCTGGCTCCGCCTTGACCGCAATTATTTTTCTCGTGCTATGGCCGGCTGCCTGGGTGTGGATGCCCTTAGCGGCCATGTTGGGTGGAAGTCTGGCGCTTTTTATGGTGCTCGCGCTGGCCAAGCGTTTTCAGCTCCAAGGGGAGGCCTTGCTGTTGCTCGGTATCGCGCTCAATGCCCTATTAGCGGCGGCGATGCAAATGCTGCTGCTGATCAGCCCAGATCAAGCCTTGCGCGCCAGCAGCTTCTGGCTAATGGGCAGTTTTGCCTATGGCGAAGCGCGATTATTGTTACCGGCGATAGTCTTGCTGCTGGTGTTTACGGTGTGGGGTATGCGCCGTGCCAGTGCCTTCGATCTCTGGTTGCTGGGTGAGCGCGAAGCGGGCCACTTAGGTCTGCCCGTTGCCCGGTTTCGACGTCAAATTATGTGGGCCAGTGCCGCCCTGGTCGCGCTGGTCGTCGTGCAGTCAGGGAGTATTGCGTTTATTGGCCTGATGGCGCCGCACATGGCCAGTCGCTGGGTGGGTTGTAGTCATCGTGAACTGACCCCCGCCGTACTGCTTATTGGCGCAATGTTGGCGGTGTTTGCCGATACCTTGGCGCAAACCTTACTGAGCCCGCTGGAAATCCCGGTCGGTATTCTGACTGCGCTGCTAGGTGCTCCCTTCTTTCTTGCGCTGCTGCGCTTGCGGTGGCAGCGATGATGCAAATTTCAGCTCAGTCCTTGCGCAGTCCCGATGGCCGCGTCGTACTGGAGCTACCAGACCTCCACTTGCAGGCAGGTGAATGTTGGCTGGTGTTAGGGCCCAATGGCGCGGGCAAAAGTACGTTCTTACGACATGCCGCAGGCCAATCCGCAGCGAATTCGCTTGTGCTGACTCAGCATTGGCGCTGGCAGGGCAGGCCTTTGCCTAAGTGGCACGATAATGTCTGGGCGCAACAACGCGCGTATTTGCCTCAGCAGCACCACTTGCGCTCTGCTTTGAGCGTTGAAGCGATCGTGCGCATGGGGGCTTTCCCGTGGCAGGGTGTACATGCGCAGCTGACCCATGCCTTGGTCGGCATTATCGAGGAATGGGATTTACAGCATCTACGTCATCGGTCATGGACCACGCTGTCGGGTGGTGAACAGCAGCGTGTTCAGCTCGCGCGAACCGCTTTGCAATTGGCGTTAGCCGAAACCGATAAGCCACGGCTCTGGCTGTTGGACGAACCTTTGGCTGCACTCGATTTGCGTCATCAAGCGGTGGCGTTGTCCGCTATGCAACAAGCCGCAATGGAGGGGGCTTTGGTAGTGGCTAGCGTGCACGACATGAATGCCGCTCTAGCGATTGCTAGCCATGTCTTGGTGTTAGGAAACGGGGCTGTGCTGTGGCAGGGCGCCGTACAGGCAGAGCCTGTTCGTGAGGCACTTGCCGAGGCATTTTCGTTGCCCTTGGTGTGGGCGACTTGGCGGGACGGAGAAACCTCAGGGCAATGGCTGGTGCCAAGACCCTGAGGTGATTTCAGCTTAAAGCGCGGTGACTGTACCCGCGAGATGCGGCTTTCCTTTGCGCGCATCGTTGACGGTAAATTGATAGCCCGTGCTCGTGGCTTCCGAACTGAAAGCGACTTTGGCGGGCAACAATACTGGCAACTTAAATTGCACGTCTACGCGATAGGCATTAGGCAGGCGACCATCAAGCGCAGCTAAGCAAGCCGCTTTGCTCCACATGCCATGGGCAATGGCTTGTGGAAAGCCCAGTAGTTTGGCGGTGGCGGCATAGAGATGGATCGGGTTGCGATCGCCAGAAACTGCGCCGTAACGACGACCAATATCCCCTGGCACCGTCCAAATCGAGGAGGGCGTGGAGGGTGCAATGCGCGCAGGCTTGTCTGTCTTCGCGGATTTCTCTGCGGGTTTGGCCTCTGCTTTTGGCGTGGCTTGGCGACGCAGATAAGTGCTGATATCCACCCACACTTTCTCTTCACCCACAAACGCTTCGCTGATCAGGTCAAACGTCACGCCCTTATCGTGCGGCTGTAAATTGCCCACACGGGTACGGAAGGTGACTTGCTCGCGCACATTCACTGGGCGGAGCTGATCAATGGTGTTGCGGACATGGACGAGGCCGAGCAGCGCATAAGGGAACGCAGCGTCGGTCATCACCACTAACTGCAGGGGCGTGCTCAGCACATGCAGATAGGTCGAAGGCACGGTATCGCGCAGGGTAAAACCGCAGGTGCGGTTGTACTCGGCGAGATGAGCGAGGTCGATGCTTTGATCACGCAGCACCACCTCTAAGTCGGGCAGCGTATGGCTGCCCTTTTTATTGAAGCCACCCAGTACCGCCTTGGCATAAAGGCTCAAGGCACCTGGGGCTTTTGCGATTTCACGAACTGTCATGGTCAAACTCCAGCGCTTAGGCGCCGATCAGGCTCTGTCCGCAGACGCGAACAATGTTGCCGTTGACGGCATGCGAAGCCGGGTTGGCGTACCAAGCAATGGTTTCTGCGACATCAACGGGCAGGCCACCTTGCGACATCGAGTTCATACGACGACCGGCTTCGCGGATAGCGAACGGAATCGCGGCTGTCATTTGCGTTTCAATGAAACCCGGAGCCACGGCATTGATGGTGATGCCCTTGGCCTGCAGGCTTGGCATCATGCTGTTAACCATGCCAATGACGCCGGCCTTGGACACGGCATAGTTGGTTTGACCCATGTTGCCGGCGATGCCCGAGATCGACGACACGCAGATCACGCGGCCATTGGCACGAATTGCATCCTGAGCGATCAGCTCATCGTTAATGCGCTCTTCCGAAGACAAGTTGATGTTAATCACCATGTTCCAGAGCTGCTCTTTCATGTTGGCCAGCGTCTTGTCGCGAGTCACACCTGCGTTATGCACGATGATGTCGAGACCGCCATGAGCGCTCTTAACATGGGCCGCAATGCTGGCTGGCGCTTCGGCCGACGTGATGTCCAAGGCTAGAACTGAACCACCAATTTCACCGGCAACCTTGTTCAGGTCGGCTTCTTGCTGGGGTACGTCAAGGCAGATTACGTGAGCGCCATCACGCGCCAAGGTTTGTGCAATGGCCTCGCCAATACCGCGCGAGGCGCCGGTAACGAGGGCAACTTTGCCAGCCAGTGGCTTGTTCCAATCCGGAGTTTCGCCAGCGATGCCAGTGGCAGTAATACGCACGACTTGGCCAGACACGTAGGCCGACTTTGGCGAGATGTAGAAACGCAGGGTCGATTCCAAGCCGGCTTCTGCACCCGGAGCGACATAAACAACCTGAGCGGTAGCACCCTTTTTAGCTTCTTTACCGATGGCACGGGTAAAGCCTTCGAGGGCGCGCTGGGCAGTGGCGTGCTTGGGGTTATCGCAGAGTTCTGGTGTGCGACCAATGACAATGATGCGCGCCGAGTTGGCGAGCTTACGAATCACGGGGCTGAAGAAACTGTGCAGGGCAATGAGGTCATCGGAGCGAGTGATGCCGGACGCATCAAAGACCAAGGCTTTAAATTTCTGACCATCTTCCGCGCTCGGCGCATAGGACACGGTGGCCAGACCGGCGCTGGAGGCGAGACCATGAACGGCGCTATCAGCCGCTGCAAATACCTCTGCCTTGATGTTCGCCAGCACTTGCGTGATGGCGGCAGTGAGTTCGCTGCCCGCGGCCGCGCCCACCAGAACGGCACCTTTAACAACGGGCGCTTCTGGCTTGAAGCGATCCAAAGCCAGTGGCGCAGGAAGGCCGAGATTCTTGGCCAGCAATTGGCCCAGCGGGGAGTTCACAAAATCAATATAACGATCGCTCATGACGAGGTCCTCTCACAGGTAAAACAGCCATGACTCTGTCGCAAAAAACGACACAAGTCGGAAGATTTTGACGGCATTGGGCCGCAGAAGTGCGGAGACTAGACAATTCAAAGGAAATTGGCGAGTACTGACGCGCGCGCAACAAATCGTTAACATGCCGCCGACGCAGACTAACAAAGGCAATGGCAACAGAGTTTGCCGGTTGCCATCGCATTTGCTGCATTTCGGCCAATGACCTGTAGCACGCTTGTGCTAGCGTGGCAGGGGTAATCAACAGGAGTTTCACATGACCACCATTCGTCGCGTCGCCATTGTCGGCGCCAACCGTATTCCTTTCGCACGCTCCAACAGCGTGTACGCCACTGCTTCAAACCAAGACATGTTGACTGCCGCACTAGACGGTCTGGTCGATCGCTGTAACCTGGGTGGCAAGCGCATTGGTGAAGTGGTTGCCGGTGCCGTGCTCAAGCACAGCCGTGACTTCAACCTGACGCGTGAATGTGTTCTGAGCACCAAGCTCGATCCTCAGACCACTGCGTATGACATTCAACAAGCCTGCGGTACCGGCTTGGAAGCTGCTATTCTGGTGGCCAACAAGATCGCCCTCGGCCAAATCGATTCTGGCATCGCCGGTGGCGTTGACACCACATCCGATGCGCCTATGGCACTGAGCGATGGCCTGCGTGGTGTATTGCTTGAAATCAACCGCTCCAAGACGCCAGCTGATCGTCTGAAGGCCGCCAGCAAGCTGCGCCCTAAGCATTTCATTCCTTCTTTCCCACGTAACGGTGAGCCGCGCACAGGTCTGGCCATGGGTGACCATGCGGCCATTACTGCTGCCGAATGGCAGATCCCACGTGAAGAGCAAGATAAGCTGGCTATTGCTAGCCATCAGAAGCTGGCAGCTGCTTACGAGCGTGGCTTCTTCAATGACCTTATCACGCCGTACCTCGGCCTCAAGCGCGACCAGAATCTGCGTCCCGAAGCGAGCTTGGAAAAGCTGGCCACGCTCAAGCCCTGTTTCGGTGATCGTGAAACCGGCACCATGACGGCCGCTAACTCCACCCCGTTAACAGACGGCGCATCGGTAGTGCTGTTGGCATCGGAAGAGTGGGCTAACGCCAACAACCTGCCAATCCTTGCTTACTTTATTGATGGCGAAGTAGCTTCCATCGATTTCGTTCATGCGAAAGAAGGCCTGCTGATGGCGCCAGCTTATGCCGTGCCCCGCATGTTGGCTCGTCGTGGTCTGACCCTGCAGGATTTCGACTACTACGAAATCCACGAAGCCTTTGCTTCGCAGGTCCTGTCGACACTGAAGGCTTGGGAAGATCCCACGTTCTGCAAAGAGCGTCTGGGTCTGGATGCGCCTCTGGGTTCGATTGATCGCAGCAAGCTCAATGTTAACGGCTCATCGCTGGCCGCAGGTCACCCCTTCGCGGCAACCGGTGGTCGTATTGTGGCCACGCTGGCCAAGATTCTCAGCGAGAAGGGTTCGGGCCGTGGCCTGATCTCTGTCTGTGCCGCTGGTGGTCAGGGTGTGGTTGCTATCATCGAACGTTGATGTGTTTGCCGCGCCGTCTAACGGTGGCGCTGCATAACGACTATAAAAAAACCGGCACATGTGCCGGTTTTTTTATGCCCCCGTTTTAGCAACGATAGCGCTGAATTAACGAAGGATTAGCCTTCGATTTTCAGCAGCTCGATTTCGAATACCAGGGTTTCGTTAGGACCAATCTTCTCGCCCGAACCTTGTGGGCCATAAGCTAGGTTACCCGGGATGTAGAGCTTGTACTTGCCACCAATCTGCATGAGCTGAACACCCTCAGTCCAACCAGGAATGACTTGGTTGAGCGGGAAAGTAGCCGGCTGGCCGCGATCATAGGAGCTATCGAAAACCGTACCGTTGGTTAGTGTGCCCTTGTAATGCACGGTGACAACGCTGGTTGCAGCGGGCTTAGCACCGGAACCGGCTTTCAGGGTTTCAATCTGCAAACCGCTGGCGGTAGTTGTAACACCCGCACGCTTGCCGTTGTCGGCTAGGAATTTAGCACCGGCATCAATAGCCGTTTTACCTTTGGTTTCCATTTCTTTCATTTTCTTCTCACGCAGCTGTTGCGCCATCGTGGTCAGAATTTGTTTGCGTTCTTCATCGTTCAGCGCCAGTTCGGCTTTGTCCTGAACGTCTTGCAGGCCTTGCTTCAATGCATCGAGATCGATGTCATCACGGATAGGGTCCATGGAGCGACCGATATCGACACCAATGGCGTAGCTGAATTTTTGTGTGTCGGACTCCAGGTTGGCTTTGCCGCTGAAGGGATTGTTGCAGGCAGCCAATGTCAGCGAGGCAATCGCCAGCGAAAGAACACGAATTTGAAGCTTCATTTTTTATCCTTGTAGTGAGGGTTAGCGAATTTTCAGGTGATCGATTGAAGCCTAATTCAGTCGGGCTTTCCAGTGTTTGTCGCAAAATCTTGCAGCCGTTTAAGCAAGCTGGAGGTATCCCAGCGACCGCCGCCCATGCGCTGTACATCCCGATAAAAATCATTGATGACCGGGGTGAGAGGGAGTTGCACGCCTAAGCGACGCGCCTCCGCTTCCACGATATCTAAGTCTTTACGCATCCAGTCCACGGCAAATCCATGATGGTATTCACTGCGAATCATGGATTGATGGCGGTTGATTAGCTGCCAGGAAGCCCCTGCACCTTGTCCTACCAGTGACATGACCTGTGCGACATCCAAGCCGGCGGCTTCGGCAAAGTGCATGCCTTCGGCGACGCCTTGAATAACTCCTGCCACACAGATTTGGTTGACCATTTTGGCGAGTTGACCTGCGCCAACGGGGCCTACATGGGCTTGTGCTTTTGCGTAGGCAGCCAAAATGGGTTGTGCGCGAGCCACTGCTTCAGGACTGCCGCCGCAGAAAATACTGAGCTGGCCATTCATCGCGCCTTGTTGCCCGCCCGACACCGGCGCATCTATGAATTGCTGTTGGGGTGACAATAAATGCTGGGCAATCTGGCGCGATACCTCGGCCGACACGGTGGAGTGATCAATGAGCAGGGCTTGAGGCTTGAGCCCTTGTAAAATGCCATTTTCACCGTGAAGGACTTGCAGCAAGTCTTCGTCCCGACCCACGCAGGTGAGCACAATATCAGCGCTTTTGGCCGCTAGGGCAGGAGAGTCGGCTAATTGCCCGCCGTATTGGGCTTGCCATTGTTCCGCTTTTTGGCGGGTGCGATTCCACACCACGACATCGTGACCCGCTGCTAAGAGGTGACCTGCCATGGGGAAGCCCATGTTGCCCAAGCCGATAAATGCCAGCGCTGCCATTGCATGCTCCTGTTCGTGATGTGCCCGTGGGATTTTACGCACCTAAGTCAGTGAAGGCGTAAAATTTACTTGTAAATGCGAATCCATCTCATTTACTATTTGCAGGTCGATCTCATTTGATGGGTAACAACCTATGTATGTCTGCTTATGTCATGGCATTACCGACCGCGCCATTCGTCAGGCGGCCCAACGTGGTGAGCAAACATTTGAGCAGTTGCAAGTCAGCACAGGGCTGGCCACTTGCTGTGGTGCCTGTCGTGACTTCGCAGAAAATATTTGGCAGGAGGCGCTGAGTGCCGAGGCGGTTGTACGCTTGAGTCAAAGCTCACACACGTGGCAGCCCGTGGTATAACGGTCGCAATTATTCAAAAGAGGCGGCTGCCCCATGAAAGGCGACAAATCGGTTGTATCGCTGCTTAACCAGCAGTTGAAAAACGAACTCACAGCCATCAATCAATATTTTCTTCATGCCCGCATGTATCGTCATTGGGGCTTGGAGCGTTTAGCCAAAAAAGAGTATGACGAGTCCATTGGCGAAATGAAGCATGCGGATAAGTTGATCGACCGTATCTTAATGCTAGATGGTCTGCCGAATGTGCAGGACATGCACAAAATTATGATTGGCGAAGATGTGCCGGAAATGCTGGGCGCCGATTTAACGCTGGAAAAGACCGCACAGTTAACTGTAAAAGAGGGTATTGCGGCCGCCGAGTTAGCACGTGACTACGTCAGCCGGGACCTCTTGTTAATGATTCTTGAAGATACCGAAGAGCACATTGACTGGCTGGAAACTCAGCAGGACTTAATTGCTAAGATGGGTCTGGCGAACTATCTGCAAAGTCAGGCCTTTCAAGTCTCTTAAGAAAGTAATCTACACATAGTTAGCAATAAAAAGCCGCTTGCAGGCGAACCTGACAAGCGGCTTTTTTATTGCCTAAAAGAAGCGATTAGCGCTTCTCTACTGGTGGCAAGTCACGTTGCACATAGCCTGTGTAGAGCTGACGCGGGCGACCGATTTTATAAGGGCCGCTGTGCATTTCTAACCAATGCGAGATCCAGCCGACGGTGCGGGCGAGGGCAAAGATCACGGTGAACATGGAGGTCGGAATGCCGATGGCCTTCAGGATGATGCCCGAGTAGAAGTCGACGTTCGGGTACAGCTTGCGCTCGATGAAGTACGGGTCGCTCAGGGCGATCTTTTCCAGCTCCATGGCCAGGGCCAGCTGCGGGTCGTTGATACCGAGTGCGGCGAGCACTTCGTCGCAGGTCTGCTTCATGACCTTGGCGCGCGGGTCGAAGTTCTTGTAGACGCGGTGACCGAAGCCCATGAGCTTTACTTCTTTGGTCTTCACCTTTTCCATGAACGGCTTCACGTTTTCGATGGTGCCAATTTCGTCAAGCATGTTCAGCACCGCTTCATTGGCACCGCCGTGAGCTGGGCCCCAAAGTGCGGCAATGCCAGCTGCGATACAAGCGTAGGGGTTAGCACCGGTTGAGCCGGCTAAACGTACGGTTGATGTCGACGCATTCTGTTCGTGATCTGCATGCAAGGTGAAAATGCGGTCCATAGCTTTAGCCAGTACCGGGTTTACCTTGTAATTCACGTCGGCTGGAACGGAGAACATCATGTGCAGGAAGTTCTCTGCATAGTTCAGATCGTTGCGAGGGTAAGTGAAGGGCTGACCTACGGTGTACTTGTAGCTCATAGCCGCAATCGTCGGGATTTTGGCGATCAGACGAATAGCGGTAATTTCACGGTGCTTCGGATCATTGACGTCGAGACCATCGTGATAGAAGGCGGACAGAGCGCCAACAACGCCGCACATCACCGCCATCGGGTGAGCGTCACGACGGAAGCCTTCAAAGAACTTACGGAGCTGGTCGTTAACCATGGTGTGGTCGGTGACGAGCTTGGTGAATTCAGCCTTCTGTTGGGCATTCGGCAGTTCGCCATTAAGCAATAGGTAGCAGACTTCGAGGTATTCGGCTTTTTCAGCGAGTTGGTCGATGGGGTAGCCGCGGTGTAGCAAGATGCCCTTGTCACCGTCAATAAAGGTGATCTTGGATTCACAGGCGGACGTCGCCATGAAGCCTGGATCGTAAGTGAAATAGCCTTTCGCGAGCACGTCTTTGACATCAATGACATCAGGGCCAAGGGTGCCAGAAGTAATCGGCAGGGTCAGGGTTTCGTCGCCGATAGTCAGCGTTGCAGTCTTGGCCGTCATCACGGTCTCCTTAGAAAGGTCTTACGCTCGCAGCGGGTAGCCGGTGCTGGAAGCGGGGTAGCTTAAATCACAAGGTAAAATTGTCAATGAAGAGCAGCGCTCAGGACGCAAGAACTTCGACTTAAGTACTAGCAATTCCTATGCCCTTGTTGAGCTTTTGTGTGGCAAACCTATTTGTATTACGGAATGTGCGGGATTATACTCTCGCGGCAATCTCGTAATGCCCTTTAAATTATACCAAAATGCGTTTAATTTCAATGGCTTATGAGAGTTTCCGAGCCATTTATAATGGTTGCCAGACCCACTAGACCAACAGGATGCCCTCTGTGAAAAGTAACAGACCGGTCAATCTCTCGCTCGCGACTGTCATCGAATTGAATTTGAAGTCGCCAGTAGCCATTGCCTCCATTTTGCACCGCCTCTCCGGCGTATTGTTGTTCTTTGTCATTCCCGGCTTGCTTTGGCTGCTGGATTGCTCCTTGTCTTCTGCAGAAGGTTTCGCCTGCGTGCAAGCCATGCTGACGGGCATTGTGGGTAAGCTGGTGCTGTTTGTGGCATTGGCAGGCTTGGCGTACCACTTTATTGCGGGCGTTAAGCATTTGGTCATGGACTGGGGCGTTGGTGAGTCGCTGGAAGGCGGTCGTACTTTTGCCAAGATCAGCCTTGTGGTGTCGGCACTCGTCATTGCCGCGCTCTTTGTAGGAGTGGTTCTCTAATGAAAAGCGCAACAAGTTTTTCGCGTTCTGGTTTGTCCGATTGGCTGCTGCAACGCGTTAGCGCCATTGTTCTTGCTGCCTACACTGTCTGGCTCGGCGGCTGGTTTCTGATCACCCCGGTGGTTGATTTCCAGACCTGGCACGATTTTATGAGCCAAACCTGCATGCGTATTTTTACGCTGCTGGCTCTGTTGGCCTTTGTGGCCCATGCCTGGATTGGTATGTGGACCGTTTTCACGGATTACTTAACGGTTCGACAGATGGGGCCTAAAGCCAACGTCGTGCGTTTGGTAGTGCAGGTTGCGATGGCGTTGGCGCTGTTTGTGGTCATCGTCTGGGGCATTCAGATTATTTGGGGCAACTAAGTCATGTCTAAAATGCGTACTGTAAATTTTGATGCCGTGATTGTGGGCGGCGGCGGCGCAGGCATGCGCGCTTCGCTGCAGTTGGCACAGTCGGGCTTCAAAACAGCTCTGATTTCCAAGGTATTCCCGACTCGCTCGCACACCGTGTCGGCGCAAGGCGGCATTACTTGTGCCATCGCTTCAGCTGACCCGAATGACGATTGGCGCTGGCACATGTATGACACCGTAAAAGGTGCCGACTTTATTGGTGACCAAGACTCCATCGAATACATGTGTTCGGTCGGCCCGCAAGCCGTTTTCGAATTGGAACACATGGGGCTTCCATTCTCCCGTACTGAAGAAGGCCGTATTTATCAGCGTCCTTTCGGCGGTCAGTCCAAGGGTCCAGATAACCCCACGCAGGCTGCACGTACTTGCGCAGCTGCTGACCGTACCGGTCACGCGCTGTTGCACACGCTCTATCAGCAAAACCTGAAGTTCAACACCAAGTTCTACATCGAGTGGCTGGCGCTGGATCTGGTGCGTAATCAGGACGGTGCAGTCTGCGGCGTCATCGCCATGGATATCGCCAGCGGCGAAGTCGTGTTCTTCAAGTCGAAAGCCACCGTGTTCGCCACCGGCGGTGCCGGTCGCATTTACTCATCCACGACCAACGCGCACATCAACACAGGTGACGGCGTGGGTATGGCGGCTCGTGCCGGCATTCCGCTGCAAGACATGGAAATGTGGCAGTTCCACCCCACCGGTATTGCTGGTGCCGGTACGCTCGTGACCGAAGGTTGCCGTGGTGAAGGTGGCTACTTGCTGAACAAAGATGGCGAGCGCTTCATGGAGCGTTATGCTCCGAATGCGAAGGACTTGGCGTCTCGTGACGTGGTTGCGCGTTCTATGGCCACCGAAATTCGTGAAGGCCGTGGTGCTGGTCCAGATGGCGAGTATGTCTATTTGAAGCTCGATCACCTCGGCAAAGATGTGCTGCACAGCCGTCTGCCGGGCATTTGCGAACTGGCAATGACCTTCGCGCACGTCGATCCTGTGAAGGAGCCGATTCCCGTTATCCCAACCTGCCACTACATGATGGGCGGCATCCCGACCAATGTTCACGGTCAGGCGATCAGCACCGATGCCAATGGCAAAGACAGCATCATTCAGGGCCTGTACGCCGTGGGTGAAATTGCCTGCGTATCCGTACATGGCGCCAACCGTCTCGGTGGCAACTCGCTGCTCGATCTCGTGGTATTCGGTCGTGCTGCTGGTCTGCACATCGAAGACGCACTGCGTCAAGGTATGGAACAGCGCGAGCCATCAGAGTCTGACGTAGCCAAGGCACAAGCCCGTATGGCGCGTTGGAATGGTTCGGTCAGCGGCGAATCAGTGCCTGCCCTGCGTAAAGAGTTACAGAAGTCCATGCAGAGCGCGTTCGGTATTTTCCGCCGTGGTGAAGATATGGATGCGGGTGTTGCGAAGGTTGCTGAGCTGCGTGAACGTATTGCCAATGCGCACTTGGGCGACAAAACCAACTCCTTTAACACCGCTCGCGTCGAGGCGTTGGAGCTGGATAACCTGCTCGAGACAGCCGAAGCCACTGCGTTGTCTGCTCAGACCCGTACCGAGTCCCGTGGTGCGCACAGTCGTGAAGACTACCCAGATCGTGATGACGAAAACTGGTTGGCTCACTCGCTGTTCAACACGGAAACCAAGACCGTTGGCAAGCGTGCGGTTAACTTCGCGCCGAAGCAGGTCAAGGCCTTCCAGCCCAAGGCTCGTACTTACTAATTTAGGGGTGCAACATGCTTAAAGTCAGCATCTATCGCTACAACCCGGATACGGATAGCGAACCGTACATGAAGGATTATCAGATCGATACTCAAGGTCGCGATCTGATGGTGTTGGACATCTTGAATTTGGTCAAAGAGCAAGATGATTCTTTAGTCTATCGTCGTTCGTGCCGTGAAGGAGTTTGTGGTTCCGACGGTCTGAACATGAATGGAAAGAACGGTCTTGCCTGCATCACGCCGGTGTCGATTGCCACCAAAGGCGGCAGTCATCTGGTGGTGAAGCCATTACCTGGCCTGCCTGTGTTGCGTGACTTGGTTGTGGACATGACCATGTTCTTCAATCAGTACGAGAAGGTTCAGCCGTACGTGATCAATGACACGCCAGCCCCGGCCATTGAGCGCCTGCAAACGCCAGAAGACCGCGCCATGCTCGATGGTCTTTATGAGTGCATCTTGTGTGCTTGCTGCACCACATCATGCCCATCGTTTTGGTGGAACCCAGAAAAGTTCCTGGGTCCATCGGCGCTGTTGCAGTCTTGGCGTTTTATTGCCGACACGCGTGACACGGCCACAATGGAGCGTTTAGCCAAGCTCGACGACCCGTTCTCGCTGTTCCGCTGCCGCGGCATCATGAACTGCGTTAGTGCTTGTCCGAAGGGGCTTAACCCGACCAAAGCCATTGGTCACATTCGTAATATGTTGTTGACGCAGGGCTCCTAACTCTCAGCTCAACAAATAGTGCGAAATCAAAAGCCCAAGTGATGTTTCATCGTCACTTGGGCTTTTTTATTTCCGTTGGTCAATAAAAGCATTTTCACACTTTAGTAGTGGTTCCTCACGCCCTGCAATCGCGCTAGTATCAAGCGGTTTTACCGCCATGCCCGCGCCGAAATGGGGCGAAAATCCAGAATATGTCGTTGATGCTGGTTTTCTGAACAAGTTCACGTGGGGCATGTGAAGTTGGTGCGTATATTGCTAACTGGCATCGCGCGCTGAAGGGTGCAAAGGTTTTGCACGGTTTTGGTGAGCACGCATCAGCAAGAGAAAGGGATGGGGGTCACGCTGCCTCAAAAAGGCTCGTGAGAATCTGATTCAATAGTGGACGCGTGTGTTGAGGCCGATCGCCCAAACATGTTTGCTCGGGAATAAAAGACTATGCAAGAT
>NZ_JBXMRC010000007.1:0-87421 GCF_057084925.1 Perlucidibaca sp. | reverse complement strand
TCTTCCGATCTGCTTGGGTGAGCAAGGCTCGCGAGCCTTGAATGTATTGGTGTGGGTCATGTCCTTGAGTGCCGTGCTGGTGATTGGTGCCGGCCTGCAAGTGATGGCTAAAAACTGGGCATTGGAAACCCCGATTCGTCACGTCGAAATTACCGGTGACTTGGTGCAGACGCAGCGTGAAGAGTTGTTGGCTTCACTTGAGCGCACGGTCAGAGGGAATTTTTTCACAGCCAACGTTAGCGAGTTGCAAGCCTTGGCACAGCGCTACCCTTGGGTGGCTCAGGCGCAAGTCAGCCGCCAATGGCCCGATAACCTGCGCGTGACATTGGTGGAAAAACGCGCCCTAGCGCATTGGGGCGATGACGGTTTAGTGAGCAGTCATGGCGATGTGTTTCGACCACAACGAGTCATGGGCTTAGCAGGCCTGCCGCGTTTGGATGGCCCGCGTGCGCAGTCGCGATTTGTATTGCAGCAGTACCAAGCAATGGACCGTATTTTGCACCGTGTGGGCTTGCGTATTGAGTCCTTGCAGTTAACGGGTCGGATGAGTTGGTTGCTGACCTTAGAAGGGGGCGTTGAGGTGTTGGTCGACGCACAAGACACCTTGGCCAAACTAGAGCGCTTTACCGTGCTTTATGACCGCCAGTTAGCCGCGGATATTGGCAGCATCGCACGCATTGATCTGCGCTATCGCAATGGCGTTGCCATTGGCTGGCGTCAGGGTTGATTTTAGTTTTTTGATTGAGGTAATCGGTCGCTCGCGACCAGGAAGGCAGAGATGGCAAATATGACACAGGCTCCCATGATTGTTGCGTTAGACATCGGCACCTCTAAGGTGGTTTGCATGGTCGCCCAAATTAACCAGGCGGAGCAGAGTCTGGAAATTGTGGGCTATGGCATGAAGCCATCGAAAGGCATGCGAAAGGGCGTGGTGGTCAATATTGACCAGATGCAGGAAGCCATTCAAAGCGCAGTAGCTGAGGCGGAATTGATGGCCGATTGCCGAATTCACTCGGCCTATATTGGTATCGCCGGCAGTCACATTGGTGGCCGCAATTCGCAGGCTGTTGTGGCTATTCGGGATGGCGAAGTCACGCAGACCGACATCGAGCGCGTGATTGATGCCGCTAAGTCCGGTGCCAACCCCGCAGACCAACGCATTCTGCATGTGTTGCCTCAGGAATTTATTGTGGACGACCAAGGGGATGTGCGTAACCCCTTAGGCATGGCGGGTGTTCGCCTTGAGGGCCATATCCACCTGGTGACCTGTTCAGCGAATGCAGCCCAAAATTTGGAGAAATGCGTTCGTGGTGCTGGCCTCGCCATTGATGACATCGTGCTTGAGCAAGTGGCTTCCAGCCATGGCGTGCTCACCGATGATGAAAAGGATTTGGGTGTTTGCTTAGTCGATATTGGCGGTGGCACCACCGATATCGCTGTCTTTGTTCGCGGCGCGATTCGCCACACGGCCGTGATTCCAATTGCCGGCGATCAAGTCACCAACGACATCGCCATGGCCTTAAGAACGCCCACGCCTGCCGCCGATGAAATTAAAGTGCGCTACGCCTGTGTCGTGCCACAAATGGTCGACCCTGAGCAAACCATCAGCGTGCCCGGCATGGGTGATCGCCCGGCGCGAACCCTGGCTCGTCAGACCTTGTCGGCCGTGGTTGAGCCACGCTACGAAGAGCTCTTCAGCATTGTGCAGATGGAGCTGGAGCGTTGCGGGTATGCCGATCAATTAGCTGCTGGTGTGGTAATGACGGGCGGCTCAGCCAAAATTGAGGGTGCGGTGCAGTTGGCCGAATCCATTTTCCATTTGCCTGTTCGCATTGGCATGCCGAAATCATTGAAGCTCGGCGGCATGGAAGAGCTATTACATAACCCGATTTATGCCACCGGCATTGGCCTGTTGTTCTACGGGATGCAGCGTACCCTGGCCTCCGGGCTGACAGGGTCAAATCGTGTGCAGCGTCGCGAAGACGAAGGCGCCAGTTTTATTGGAAAAATGAAGGGCTGGTTCGCCAGCAACTTCTGAGTATTGGCTCTTACGAGCAACAGTTTTACCGATGGCTAGGCGGGCCATCGGAAAGGGCAGGAAGCCTCACGGCGCAACACTTATAAAAAACGGCGGAAGCCCTTAGGGGCTGGAGAAATAACATGACGAACATTTTCGAATTTGCAGACAACACGCCGGAACTCGGCACAGCCATCATTAAGGTGATTGGTGTGGGCGGTGGCGGCGGCAACGCAGTTGAGCACATGGTTAATAGCGATGTGCAAGGCGTTGACTTCATCTGCGCGAATACCGATAAGCAGGCACTCAATAAAATGAATGCCAAAACCTTGCTGCATCTGGGTGATAACGTGACGCGCGGTTTGGGCGCTGGCGCAAATCCTGAAGTGGGTCGTCAGGCAGCGGTTGAAGATCGCGATCGTATTCGCGAAGCGCTGCAAGGCTCCGACATGGTGTTCATTACCGCTGGCATGGGCGGCGGTACGGGTACCGGCGGTGCGCCAGTGGTTGCTGAAGTTGCTCGTGAGATGGGCATTCTGACGGTCGGTGTGGTGACTAAGCCTTTCCCGTTCGAAGGCAAAAAGCGCATGGATGTGGCCGAGCAGGGCATCGAATCGCTGTCACATCATGTGGACTCGTTAATCACTATTCCTAACGGCAAGTTACTGCAAGTCCTCGGCAAGGTGTCGCTGGTAGACGCCTTCAAGGCCGCCAACAATGTGTTGCAGGGTGCCGTACAGGGCATTGCCGACATGATTCTGAATCCCGGCGTCATCAACGTCGACTTCGCCGACGTGCGTACGGTCATGTCCGAGCAAGGCTTGGCCATGATGGGCACCGGTTCGGCAAAAGGTGAAGAGCGTGCGCGCATCGCTACCGAAATGGCCATCCACAGCCCGCTGCTCGATGATGTTCAGCTCAAGGGTGCTCGTGGCGTGCTGGTGTCGATTGCAGCTAACGAAAGCCTGGGTCTAGACGAGTTCTCAACCGTCGGTGACATCGTGTCGAATTTTGCCTCCGAAACTGCCACGGTGGTGATCGGTACGATTCTCGACGAAACCTTGGGCGATGAAATTCGCGTCACGGTTGTGGCCACGGGCTTGCCGAAGGCCAGCGCAATGCGTGCTGCACAACCCAAGGCGGGTATGACTCTGGTGGCAGCTGCGCCAACCGTGCAAGTGGTGCAGCAACCCACAATGGCTGTGCCCGTGCAGCAGGTCGTTAATGGGGGTTCGGTGCCAGCGCCTGAGCAAGATCCGTATGCGAAGTACGATCGCCCAACCTGGGAGCGAAACAAAGAAGCCGGCAGTACACGTCGTGGTGATACCAGTTTGCTGAACATTCCAGCATTCCTGCGTCGTCAGGCTGATTGAGCCGTCAGGGCGGCTCTGCTACCATGAGCCACCTTTGACATGATTTGTTACAAATGCTCAAGCAACGTACCGTCAGACAAGTCATCCGCGCCAGCGGTGTCGGCCTCCACAGTGGCGAGAAAGTCTTTCTCGCCCTGAGGCCTGCGCCTGTCGATTCGGGTATCGTGTTTCGCCGCACGGACCTCGAACCGCCAGTCGTTATTCCGGCACAAGCCTTGCTGGTGCGCGAGACCATGATGTCATCCAATCTGGTGATGGGTGATGTCCGCGTCGGTACCGTTGAGCACATCATGTCGGCTCTCGCGGGCCTTGGCATCGACAACGCCGTGATCGATGTCAGTGCACCCGAGATTCCGATTATGGATGGCAGCGCTGGGCCTTTCGTGTTTCTGATTCAAGCCGCCGGAATCGTGGAACAGGAAGCGCCCAAGCGTTTTGCTCGCATTAAGCGCCGCATAGAAGTGAGAGACGGTGACAAGATTGCCGCCTTCGACCCTTATGATGGCTTCAAAGTGTCCTTCACCATCGACTTTGATCACCCTGCTTTTCGGGATGAGCATCGCTGGGCCAGCGTCGATTTTTCGACCACCGCCTTTGTCAATGAAGTGAGTCGAGCTCGCACCTTCGGGTTTTTACGTGATATTGAATACCTTCGTGCCAATAACCTCGCTCTCGGTGGCAGCATGGACAACGCTATCGTGGTCGATGATCAAGGTGTTATGAACCAAGATGGCCTGCGTTTTGAGGATGAGTTTGTCCGTCACAAAATGCTGGATGCCATTGGCGACTTGTATTTGTTCGGTATGGGCATTTTAGGTGCATATGAGGGTTTCAAGTCCGGTCATGCGCTCAATAACAAACTGCTCCGGGCCATATTTGATAATCCTGATGCTTGGGAAGAGGTCACTTTTCCAGATGAGCGCCTGACCCCGATCAGCTACGTCAAGGCGGATGCGATCCATTAATTGGCGCGTTGAATGCGATTGAAAAGATAAAAAACGCGCTTAAATTGCGCGTTTTTTATTCGTTTGTACCCTTGCGATTCTTGAGGGTATAGCTTGCCAAACGACGGAAACCTCCGCTAAGCTCCGAATTCTCCAAGGAATCTGCCATTTCTTGCAGATGCTTTGCCGCATTTTCACTTAGGGTTGGCAAGGGTTTTGCAGAGGTAGGTAGGCACGGGGACGCTGTTGAAATGAGAATGCGCAAGCGCTGAACGGAGTTGAATTCAGTGTGTTGCTTCAGTTGTTGCAGCAGGATTTTCTGTAGGTAGCGCAACTGGCTGGCGGTGGTCGCATGATCTGCGCACACGGTGAGTGTTCCTTCTCGCAGCGAAGTTAACCGGCAAGAAGACCGGATGGATTCATCAACTATTTGTTGCCAAATCATCTCATGGGTTGCGCGCAGGGAGTTCCCCTGCAGCAAAGGCGAAAAGCTGCCGAGCTTGAGTAAGTCTTTAAGTGCGGTCGGTTGTGCTTTTCGATTCATGAGTAGTGATCGCAGATCAAGGCGTTCAGCATGCGCAAAGTGCGCGCGTTCGCCAAGAGGTATTCGAGATGAACATTATTTTTTTTAACCGCAAGCATAATCGTCCGATTCGATTGCAGTTAAATCCTAAAATTATTGGCAGCGCGGCAGCAGGTCTGTTTGTGCTGGCCAGTAGCATCGGCGCGACTGGCTATTGGGCTTACAACAAGCTCACATCCTCGCCGGTGGCGCAGCTCAGTGCGGCTGACCTTGCGCAGCAGGAAGAGCTTGCTGCCATGGCCGCACGCATGGCCGATATTCAGGCCCGCATGATGCGTATCGATGCGTTGGGCGCACATTTGGCTGAGAGTGCCAAAGTGAAAGGGGACGAATTTGATTTTTCTCGCAAGCCGCCGATGGGTGGTCCAGAGCACCCCATTGAGCTGCCTGAAACAACAGCCGACGTCGATAAATCTTTATCTTCCTTAGGTACCGCTCTTGAGCTGCGCGAGGCGCAATTGTTAGCACTCGATAAAGTGCTGCAAAGCCGTCGTCAGCAGGTCAATCTCAATAACATGCCGGTGCGTGACGCCTACATCAGTTCAAACTTTGGCTATCGTGCAGACCCCATGACGGGTCGTACCGCATTCCATGGCGGCATTGATTTCGCCGGGACTGAAGGCAGCGATGTGTACTCAGTAGCGGACGGCGTAGTGACGTATTCTGGCCAACGCACAGGTTATGGCAATGTCGTTGAAATCAATCACGGCGATGGCTTGGTGACTCGTTATGCACATGCGCGTGCGGTCGCGGTGAAAGCTGGCGATATGGTCAGCAAAGATCAGCTGGTGGCCTATATGGGCTCGACGGGGCGATCCACGGGGACGCATTTGCACTATGAAGTGCTGCGTAACGGCAAACAAATTGATCCCACCACGTTTATTCGAGTCGCAAAACGCTAAATTCACCTGTTTTTGCGGTTCTAATAGCCCGGCCCTTGTGCCGGGCTATTGCTTTCTACATCTCTCTAGCACACAACACTTTCCAGACTAGGGAAAGCAGGTAGAATGTTGCGCTGATTTGCCTATCTTCTGAGTAGTGACCATGTTTTCTCGTTTTGTCAGCGGCTTGTTCGGTACCAAAAATAATCGTGAACTAAAGCGTATGCGTCAGATCGTCGAGCGCATTAATGCGCTTGAGGCCACGACGGATGCACTGTCTGATGAAGAGCTTCGGGCTAAGACGGCCTCGTTCAAGCAGCGCTTCCAAGCCGGTGAAAGTCTGGATGCGTTTTTGCCCGAAGCCTTTGCTGTTTGTCGAACGGCAGCTCAGCGTGTGTTGGGCATGCGTCATTACGATGTGCAGATGATTGGCGGTATTACGCTGCATGAAGGCCGTATTGCGGAAATGCGTACGGGTGAAGGTAAGACGCTGACGGCAACACTGCCGGCGTACTTAAACGCTTTGTCTGGTGAAGGCGTGCATGTGGTTACGGTGAACGATTACCTGGCCGCTCGTGACGCTGAATGGAACCGTCCGCTGTTTGAGTTTCTTGGACTCACCGTGGGTGTGGTGCGCTCGCAACAACCGCCAGAGGAGAAGCGTGCGGCTTATCGTGCTGACATCACCTATGGCACGAACAACGAGTTCGGTTTTGATTATCTGCGCGACAACATGGCGTTCCGATTAGAGGATCGCTTTCAGCGCGGCCATGCTTATGCACTGATCGACGAGGTCGACTCTATCCTCATTGATGAGGCACGTACCCCCTTAATTATTTCTGGCGCTAGCGAAGACTCTTCGCGTTTGTATACCCAGATCAATTTGCTCATTCCGCGCCTCACGCGTCAGGCTCAGGAAGAAAACGTCGATGGCGGTCACTATTGGATTGACGAAAAAGGCCGCCAAGTTGAGTTGACGGAAGCTGGTCATGAGTTTGTTGAGCAGTGCTTGGTGGAAATGGGGCTATTGGCGGAAGGAGAAAGCCTGTATTCGCCCGCCCATTTGAATTTACTGCATCACGTGCATGCTGCGCTCAAGGCGCATGTGCTGTTCCAGCGTGATGTGCATTACATCATCACGGGCCGTGACGTAGTGATTGTGGATGAGCACACCGGTCGTACCATGCCAGGTCGTCGCTGGTCCGAAGGCCTGCATCAAGCCGTGGAAGCCAAAGAAGGCATGCCGATTCAGGCAGAAAACCAAACACTGGCTACCACCACTTTCCAGAACTTGTTTCGCCTGTATCGCAAATTGTCCGGCATGACCGGTACGGCCGATACGGAAGCACCCGAGTTTCACCAAATTTATGGTTTAGATGTGGTGGTGATTCCAACGCATCGCCCGATGGTGCGTGTGGACCATGATGACTTGGTCTACTTAAGCCCAGAAGACAAGTACTTGGCGATTGTTAAAGACATCAAAGAGTATCGAGAGAAAGGCGCGCCGATTCTGGTCGGTACGGCGACGATTGAGACCAGTGAATTACTGTCGCGTCAATTGCAGAAAGAAGGCATTGAACATCGTGTTCTGAACGCCAAGTTCCACGAGCAAGAAGCTGAAATTGTGGCCCAGGCGGGCCGTTCCGGTACAGTCACTATCGCGACCAACATGGCCGGCCGTGGTACCGATATTCTGCTCGGCGGTAACTGGAAAGCCGAAGCCGCTAAATTAGGCGACGCTATTACACCGGAGCAAACCGAGGCGCTGCGTAAGGCTTGGGAAGAGGATCACGCCCGCGTAATCGCTGCGGGTGGCCTGCACATTATTGGCTCCGAACGACATGAGTCTCGTCGTATTGATAACCAGCTGCGTGGTCGTGCGGGTCGTCAGGGCGATCCGGGTGTGACGCGTTTCTATCTGTCGCTAGAAGACGATTTGATGCGTATTTTCGCTAGCGACCGTGTGAAGAGCATGATGCGTTCACTGGGCATGAAGCCGGGTGAAGCCATTGAGCATCCTTGGGTTTCGAAGTCGATCGAAGGCGCGCAGCGCAAAGTGGAAGCGCGCAACTTCGACATCCGCAAAAACTTGCTGAAGTATGACGACGTGGCCAATGAGCAGCGCCGTGCCATCTATACCCAGCGTGATGACATCCTCAGCACGGGCAGTATTCGTGAAAACGTCACGCTCATTCATGATGACGTGGTGGACAGCATTATTAATGCCTACATCCCGCCATTAAGCTTGGATGAGCAGTGGGACATTGCCGGTCTTGAGCAGGCATTACAGACTGACTTTGGCATGACCTTCCCCGTGCAGCTTTGGCTCGATGAAGACAGCAAGCTCGATGAAGAAGGCGTTCGTGCGCGTCTGCGTAAAGCGATTTTGCAAGCGTGGTTGGATAAGCGCGAACGCATGGGCGATGACACGGCTAACCAGCTAGAAAAGCAGGTCATGCTGCAGATTATCGACCGCCATTGGAAAGACCATCTGGCCGCCATGGACTACCTGCGCAAGGGCATTCATTTGCGTGGCTATGCCCAGAAGAATCCTGAGCAAGAATATAAGCGCGAAGCTTTCCAGCTGTTTGAGCAGCTCATTAACGCCGTTAAGTTGGAGCTGATCCAAACGCTGGCGCGTCTGCACGTGCCGACAGCGGAAGAAGTTGCTGCCATGGAAGCGCAGCGTGAAGCGGAAGCCAAGGCTATGGCCCTGCACTTCGATCATGCCGATGCCGCTACCGCTGAAGCCGAAATGGCTGCGGTTGAGGCCGGTGAGCCACTGCAGACGCCAGTCCGTGCCGATGAGCCGCAAACCTTTGTTCGCGATGGCGCGAAAGTAGGCCGCAACGATCCTTGCCCGTGTGGCTCGGGTAAGAAATTCAAACATTGTCACGGTCAGCTGGCCTAAGCCAGCTTAACGCTTAGTAAGGAGTTCGACATGGCTGTGGGTGATCTGTCGCTACCCGTCATGCTGCCCATCAACGGCGTGCGTATTGGCATTGCTGAGTCGGGCATACGGTATAAGAATCGTCGCGACCTCGTGGTTTTTGAAATTGCGGAAGGTGCAGCGACGGCGGCTGTGTTTACCACCAACGCTTTTTGTGCCGCTCCAGTGCATGTGGCCAAAGCACATTTGCAAGCGGGATCGCCACGTTACTTAGTGATTAACACCGGCAACGCCAATGCCGGTACCGGCGAACCCGGTATGGCAGCCGCTCAGGTGTCTTGCCAAGCATTAGCAGGATTGACGGGCGTAGCGCTTGAACAGGTACTGCCCTTTTCCACCGGCGTTATTGGCGAGTTATTGCCGGTAGCGCGCTTGCAGGCGGGCTTGCCTGCCGCCTTGGCAGCGCTGGATGCGGATAGCTGGACTGCAGCTGCGCACGGCATCATGACCACAGATACGCTGCCGAAAGGTGCCAGCGAGCAATTCACGGTAGACGGTAAGACCTACACCGTGACGGGCATCTCTAAAGGTGCAGGCATGATTCGTCCGAACATGGCCACCATGCTGGGTTATGTGGCGACGGACGCTGCGGTAGCGCCGGATGTGCTGCAAGCCCTGTTGCGTGATGTCGTGGAAGGCTCTTTCAATCGCATCACCATCGACGGCGATACCTCCACCAACGATGCCTGCGTCCTGATTGCTACCGGCAAAGCGGGAAATGCGCCAGTGACCCGACCTGAAGGCGAGCTTTATAGCGCCCTGCATACGGTACTGACCCGGGTCTTCTTGCGCTTGGCGCAGCTCATCGTGCGTGATGGTGAAGGCGCAACGAAATTCATGACGGTTCGCGTAGAAGGCGGCGGCAATATTCAAGAGTGTTGTGATGTGGCCTATGCCGTGGCGCATTCGCCATTGATTAAAACCGCGTTCTTCGCCTCTGACCCGAACTGGGGTCGTATTTTGGCTGCGATTGGTCGCTCCGGTGTGCCGACCTTGGATGTGTCGAAAATCAATGTCTGGTTAGACGATGTTTTGCTCTGCCAAAACGGCGGCGCGGCAGCGTCCTACACCGAAGCTCAGGGTGCCGCTGTGATGCAGCAGGCCGAGATCACTATCCGCATTGATTTGGGTCGTGGCAACTTTAGCGATACGGTTTGGACCTGCGACTTCTCCTACGACTACGTCAAAATTAACGCGGACTACCGTTCTTAAGTGCGTAAGTTCGCCCGCTCTGATGTCTAGCGCCTTGCTTCGCGTGGTTGCCGCGGTCATTCGTGAGCGCGATGGCCGCGTGTTGCTCGCGCAGCGTCCCTTGCACACGCATCAGGGGGGCTTGTGGGAGTTTCCCGGGGGCAAAGTCGAGGCGGGCGAGACCGAAGCGCAAGCCTTAAGCCGCGAGCTCACCGAAGAGCTCGGGTTAACACCTACCGCGCTTGAGCCGCTCATTCGTATTCGCCATGACTATCCCGATAAATCGGTTGAGTTGTCGGTGTGGCAAGTTACACGTTGGACCGGCGAGTCTTATCTAACGGGTTTACCGGAAACGCCTCACCAGCTAGGCCGAGAAGGGCAGCCTGTGGCGTGGGTAAGCCCAGATGATCTACTTCAACGTCCTTTCCCTGCGGCCAACCGACCCATCGTGTCGGCTGTGCGTATGCCCATGCGGTGGCGTATTACCCCCGCGTTTGCATCGCTGACGGCTCTTCAGTCCTGGGCTGAGCAGCGCCTGCCGGCTGCCCTGCAAGCCTCTTCAGATCAGCGCGAGGGCTGGCTGCTGCGCCTACCGCACTGGTCCGCAAAGAACTATGCACAGGCTGCCGACTATCTTCAGCGCTTTTTGTTGACGCATGCCGCACACGATCATGTTGCACTGAGCCTGCATGGCGAGACGGCCTTGCTGAAGCAGTGGCCGGCCGTAACGCATTTCCACCTAACGCAGGGGCAGGTTCAGCAGTGCCTAACGCAGGGCGTGGTGCTGGAGACGCTTAAGGCGAGGCCAGAGCAGCAATTCACGGCGGCCTGCCATAGCGCCGACGAGCTCGCCAGCGCCACGCAGCTAGGGGTGGATGCTGTGTTCTTGTCGCCTGTGCTAGACACGCCATCCCATCCGGGTGCGGCGACCTTGGGCTGGCCGTCATGGGCATCGCTTGTGCGCGGGGCCACGGTGCCGGTTTACGCTTTGGGGGGCGTTACGCCAAGTCATGCGGCTTATGCCCGCTCATTAGGCGGGCAGGGTGTGGCCGGCATCAGTCAGTTTTAGCAGCATCGAAATCATCCAGATCAGGCGGTGTAGTGGCTGGAATGGCATATTTTTCGCTAGCCCACGCGCCTAGATCGAGCAGACGGCAGCGATCGCTGCAAAAAGGCTTGTAGGTCGCCGCAGCACCCCAAACCACGGGCTTGCTGCAACTCGGGCACTTCACCACGCGGGTGACCGAGGAGGATGTGTTTTCCGCTGTCATGCTGACGCTAACTCCAAATACTGTTGATGCAGTGTATCTAACTGACGCTGCAAATCCGCCACGCTGCCTTCATTGCTAACGATGTCATCGGCTCTTGCCATGCGTTGGCCACGCGACCATTGCGCTTGCATGATGGCCTTAATCTGTTCTGCGCTAACGCCATCGCGTTGGCTGGCACGGAGCATTTGCGTGGCCTCGCTGACATCAATCAGCAGGGTGCGCTGCACAAAATTGACCTGGCCACTTTCCCACAGCAAGGGCGACGCCAGTACCGCATAAGGTGATGTAGCGGCCTGCAGTTGTTGTCTTAAGCCTTCGCGTATGGCCGGGTGAGTGATAGCCTCAAGCGCCAATCGTTGCTCAGGATCGGAGAACACCCGCTGACGTAGCCACGGACGATTGAGCTGGCCACTTTCGAGCAAGACCTCATCGCCAAAATATTGATGAATAGCCGTTAACGCGGGTTGGCCCGGCGCCACAATTTCCCGTGACACCACATCGGCATCCACAATGGTGATGCCCAGGGAGTGCAAGTAATCCGTTGCTGCTGTTTTGCCGGAGCCAATGCCGCCGGTGATGCCTAAAATCCAGCTTGCCATGCTGCGTTTTCTCTACAAAGGAAGTGGGAACCAGAACAACAGCAACCCCGAGGCTGCAAGCGCAGGGCCGAAGGGGAACTCCCCCAGTGCGCCTTTACGGACTCTGAACCAGAGCGCAATAAGCAACCCCAGCAACGAAGATATAAGCAGAAGTTGGGGCAGCACTAAACCACCCAGCCAGGCACCCAGCGCGGCGAGTAATTTTGTATCGCCACCGCCCAGGCCATCGCGACCGGTGACTAATCGGAAGCCGGTCGCCATGAGCCAGAAAACGGAGAAGCCGGCCATGGCACCCCAGAGCGCTTGCTGAAGGCTTAGGCCTAACGGGTTTTGGCCGATGCTGGCGAGAAATAGCCCGACCCAAAGTAGCGGTAGGGTGATGCGATCGGGCAGCCATTGGCTATTCCAATCGATGATGCCACCGACCACCAGCGTCATTGAGAAGCCGTAGACCGCAAGCGCGCCCAACACATCTCCGCTGAACTGCCACGCCACTACCGCTAAGACGGCGCTGATGAGCTCCACCAGCGGATATCGAATACTGATGGCGGCGCGACAGTGGCTGCAGCGTCCGCGCAGGGATAGCCAGCTGAGCACTGGGATGAGGTCACGGTAGCGAATGGGGGTTGCACACTGTGGGCAGTGAGAGCGCGGCAGACTCAGCGACAATGAGGGCGTGGGTGAAGCGGATTCCGGCTTGATGCCTTGCTCCACCAGGTAGGCCTCCAGCTCTGCTTGCCATTCTTGCTCAATGATGCGCGGCAAACGATAAATCACGACATTGGCAAAGCTGCCCAAAATCAGGCCGAGCAGGGCGATTAAGGCCAGCAGCAGGGTGTTATCCATCAAATCGCATTTCCTAGTTCAAACAAAGGCAAGTACAGCGCCATGACGATGATCCCGACGAGCACACCGAGGCCCGCCATTAATGCCGGTTCAAGCAACTTGAGTAGCAAAGTACAGCGACTCTCAAGTGCATCTTCAAAGTGTTTAGCCAACTCATCTAGCAGACCGACGAGCATACCGGATTCCTCGCCAATCGCGATCATCTGTGCGCTATGGGAGGGATAAGTTGCCAGTGATGCAAGGCTATCTGAGAGTCGTTGGCCCTGAGCAACCGCTTGATAAATCTCAGCTTGGGCAGGAGACAGCGGCGACTCCGCCACCAAGCTCGCGCTTTCAGTGAGGGCGTCCAATAAGGGTAGCCCGGCGCGTAGGGTTTCGTGGAGTGTACGGTGCCACAAACCTAACCAATAGGCTTTGGATAGGCCGCCGGCTAAGGGTAAATGCCATAAGACCTTGAGTAAAAATGATCGAAATGGTGCTCGCGTTCTCCAGCCGTGCCTAGCCCAAAGCAACAGCACCGTCAGCAGCGCGATACTGGGAATGGTCAGCCATTGAACGAGCGTACTCAGCGCCATGATCTGGAGAGTCAGCCACGGTAATTCAGCACCAAAGCTTTGATAGAGATCGGCAAAGCCGGGCACGACCCGCCACAGCAGAAAAGTGGTGACAGCCAGTGCACCCATAAGCACAGCTAATGGATAGCGTATCGAAGCTACCACTTGGGCCTTTAATTGGATGCGCCGCGCCTGCCACTGCGCTAGGCGCTGAATCTGAAGATCGAGCTGACCAGAGCGCTCCGCCACGGCCAGCAGTTGCACATCGCTGCGTCGGAATCCGGCTTGATGCGCCAGCGTTGCGGCAAACCCTTGACCTTGCTCGATGCCCGTCAGAACCGGCTGCCAATAGGCTTGCAGGTTGCTAGAGCACTGCAGATGCAGCAGCGATAACGCAGGGTGAAGGGCAATACCCGCGTGTAATAACGTCGCCAGTTGCTTAAGCCAGCGTTGCTGCTGAAGCGCAGAGGCCGGCTTAGGCTTCCTCATAGCCCAGTACGCGATGCAATTCATGGCGACTGACAGAGCCTTGTTGCCACAAGGCTTCACCGTTAGCGCGTAAGCTCGACCAGCCGGACTTTACCGCACAGGCTTGAAGCGCATGCCTGTCTGCACCCGAGAGGCAGAGCTGGGCTAGTGCGGGTGACATCTCAATATGCTCAAACAAACCAATGCGCTGGCTATGGCCTTGTTGGCAGGCCTCACAACCGTGTCCGGCGCTAAAACCACCGTGCTGGGTGTCAATGACTTTGCACCGATCACACAAGCGCCGGATAAGTCGCTGCGTGACAACCAAGCGCAAACTATCGGCGAGCAGGTAGGCGGGAACACCTAAATGCCGCAATCGGCCGAGTGCTTCAATTGCAGTGCCTGAATGTAATGTGGACAGCACGAGATGCCCGGTTTCCGCGGCCTGTAAAGCCATTTCTGCGGTTTCACGATCACGAATTTCACCGACCATTAAAACGTCTGGGTCCTGACGAAGCAGGGCTTTAAGTATTTCAGCAAAGCCCAAGCCTATACGCGGTTGTATGGGCGTTTGGTTAATGCCGGGTAGTAGTCGCTCAACGGGATCTTCAATAGTAGCGATGTGACGGTGACGGGCATTTAGGTGCTGTAAACAGGCGTAGAGCGAGGTGGTTTTGCCGGCGCCGGTGGGGCCGGTGATCAGGATCAAACCGTCCGGCCGGGTCAAATGATGAAGCAAGGCATGCTCAGTGCTCGCGGGAAGATGTAATGCGGCTAGCGTTGCCGTGTTACCTGCATCCGCTAGTCGCAAGCACAGCTTCTCGCCATGCAGAGTAGGGATGCTCGCCACACGAATGTGGCTCAGCCCCTGGCCAGCATCGCCAAGGCGACCATCTTGAGGTAGTCGCTTCTCGGCCAGATCCATTTGCGCCATCACTTTCAGCCGAGAAACCAGTCGTGGCTGCCAAAGTGGGGGTACATCGAGCCAGTCCTGCAGTAAACCATTAATCCTTAAGCGCAGGCAGGCTCCTTGCGGCTGCGGATCAATATGCAGATCAGATGCCCCGAGTTGCTGAGCTCGTATCAAGAGCGAGGTGACCCAGGGCACCACCTCTTGGTCTTGCCGAGGCAAAACCAAGCCTTCCGACAACATCAGGCTCATGGCAGTTGCCCTTAAATTGCGAGACCGGTTTGCTGTTTGCTGCAGCTAGGCGCAGACCCGTTGGCCACTGTTTTTCCAGTCCAGATGGCATCGCCGGCACTGGTGTCGACCTGCATTTCAATTTTGCAGGACCCCGCCTCGTTATTCCCTACGACCGCGACAGTCAGGGTTGTGCTGGTGCTCGACACGGTGATGCCATTGCTGGCCGCATACTTGGGCTGAGGCAGGGTGGTTTGAATTTCAGCGGCGGTATCGCACGCTGAACTGGTCATTCCGTTCTCTAGTAGGCACTCGGAGATAGCTAACTTTAACGGCTCGATCTGGCTGAGATTGACGGACCATTTCGCCCGCATGACGTAGTTTTGATATTGCGGAATTGCCACAGCGGAGAGAACGCCGACGATCGCGATCACGATCATGAGCTCGATCAAGCTAAATCCGTGTTGTGATGGGTGCTGTAACTGAACGGGATATTTCATGGTGTGGCCTCCTTGCCAAGGCGGGAGATGCTGAGTGATCTCACGCAGAGCCGCATGCTCATGACTAAAGGCTAGGAACGAAACATCGCTTTCGCTAGGGCCGTCTGAAACTAAATTTTAAGCAGGTCGGTGTGGGGGCTGCGCTTGTCAGGGCGAGGGTGGCTCGTTATTATCGCCGCCCACACAAACGCTCGTTTGTGATTTTGCCGGCATAGCTCAGTAGGTAGAGCAGCGCATTCGTAATGCGAAGGTCGGGGGTTCGACTCCTCTTGCCGGCACCATATAAATCAACAGCTTGGCGTGAATAATGCGCCGTCTATCGCTCAGTTAACGAGTTATTGTCCAATAGCTGTCGAGATGTACTTTTGGATGATGTTGATTATTCGATAGCATCATTTTCCAAGCGATAGAAGCAGCACATCCATTTCGTTAGACGTGCTGCTCAACTTCAACTCAGCGCTCCAAGCCGTTCTGTCTAGAACGGCTTGGTACCACATTTAAAAAAGTAGGGTAAAGAATTGACCGGGGCCGGTACGGTGACATCGGCAGGGCCTTTAAATTCGCGGCTGGTTTCCACATGCACCCAGCAACCTTTTGGTAAGTAGACCTTTCGCGTGATCGCGCCCTGGGTAACAACCGGCGCAACGATGACATCTGGCCCCAGCATCCATTGTTGGTCTTCAGAGCGGGCACGGGCGTCGTCTGGGTAGTGGAACCAGAGGCCGCGTGTCGGTGGAATGCCGGTCTCTTGCGCTTCCTTCCACAAACGCATAATTAAAGGCGCTGCGGCCAAGTGTAAGTCGGCGGCTTTGCGCCAATGCGCTAAGGTTTGATCACCGTAGAACCATGGCATGCGCACGCCATTGCTGGATGAGTTATGCACGCGGAAAACGGGCGATAACGCGGCCCAGAATGACCAGCGGGTAAAGAGCTCTGCATCCGCAGCGCCCACATGGTAGTCAAAGTAACCGCCAATATCGGTATTGAAACCATAGGAGCCCGTCGCGCTTCGGCTCAACATGTCGGTAGTGAGTGAGGCGATGCCGGAGGCGCGTGACCAGTCACTGGTTTCATCGCCAGGGAAGTTGGCCGACTCATAGGCGGAGCTGCCTTTGCGGCCGGAGTAACCTGCGCGAGTCCAGAAAAATACCTTGCGGCCTGTTTTTTTCTCGACGTCATCCAGCACGTCACGCGTGGTTTTATGGAACAACGTGGGGTAGTGGTTATGCATGGTTTCGCCGGTGCTGCCATCGTGAAAATGCATATCCAACGCAATGTGTTCGCCAAAGTCTTGCATGAATCCATCGGCGCTCAGATCCAGCACCATTTCACGGATGCGGCCCTGCCACCACTTCACCGCTTCTGGGTTAGTGAAGTCGATAGCTGCTCCGAGACCGCCAAAGGGCGTGCCAAAGAAATAGGGCAGGCCCAAGCGGTCGGTGGTGACATATCGGTTGGTAATCGCCTCCACAAATGTCTCTTGGCGCTCGGTATTGGCGGGGTCAATGCCCACATAGTTGCGAATATACAAATAGGCTCGAATGCCGCGCTTATGCAATGTTTGGATGATCTCTCGGCTGCTCTCACGCGGGAGAATTTCCCAGCCCTCAAATACGTAGCCCTTAATCGGCAACTTGTCTGCGTCAATGCGCTTTAAGTCATCGCGTATTTTTGCTTCATAGGTCTCGGCAGTATCGGCCTCGGCAGAGAGTACGCGCACGGCACGAGACAGCGTTGGGCCCAAGTCGGCGGGGTCGGGCACGCGGTGCCGCCCTTGAATGCTCGACAGGCTTTTCACAATCGAGGGCAGGCTGCCGGGAATGACCAGGTAGGTCATTTCAGCCCCAAGGGTGTTGACTTGCCACGCATTCGGGTTGGCAGCGCCCAGGTTGTAGCGCGAGGGTTTGGTGCTATCCAAAAAGAAGCCGTAACCGCCGGTGGACGCAAAGGCCGTGGAGATGTAGTAGGCCGAGTCTTCACCGGAGGGAAACATGAACGAATTACCGCTGCCGGAGAGTGGGTCGGCAACAGGTGCTGCGGGCCCGGCACCCACATTTTGTGCCTGAATGAAGTTGGTTAACGACTTGCCGCGTTGGTTTACCGCGTTGTGGCGGCCGCCAAAACCATGAAAGGACTCATCCGCTTTCAGGACAAAGCTGTCAGCGATAAATGCGACGCCGGCAGAAGGCGTGACGGAGACGCTGACTGCGAAACTGGAGGCTTCGTCTTCAACAATGCGTGCGGTAATGACGCGACCCGTCGGGTCATTGGTGGCAATGGTGAGTTCAACGCCACGAGGAATGGCCTTCGCCGCAGTGACTTGGGTGCCGTGAAACTGAACGCCGACCAGTGCTTGAGTAATGTAATTCCCTACCCAAGGCGTGGCGCGTAACTGGGGCGATACGGAGGCTCCCAGCAAAAAACTGAATGGGGCATGAAGGAGTTGGTCTGGAATCAGATTGCCGCCTGCGGGTTGATCCAGTACAAGCCCGGGTTGCAACGGGCCAGCGGGGGAGCTTGCCTGTTTAAGCACCAAGGCATTTTGCGCATTATAAAATCGGACTTGCAGGGGGTTGCGATCAATTTCGACGCGACCCGACGCGGACTTGAGCGTGAGCATTTGCTCACCCATGACCAACTGCGACGCAGCGGCTTGGCGACTGGCAGCGGTTTCTTTTTCGCTATTACAGGAACTCAAAGCGAAGGGAATTAGTGACGCACAAAATAGCAGCGACCAACGCGTGGATCGTATTTTTGGCCGCAAGGTTGCAAGGAAGGAAGGGCGCATCTTTTTAAGCTCCGCTAAATAAATTCAAATTGACGCAATCCGCCATGGCGGCATAGCCCAATGGACTGGGGTGCAAGTTGTCGCCACTGTTGTATTGAGGTACTAGATAGCCCGGCCGATCTGGGTCACTCAGGCAGGCTTCGAAATCCACTACCCCGTCACTTAATTTTTGCTGACGAATCCACGCGTTGGTTTCATCACGACCCCGGCGCGCTTCTGCAGTGCCGTGCAGGATTTGCACATGCAAAGGGGTCGCGCCTAAAACGGGAAGGCCATCCCAGACGCTGCCTTCGGCTGGCGGGATAGTGCCCAGCACAATTTTTAGTCCAGCCGCTTGCACGCGCTCCACAACGGATTTCAAGCCCGCAATCATTTCTGCAGAGGTGGGGGCCGCGCCAAGATGGGGGTTGCCAAAGTCATTGGTGCCGATCATCAGCAACACATGGCTAACGCCGGTGGTTTGCAGAACGTCCGTTTCCAGTCGTTTCACGAGTGCGGGGCCAAACTGGGGCAGCCAGCCATCATTAAGCAGCTCGTTGCCGCCAATGCCAGCATTGGCCACAGCGATGGGAAGCCCGGCTTTGAGGATGCGGCGCTGTAAATGATTCGGATAGCGTTGATCGGTGGCGGTCATGCCTTGGCCTTGTTTACCGAGAAAGCTCGTGGTGGAGTCGGAGCCATCCGTAATCGAATCCCCCACAACGACCAGTGTTTTTACGCTCGGGCGACTCAGCACCTCTAGCGCTTCAATGACCAGGAAGTTGCTGGTATAGCCTTCGGGTGATTGCTGATAGGCGGCGCCACTGGCATCGGCGGCATGATCCCCGGGTGTGCTGAGATAAACGAACTCATTTGCCCCCAAATGGCGCGTGACTTGTGGCGTGAGGCCTGGGGCATGAAAACTAATGCTAACGCGCTCAAATGGGGTAATTGAATAATGAGTCCAATCACTGACGCGCGTTTCACCGGGCTTTAGGGTGACTTTGGATTGGCCATCAAATGTGAGCAAGCACTGACTGTCGGGTATGACATCGGCGCTGCCCGGCGCGCGTTCGCGTGCAACATGCACGCGATCCAGCTCTACCGGCAGGCTGGAATAGCGATTGGTGATGCGAAGGCGAACAGTCTGCCCTGGCCAGTGAGGTGCGAAGGACTGGCGCACCGAGAGGCCAGAAATCGGGTGGGTGATGAGGGCGTCACTGGGGGCATTTTTCCAGGACGTCACGATGTGCTGCTCGTGGGTATCGGAGACCGGCGTGCAGGGCTTTTCGAGCGATGACGCAGGGCGATTGTTTGCCGACTCCTGTTGGCTGGGACGGTCGCTACATGCCGTTAGTAATGCAAACGCCAGTGAAGGGAAGACAAGCGAGCCAAGCGTTGAAACGTGAGAAGTCATGGTGGCTTCAATACCTTGTTATTCTTATTTGATACGCTGAAGTGTCAGAATAAATGTGATACTTTCTAGTGTCAACTTTCTTTATGTAGCCGTTATGACTTCGCCCACGACTGATTCGGAATCTGAAACAACCGCAGCTACTGGCAAACAGGGGCGTCCTTATGCGGGCATGGCGGCAACACAGCGCCAGCTTGAGCGTCGAAATAAGCTGATCGAGGCGGGTGTGGTACTGATTGGCCGCGATGGTTTTGCGACGGTCACCATTGATGCTGTTTGCGCGGAGGCGGGGCTAACCAAGCGCTATTTTTATGAGGCTTTTTCGAGTCGTGAAGGTTTGCTCACGGCGGCTTATGAGTCAGTCACCCAAGAGTTTCTGCAAAGCATATTAATAGCGACCCTGCCGCATCTTCAGGATGCGCGCCAGTTGGTTCGCTCGGGGCTTACAGCGACCTTTGGCTTTGTGAAAAGACACCCCGAAAAAGGTCGCCTGTTGATGATTGAGGCGATGTCGGTTCGCGGGCAGTTAAGTCACGTCTTTGGTCAGCGTTATGACGATTTCGTGAAGTTATTAATCGATTTTACGCGTCCATTGTTGGTGCAGGATGCGCCATCCGATGGTGTGTTCAATGTCATGGCAAAGGGCATGGTGGGCGCCATTATTCATCTCTGTCATGGTTGGATTGCGACTGACTTTATGCAGCCTGAGCAAGAGCTAATTGAAGGGATGGAGCGGATCATGGCGGGTATAGGCAAGGAGTTAGGGGTCAAGGGTTGGGTCGTTCCCTCGTAAGCAGCAGCTAGGCAGCATGCAGATTTATCAGTACATTTTTTAAGCTGGCGGCCTGAGGGGTTTCGCTTTAAACTGACATTACAGCCGGTCAAAAAAGCCGGTAATAAAAATAATAAAGAGAAATGTCATGCGCCATGTTCTGAGCTCATGCCTGTGGCTGACAACTGCCCTTTTAGTGGCCTGTGGCGAAGATTCGTCCGTCAAAATCCCCAGCTCACGTACGTTGCCCACGATAACGATGCAGGTTAGCCCGGCGGCTGTGCCAGAGGGTGATGCCCCTCGTGTTCTGGCGCTAACACTTCGGCGACAAGGCGAAGATCTATCCGCGGCGAGTTCCGTGCGCCTTCAGGCGTTGCCAGACACAGCGACCGCTCAAGATTTTGAGGTATTAGACACGGTCGTGACCTTTGCGCCGATGCAAACCGAGGCAACGGCTAATCTCACCATTCTCGGTGATACCACCGTGGAGCCCGATGAAGCCTTGACGTTGCGGTTGTCCGAGCCGCAACAAGCCACTCTGCCGTTGCCGAATCAACGCCTCACACTCACCAATGACGACCAAGCGCAAGCGCGCGTGAGTGTGCTGGGCCAGTCGGTGGCAGAAGGTCAGCGTGGCGTAACGCAGGCCGTGGCAACGTTTCGATTAGCAGAGGTATTGGACCAAGCCACTGTGGTCAAGTTCACCAGTGTTGATAACTCGGCCATCAGCACCAGCGGACTGGCCGATTATGTCGGGCGTGTCAGTGACTCAGTGACCATTCCTGCGGGCCAGCTCTCGGTAGTGGTGCCGTTTGATATTCGTGGCGATGGGCGTTTTGAACCCGATGAATCCTTCACCGTCAAAATTCTAGAGGTCGTTGGTGGGGTTGCAGAAGCGGGTCAAGATCGCGCGGAAATCACGATTAATAATGACGACCTGAAGTCGCCCTTCAAGGTCGGCGCCTCACGCGTGGATAGCACGCCAACCGAATCGCTGTGTACCGGCGGATATGGCATTTTCTGCGGCTGGTATGCCGCGGCGTCTCGACCCAATGCGATTGGTGGCCAGGACACGCTGTTTACCCGTGCGATGGTGGTGAGCCGCGAGGCGATTGCCACTGAGCAAGAGCAGTCGGTCGTCATCATCACGACCAGCGCCATTGGTGTTTTCGCGGCCTATAAAGATGAAGTGACCACCGATGGTCGTGTGCTTAAGCGTCCTGGCCTCTATGACACGCGAGTACGTTTGGCTGAGGCTTTGGGCATCCCCGTGGACCGGATCTTTATTCAGTCGGACCATTCGCATCGCGCCCCTGACACCATTGGCATTTGGGGTGGCGTGCCAGCCAGCTTCTACAGCCGACTCCAGCAAGACATGCTGACGGCGGCCAAACAAGCGTGGCAGCAGCGCCAGCCCGCTGAGCTGTATGTTGGGGCGATTGATGGCGACAAAATTGCCTGTCCTGCCCAGTATTTTATTGATGCAAACGCGAACCTCGGAAAGTCCAAGTTGCCGCGCTGCACGGTAAAGTCGCTGTACAACTTTGACCCCAATAAATGGGTTGACGATGAGTTTCGTGTGCTCGAGGCTCGTCACCCCGATACGGGTGCTCGTATCGCGACATTTATCAATTACTCGCCCCATGCCACAGTCTTAGACGACACCGGCGATGCTGTTTTTTCCGGAGACTGGACCGGTTGGGCCGCCGCCATGCTGGATACAGACGGTGCTGTGGGCTTGGCTACTGTGGGCACCTTGGGTCGCACCGACTTCAAATCTGAAAATGATGAAGGTGATGGCACCGTGCGCAACTTAGCGCGTGAAAAGTCAGCGCGTGCGCGGCTACGCTATTTCCTCGACTCGCTTTACCAAAGTGAGTCAGCGACGACAGGAGTGCCAGGGGTAAAGCCCTTTGTGCGCGTGAAGGGAGACCGCATCGCGAGCGCAGAGTGGTTTATTCGTGAAACCGTGACGAACCCCATTTTCTTTGGCAACTATGCGCCCTTTGTCGGCATTCCTGGACGCGGCTACCCCTCCGATACCCAGGCCAGCATTGACCGCGCCATTTTGCCGCCCTTCCTCAATGGCAACCTCCTGGGTACGTTTGCGGGCGCATTCCGTATTGGCGATTTGTTCTTCGGCACGGCCCCCGGCGAAGAGTTCCCAAATGCTCAGCAACAGCTGCGTGACGCCGGTGGGGTAGGCGGGGCGCAAATGCATTTCTTCTTAGGTGCCACGAATGACTTCTTGGGTTATATGGGGCCGGCCAGTAGTTATGATCAGGTCGTCGCCCAAGGTGCGACGTATTTTTTCTGCCCGCCGGGCGAGTTTGAAAGCAACGGTCGCGATGTACTAAGCCCCATCACCTCGCCTTTAGGCTATGAGGCGGGGCGCTTAATGGATGAGGGCTCTTGCCCGGATCATTTTGTGCTTATGTCATCGCCCCATATTGGCGATCATGTGGCTTGCTCAATTCAGAAAGCCAGCGCGCGCATCGGCTTCACCGCCGGTGAACTGCCGCCGCAATGCCAACTGTTAACGGCAACGGACGATGTCTTATCACCTAGCCAATCGGTGGGCGCTCAAGTACCTGTGGGCGCTGATCGCTCCGCACCTGTCAGCCTGATGGGCATGCTGCAAAATGCGCTGGTGGATCTCCTAAATACGATCCAAGCAGCCATTTCCGGGCAATGGAATGGGGTGGTGAGCGGTGTCCAAACGGTATTGAGTCATGCCATCCAAGCCGCGAGTGAATTATTGAATGCCGGCTTGGCGGTGTTTGCCAGTGAGGACCCGGCGACGGGCCTGAGCAATTTGTTGACGGGCGTGGCTCCCGGTGATGTGGCCCGTGCCGGTGTTGCCGTTGTGGATATGACGCCCGATGTTGGTTACTGCGCTGGCCAGTATTGCGATGTCACCGATAAGCCAGATGGCTTAAGTGGTGGCGACATTGACCCATTCCTGACGCATAAGTCTAAAGAGTCCAGTTATGGTGTGCAGTCGCGCTTAACGGCGCGTGCCATTGTGCTGGAAGGGATTAATAAGAAGCGCATTGCGCTTATCAAAACCGACAATTATTTAGCGCAAGATGCATTGCTCCGGCGCGTTGGCCAGCTCTTGCAAGCCGCCGGTTCGCAGGTCGGCTACGAGCAAATTCTACACATGGTGACGCACAATCACTCGTCGTCCTACTCTGCTACACCGGCCTGGGGTGTCTGGATTTTCCAAGATATTTTTGACCCGCGTTTCTTTGAGCGCCAAGCACGCGCTATGGCCTCTGCCATTTTGCAGGCGGAAACCAATCTGGTGCCAGCACGCATGGGTGCCACGGTGATTCGTCACAAGATTTTTAAAGGCAATGTGGTGAGATTGGCAGTAGCCAATGACGGCACGCCGGCGGGTTATCCGCTGGAGTACGGCGATCTTGGCCTCACCGTGATGCGTCTGGACGATATGTCTAAACCGCAAGCACCTAAGCCGTTGGCGATTTGGATGAACTGGGGTGAGCACCCAGAGTCTTTAGATACCCACAAGCTGCATAGCGCCGACTTTCTCGCGGCGTTGGAGCGATTTGTGGATCGTGAGGCGGGTGTTCCCTTGGTCTTTAGTCAGGGCGATGTGGGCAGTGCGGAAGCCTCGGGCAATAGCGAGCAGCTCATGGCTGATGATGGCCAAGTGTGTGGTCGTCATGCGCCCTCGGGCTCACGGGACTCGCAATGTGCGCCGGGCCAAGGCGTGGTGCGTGATTGGAATCACAAAGGCTATGCACAACTAGAGCGTGCCGTGCGCTTTCTCGCCGATGATGTTCTGAAGGCCTGGCATGCCATTGGCCGTAAAGAAGGTTCAGTGAAATTAAGCAGCGACTTTGTCGTGGATTATCGCAATGCGAAAGTTCCTGGGCCGCTGTCGCACCCATACCCTGCGGTGTCGAATTGCAGTACCAAGACGACCGTAGAGGGCGATGTGGGGGTGCCAATTGCGGGCTTCCCGGACTGTGGCCGCTATGGCTTCCCGGGCGACAATCCGCTGAGCGGGCAGCTTGGGTTGGTCTATGCCACGTTGAAAGCCGAAGGCATTCCCTTGCCCGATCACTACGACGCCACCGCATTTACGGGTATTGAAGAGAATTTACGCATTTTCCTTCAGGCCTTTCGTATCGGGGAAGTATTGCTGGCCTCCTGCGCTTGCGAGGCTCAGGCGGACCTTATCTTGAATTTGGAGTCCCGTTTAAATCAAACAGCTGATGATATTTATGCGGGCTTTGATTGGTACTGCGTCGCCGAAGATAAGGGCTTAATCCCACGTGACGCTCGCTACGCTGCAGCCTGTAATTTGCAGCGCAACGCCTACTACGATGTTCGCGAGTTCCCCACCAATATCCCCGGCGTCTTAGATAACGAGGGAGGCCGCCGCGATCGCGTGCGTGCGCAAATTCATAACGATGCCCAAGGGTGGGATCGTGTGGAGAATGTCTTGGCTGCGAATGCCGAGGCTACGGATACACGCCGTATTTGGGGCAACTTCAGTCGCACGGAGCTACCACCTCAACGCGGCTACGCCTTGCCCGTGGGCATTGGTCATGCCGGCGACTATGTCGGCTACACGGTGAGTTACCGAGAGTTTATGAGCCGCGATAGTTACCGTAAGGCGCTGACCAGTTACGGCCCGCATACAGCGGATTATATGGTGACTCGCCTGGTGCAAATGGCGGGCGCGATGAAGGGAGGCCCTGAGTTATTGGCCGAACCGCATGATGCCTTAGCGCAAGTGGATGAGGTGCGTCAGAAGGCGCAATCGTTGGCGTTGGGCCAAGTCACCGGTGCTGCCTACGATGCCTGGCTGGCGGCATTGCCAGCTGATCAAGGTCCGGCGCAAGCGGTGCGTCAGCCCAGCACGATTCCGCTCTTTAGTGCCGCTACCTTCCGTTGGCGCGGGGGAAATACCCAAATCGATAATCCTTTCGTGACGGTTTCTCGTTGTATTCAGGAAAATGCAGGAAGTTGCCAAAGCTGGCAACCGTTTGCGGACATGACAGGTGAGGTGCAAACGCGGGTGCATTGGCCGCAAGGTTTGCCGGGCATGGTGTCTACCTATGCAGGTCAATTTGCTTGGGAGTGGACGGCCAACTTTGAGGCCTTTAAAGCCTTCCCTGCGCGTATGGGTAGTACGCCTCTGGGCCTGTATCGCTTCGAGGTCATCGGCTGTATTCAGGATGTGATGACCGCTCCGGCCGATCACTTGCCCGGCCGCGCAGCAACGGGTTTGCGTGCGCTACTACCGGATCTGCTCGACTATCAGCTTAGCAAAATCATGCCGATGGATTGCCCGGGTGGCGCCACGCGCTATGAGCTGAGCTCGAATGCTTTCCGCGTAACCGATGGGCCGTGGCGCCGAACGTATACGTCAGATTTCCCCTACATTTCTGACGAGTCGGGTAGAGACACGCGCTTCTGCGAGCAGTGTAGTTTTAGACCGTGGATGCAGTGAGTCGTCGCAGCCTGCGTGGGGCATAAATCATGCCCCACGCAGCGGCTTCTTGACGCTTAGGCGAGTGCCGCTATCTTCTCGCGCTGTGCCGCCAGTGCCGCTTGAGCGCGCTGGTTATCCGCGATTTTCTCGCGCTCTTTCGCAACGACATCAGCCGGTGCGCGCGCCACGAAAGACTCATTACTGAGTTTGGCTTCAACGCGGGCGACTTCCTGCGCTAGTCGGGCGATCTCTTTGTCTAGACGCGCGATTTCCGAGGCCACATCAATCAGCCCGGCCAGGGGCACGCCCAATGTCATGTTACCGACGAGTGCGGTCGATACGGGTGGCAGCTCGGCTTCGCTGGCAATCACGCTAATGCTTTCGAGGCGACCCACGAAGCGCAGTAGCGCGGCTTGGCGGTTGAGGCGGGCGGCGTCTTCCGTTGAGGCGTTGGTGACCAGCAGCGGTAGCGGTTTACCCGGTGAGATGCCGAGTTCGCCACGGATGTTGCGCAATCCGGCAATGACCTGTTGAATCCACGCCACTTCGGTCGCCGCGTCGGCATCTACCCGTGACAGATCAGGCTCGGGGAAGCGCGCCAGCATGAGGAATTCGCCCTCGACGCCGGCGAGCGGCTTCACGCGCTGCCAGATCTCTTCGGTAATGAATGGCATCAGCGGATGCGTAATGCGCAAGATAGTTTCGAGCACGCGCACCAAGGTGCGGCGAGTCGCGCGCTGCTCATCGGCACTGGCCGTTGTGCCTTCAGCCAGCACCGGCTTGGTCAGCTCCAAATACCAGTCGCAATACTCGTTCCAGACAAAGTCGTAGATGGTTTGAGCGACGTGGTCGAAACGGTATTCCTGCATCGACGCAATGACGGCGGCCTCTGTTTCTTGAAGGCGAGAGATGATCCAGCGGTCGGCTACCGAGCGGGCCAAGGGCAGCGATTCATCGAGCCCTACATCCTGACCCTCGGTCTGCGACAGCACATAGCGCGTCGCGTTCCAGAGCTTATTGCAGAAGTTGCGATAGCCTTCGACACGGTTCATGTCGAACTTGATGTCGCGGCCGGTCGAGGCCAGCGCGCAGTTGGTGAAGCGCAGGGCGTCGGTGCCGAAGGCGCGGATGCCTTCCGGGAACTCCTTGCGCGTGGCCTTCTCGATCTTCTCGGCCATCTTAGGCTGCATGAGGCCGGTGGTGCGCTTGGCCACGAGGTCATCGAGCGAGATGCCGTCGATGATGTCGAGCGGGTCGAGCACGTTGCCCTTGGACTTGGACATCTTCTGGCCTTCGCCGTCGCGCACCAGGCCATGCACGTAGACGGTCTTGAACGGCACCTGCGGCGTGCCGTCCTCGTCCTTGATGAAATGCATGGTCATCATGATCATGCGCGCGACCCAGAAGAAGATGATGTCGAAGCCGGTGACCAGCACGTTGGTCGGGTGGAAGGTGCTCAGGTCCGGCGTCTTGTCCGGCCAGCCGAGCGTGGAGAAGGTCCACAGCGCCGAGCTGAACCAGGTGTCGAGCACGTCGTCATCCTGGCGCAGCGCGACGTCGGCGGCGAGGCCGTGCTTGGCGCGCACTTCCGCTTCATCGCGACCGACATAGACGCGACCTTCGTTGTCGTACCAGGCCGGAATGCGATGGCCCCACCAGAGTTGTCGCGAGATGCACCAATCCTGAATGTCGCGCATCCAGGCGTAGTACATGTTCTGGTACTGCTCGGGCACGAACTTGATGCGGCCGTCCTCGACGGCTTCCAGCGCGGGTTTGGCAAGCACGGAGGCCTTCACGTACCACTGGTCTGTCAGCCAAGGTTCGACGACCACGCCGGAGCGGTCGCCGGTTGGTACCTTGAGCGCGTGCGGCTTGATTTCTTCTAGCCAGCCCTCGGCCTCGGCCAGTGCCACAATCTGCTTGCGCGCCACGAAACGGTCGAGGCCAGCGAAAGCAGCTGGGCTGGTCTCTGCAGGTAGCGGCGCGAACGTGCCGCCGGCCATGACTTCGAAGGTCGCCAGGATGGCAGCATCGCGGTCGAGCACATTGATCAGCGGCAGGTCGTGACGCTTGCCCACTTCATAGTCGTTGAAGTCATGCGCCGGCGTGATTTTCACGCAGCCGGTGCCGAAGTCCTTGTCCACATAAGTGTCGGCGATGATCGGAATCAGGCGGCCGGTGACCGGCAAGCGGATCATCTCGCCGATCAGGTGTGTGTAGCGCTCGTCGTCCGGATGCACCGCGACGGCACTGTCACCGAGCATCGTTTCCGGACGCGTGGTGGCGACCACGAGATGGCCATTCCCCGACGCCAGCGGATAGCGGAAATGCCACATCGAGCCGGTTTTTTCTTCCGACAGCACTTCCAGATCGGAGATCGCCGTGTGCAGCTTCGGATCCCAGTTCACCAGACGCTTGCCGCGATAGATCAGGCCATCCTCGTGCAGACGCACGAAGGCCTCCTGCACGGCCTTGGACAGACCCGCGTCCATGGTGAAGCGCTCACGCGACCAGTCCACCGATGAGCCGAGGCGACGGATCTGGCGGGTGATGGTGCCGCCGGACTCCTCCTTCCATTCCCAGACCTTGTCCAGGAACTTGTCGCGGCCGAGGTCATGGCGGCTGACACCGTTGGCGGCGAGCTGGCGCTCGACCACCATCTGCGTGGCGATGCCGGCGTGGTCGGTGCCCGGCTGCCAGAGCGTGTTGTGGCCGCGCATGCGGTGGAAGCGCACGAGGGCATCCATGATCGCGTTGTTGAAGCCGTGGCCCATGTGCAGCGAGCCGGTGACATTGGGCGGCGGGATCATGATGCAGTAAGGCGTGCCGGTGCCCGATGGCTTAAAGCAGCCTTCGGCTTCCCAGCGTTCGGCCCAGCGGCGTTCGATATCGGCGGGGTTAAAAGTCGGTTCCATCATGATCTCGCAAAAAACTAGTCGGCTACCCCGGCATGCACAGCGGTGTAGCGTGGAAAACGCCGATTATAGCGGGGCGCTGGCGTTGCGTGTGGCGCCAGCGCGCCAAACTTGCAGAAGTGCAACCGGATACATCACCACGCCAAAGGCACAGAGCGCCGCCATGACCGTCTCAGCAACGGTGAGTTGGCTGGCCACCAGCGTGGCGGCGGTGAGGTTGCGAATAACGACCATGCTGTTTAGGCCTTTATGCGGTGCTGTGGCTTGATGGCTGACCAGCCCCAGCAAAATTGCCAGCCCTGCAGCAGCAGCAGCGATTTGGGGTTGATCGGGCAGGCGCGGCAGTTCACGCCAGGCAATCAGCACAATCAGCACTAAGACTGAGAGTGAGGCCATGCGCTCAAGATTGGCTGCCAGACTGGGAGAGACGGGGTGACGTTGAAACCACGCCAGCCCGAGTTGGAAGGGCAGCCATTGCGCCAAAATCAGTGAGGCTAAAACCACAAAGGCGCTGATGGAGGCCTCATGGCCTCCCAGTAAGACCAGCGTGGCTAATGGCAGGGTCACCATCGCGATGGCGGCGCTGGCCACCATGAGTGCCACGACGCTACTCGAGGCCGTGCCGGTCTTACGCGCAAGGGCGGCGCCTGAGGTGCCGCAGCCCGACAAGAGGCAAATGAGCAAACCTAAGCTAGCCAAATGGTCGATGAATGCAAGGAATTGCAGCAGCAGAATGAACGACGTGGGCAGGGCGTAGGCCCAAAACACGTGCCGTAGCGTCAGTAATTCACGAAACGGCAGGCGGGCCTCACCCGCAGCACGCGCGCTCAATGCAAGCATGACCAACCAAGCACTGAGTGGCGACAACACGGCGAGCCAGTTCATCTCAACTTTTCAACTCATGAGCCTGAACGGCATAGCCTAAACGCTTGTATTCCTTCCAGTGCCCGCGTGCCTGCTCGCGCTCTTCACTGCTGCCGGCGACGATCTCGATCACACGCTGAAAATGTTCGAAACCGGCCGGAATGTCAGCGCTGAGATTGATCAGAATGTCGCGGCTGTCACTGGGCAGTGCCTCCCAGCCGATGCGTACCGGCGGTGGCGGCGTCGGGCCGTCACCGACCAAGTGATGCGGAATAAAGGCTTCGGCCTTGAAGGCCCAGAGCAGCTCATCCAGCGCTTCCGCTTCGGCACGACTGGCCGCCTGCAACAAGACCTTGCGATTCTGTTGCCAGGCTTTATCGACGAGCCGGCAGGCCGTGGTCAGGCGCGCCGACAAGGGCGCGTCCGCTGCGAGCACATAGAAGGTGATTTCCACGAGCGCCTCAGGCTGCCGCGCGGGCGCGCAGGAATTCCAGCAGCAACGGCACCGGGCGACCGGTCGAGCCCTTTTGCGCGCCGCTCAGCCAAGCCGTGCCGGCGATGTCGAGATGTGCCCAGGGATAGGCCTTAGTGAAACGTGCCAAATAGCAGGCTGCCGTGATGGAGCCGGCCGTGGGGCCGCCGATGTTGGCGATATCGGCAAAGGGCGAGTCCAGCAGTTCTTGGTAATCGTCCCAGACGGGCATGCGCCAGGCACGGTCATCGACACGCTGGCCGGCGGCGAGGAGTTCGTCAGCCAGCGCATCCTGAGTTGAAAACAGGCCGGAGGCGACCTTGCCGAGTGCGACCACACAGGCGCCAGTGAGGGTGGCAATATCAACCACGGCGGCAGGCTTGAAGCGCTCAACATAGGTCAGCGCATCACAGAGCACGAGGCGACCTTCCGCGTCCGTGTTGAGAATTTCCACGGTCTGGCCAGACATGGTTTTCACAATATCGCCAGGACGTGTGGCCGTGCCCGAGGGCATGTTTTCGGCACAGGCAATGACTCCGACCACATTGAGCTTGAGCTTGGCGAGCTTGACTGCCGCCATCACGCCAAGCACCGACGCAGCGCCACACATGTCGTACTTCATTTCGTCCATGCCAGCGCCCGGCTTTAGGCTGATGCCGCCGGTATCAAAGGTAATGCCTTTGCCGACCAGCACCACGGGGGCATCTTTGGCCTTGCCGCCGTTGTAGGTCATGGTCACCAGTTGGGCTTCGTGTGCGGAGCCGGCCGAGACGGAAAGCAGGCAATGCATGCCGAGCTTGTGCATTTCGGCCTCGCCCAACACATTGACGTCCACGCTGCCGTCATCTCCTAAGGCGCGCGCCATTTCAGCGAGATAGCCGGGGTAGGCTACGTTGGGCGGCTGGTTACCGAGGTCACGCGCAAAGTTTTGGCCGGTGCCGATGCACTGGCCCCAGACCAAGGCTTCCTTAGCGGCTTTTAAATCCGCTTTATCGGCAAAGGCCAATGTGAGCTTGGCCAGCAAGTCACCGGATGCTGGCTTTTTCGATTTATAAGTATCAAAACGGTAGCTCGCTTCCAGTGCAAAGCGTGCAAGGTCGCTAATACGGCTGGACAATGTGCTGCCAGTAACGGGCAGTTCCGCGAGCGTCGATAAGGCTTTACCCATTTTTCCTGGCAGCGCTTTTACGCTGGCTATCGCCACTTTGTGCCAGACCTGAATGGAAAGCTCACCACTTTCAGGCAGGTTGCCCGTGCCTACAATCAGTACTAAACCCGCTTTGATGCCGGGCAGGCTGTATAGGGCGAGTGTTTGACCGGCTTTGCCATCAAAATCTGCATGTGCCAGGGCGTTGGCGAGCGCACCTTCGGAGGCAATATCCAGTGCGGTAGCGCTGGCACTGAGGGATTTTCCAGAAACAGCCACAACCAACGCCGGGTGTTTATCTAAGGCAAGGGCGGCAGGGGCGACAGCAGCAACGGCGAGATCCATGAATTTCTCCAGACAAAATGCAGGGTTATGGCGGTAACATCATGTGGCAAGACAAAGCCGGATGGATGTTTGATAATCTCGCTCTAGTGTAATGGTCAGGACGGCTTTTGCCAGTGCGAAGCACGCGCCCTGATCGCTATTTTCAATGTGTCGTTTATTCAAGGACGCCTGTGTGATCATCCGTCGATACCTCGCCACACAAGTCTTGGCGACCAGCTTTGCGGTAGCCGGCTTGCTCACGGTGATCCTGATGAGCAGTCGCGTCATTCAGTTTTTCGAGAAGGCGGCAAATGGCAAAATTGCGGTGGATCTTCTCACCGCGGTGCTATGGTATCGCTTACCGGGGTTTCTCGAGCTCATTTTGCCTCTGGGTCTTTTCATTGGTCTGTTGCTGGCCCTAGGCCGACTCTATTTAGACAATGAAATTGCCGTACTCGCGGCGGCGGGGATCGGCCCTCAACACCTCATGCGCTGGCTGCTGCCTAGCACACTCTTTGTTGCAGGCCTAACCGCGTTGATGGCGCTTTGGTGGTCGCCCAGCGGGGTTGCCGAATCCAATCGTATTTACGCTGAGCAAGCCAACCGAAGCACCTTTGAATTGATTCAGCCCGGTCGCTTTCAGCGGGTTGGTGAACGCATGCTGTATGCCGATTTAAGCCCTGATCGCTCCGTTTTGCGCTCGGTGGTGTTGCTAGAGACGCGTGCGGAGAATGATCAAGCCACGGGAGAGCGACAGGTCATTGTTAGGGCACGCGAGGGGCGACGTGTGAACGATCCCGTTCTCGGTCCAGACACCGTCGAATTGCGCGATGGTGAGCGCTGGCTGCTGCGTGCTGGCAGCGCGGATTATCAACGAGTCGCCTTTGAGCGCTACCGCTTGCGTTTAAAGCAAACCGAAACGCAGGTGGTCAGTAAGGATTTATCAGCACTCTCTACACCAGCGCTTTGGCAGGTCCGCACCGGCTCGCCTATGGCGGCCGCAGAGTGGGGTTGGCGTACTTCCTTGGTCTTAATGGTGCCGATTATTGCTTTGTTGGCACTGCCCTTGGCAAAGGCCAATCCACGGCAAGGACGCTATCTCAAATTGTTGCCCGCTATCGTGTTGTATTTGAGCTATGTGGTGCTGCTGGCGGCTGTGAAAAACGGTGTTGAAAAAGAGTCATTACGGAGCAGTGCGTATTGGGCCGTGCATGGGCTCTATCTATTCTTAGCCTTGGTCATGTTGCATGGTAAGCCGCGTCGGAGTGCTGGCACATGAGTCGTTTGGGGCGATACGTCAGTTTAACGGTGCTGGCCAGTATGTTATTGGTTCAGGCCTTGCTGCTTGGGCTTGATCTGGTCTTTAGCTTTATTGGCGAGTTGGATAACGTTAAAGGCAGTTACGGCGCGTGGGATGCTTTCCGCTATACCCTGTATGTGATGCCGGGACACATTTATACGATTTTGCCAATGTCGGCGCTTATTGGTGCCTTGGTAGGACTAGGTTCACTGGCATCAAGTTCTGAGTTGACCGTGATGCGGGCCGCCGGGATTAGTATTTCGCGTATTGTGGCGTGGGTCATGGCCGGTGCGCTGAGCATCATTATCATGGGTCTGGCCTTGGGCGAGTTTGTCGTCCCACATACCGATCAGCGTGCAGAAACACTGAAAGCCCGTGCCCAGGGTCAAGACTATACGCCGGGTCGTATTAGTGGGTATTGGCAGCGCGAAGGGCAGGAGCTGATTAACATCCAACTCGTGACCCCAGAGGGTCAGCTGCTCGGTGTGAGTCGTTACCGATACAACAGCGAAGGCCTGTTGCAGGAAGCCAGTTTTGCCGCCACGGGAGAATACCTTGGCAGCAGTGGTTGGCGCTTAAGCGATCTGCGCGTTACCACCTTTTTGGCGGATGGTCGCAGCCAAATCTCAACACAGCCGCAGTTGCTTTGGCCGGTGCGTTTAACCCCTAATTTTCTGCGCGTTGCCGCGGCAGACCCTGAGCAACTGGGCTTAGCTGACCTTCGATTATATTCGCGGTATTTGCATAATCAGGGCTTAGACGCGGGAAACTACGAACTGCAATTCTGGAAAAAGGCACTGAGTCCGTTAGCCGTGTTTTCGATGGTGCTGATTGCTTGCTCGTTTATTTTTGGGCCTTTGCGTTCAGTAACCTTGGGTTTACGCATTATTACGGGTGTGCTGGTTGGCCTGGTTTTTCGATACACGCAGGATGCGGCCGGGTTTGCCAGCTTGCTCTTTCACGCCTCGCCATTCTGGGCCACGCTTTTGCCCATTGCGCTCTGCCTCAGCGCTGGCGCCTACGCTATTTACCGGGTGCGATGATGACCAGTTGGCAGCGATGGTCGGCGACCGATATTGGCAATCGCCGAGCCCAAAATGAAGATGCGTTAGTTTGTCGCGATTACGACGGGCTTTGGGCTGTCATCGACGGCATGGGCGGCATTAATGCCGGGAATGTTGCCAGTGCCGCCCTTGCACATGCCATTGAGCACATGGAGCTAAAGTCCTCTTTGCCGGATGCGGTCGATCAAATAGAAGATTTAGTACTGGCTGTGCACGATCAGCTGCATGACTTTGCCCAACAAGAAACACCTCGCCGTACACTGGGTTGTACCCTAGCTTTAATGCGGTTAACGCAAACATGGGGGTTGGTGGCTTGGGTGGGAGATGTGCGTCTGTATCGCTGGCGCGATCAGGCCCTGACCCGTCTCACGCAGGATCATCTGGACGCGAGCCATGAGCTTACGCGACTGATCGGCGATGGCCTGCTTTTGCCTGACTTCGCGGTGGTGCGGGTTCAAGCTGGCGATCGCTATTTGCTCGCCAGTGACGGACTGCATAACGAATTGAGCGATGCGCGTCTGGGCTATTGGTTAGCGCAGGAGCCAGAGTTGGCACAGCGAGAGTTGATAGCAGAAGCGTTAGCAGCCGGGGGGCGAGATAACCTCAGCTTGATCATTCTTGAGGTGGAAACGGATGCCATCAGCTCGAATCGGAGCCTGCAGCCATGAACCCGCGTGATGATTTATGTGAAGTGAATGCCGCGCTTCTGGAGTTAGTGCGCCTGCAATTAGCCGGTGAGCTGGATGCTGCAACGGCGTGGAGTACCCGCCGCGATATGCTCAGCTCTGTAGAGGCGGCTTGGCATGATTTGAGCCAGGATTTAACGCCAGAAGCGCTGGCCAGTCTGCAACCGGTGGTTGCGCCGGTGCGAATTAGTTGGCGTGAGCGCTGGCAAAATAGGCCCCAGTTGTCTTGGGACTTTAAATGGCCGTCTCTCAAGACGATCACATTCCCGACCTTGCCCGCGTTCAAGTTTCGCACCATGGCTCCTCAGCAGCTGATCTCACTGCTGGCGCAGCTACCGTGGTGGACACTGTTCTTGGGGTTGGCGCTCGTCACCTTCTACTACGTCAGTACACTCTAAGCGGCATCAGTGCTGCGACTTATCGCCAAAAAGCCCTAAAAATCGATACGGTTTGCGCTCGGGCGCGGGCACACGCAAGACAGCGGTCTGCGACAGTTGGTCGTGCATGCTGCGTCCCGCACCCACGCTGAAGGGCAGCAAGGCCCAGAGGTAATTGGCCGCAAAGCCGATGGCAACACTCCAGCTCAATGCTTTGGCATCTTGCGGGTTTAGCACCCACGAGGCGGTGGCGCTCAGAAATGGCAAGGCACAGGCCGCTAAAAAGCGCTGCAAGCTTCGCATCCACGTCAGGCGTTGGCCATTGAGGTCGCGTACTTCCAAGCGCCAGGTTTGCATGCCCAGCGTTTGCCCGCTGCGCGTCCAGCAATAACCGTAAAACAGGAAAATGGCGGCAAACGACAAGGGAAACATCAGCCCTTGGCGTATCGCCGGCGAGAGCAGGGTGGCGGTGCTGCCGGTCGCAGCTGCGGATGGGGTGAATAGCGCAATCACAATGACGTTAATCACCGCAACGAGGGCAACCAGCAAAAGGCTGTCGTAGACCAAGGCGATGAGTCGAACACCCACGCCGGCGCGAGGCAGTGTTTGAGTGATGGGTGCGGCTGGGGTACGTTTTTTGCGAGCAACTGTGCGACGAGACATGACTTCCGCTCAAGCATTAAGACAGCTGAATGGTAACGGAGTGCAAGGAAATTAGAGAGGTAACACGAGGTAAAAATTGGTGCCGAGAAAGGGAATCGAACCCTTACGATGTCTCCACCGGCGGATTTTGAGTCCGCTGCGTCTACCAGTTCCGCCATCTCGGCCCGAGAAGGTGCGCGGATTATAGCGATGCCATGCAGGTCGTCAAGCCCTGTTATACTGCGCACCCATTTTCTGGCTGAGCGCGGATGGTATGCAGCGCAGTGATTTTAATTTCGACTTGCCCGATGAGCTGATTGCGCGCTATCCCCTAGCCGAGCGCAGCGCGTCGCGTTTGCTTTGTCTGGAGGCGGCCACCGGCATTGTTGCGCATCGTGGTATGCGAGATTTGCCCACACTGCTAGCGCCCGGTGATTTGCTGGTGTTTAACCAGTCACGTGTGATGCCAGCGCGTTTGTTTGCCCGCAAAGCCAGTGGCGGGCAGGCAGAAATTCTTATTGAGCGGCTGCCGTCGCCGCAGGAAGCTTTGGCGCATGTGCGCGCCAGTAAGTCGCCTAAGCCCGGCAGTGAGTTGCTGTTGGCCGATGGTACGCGCGTCTGCATGCGCGAACGTGTTGGCGATCTGTTTCTGTTAGTGGCCAAAGAACCCTGGCAAGGCATTATGGCCCGTCTCGGTGAAATGCCGCTGCCGCCCTATTTTGGCCGGGCGGCCGAAGCCTCCGATTTAGAGCGTTACCAAACGGTCTATGCGCAAGAAGCCGGTTCGGTGGCGGCGCCAACAGCAGGGTTACATTTTGACGAGCCCTTGCTGGCTGCGCTGCGTGATCACAGCATTGAAATCGCCTTTGTCACCCTGCATGTGGGTGCGGGCACGTTTCAGCCCGTACGTGCCGACGATTTGCGTGACCATGTCATGCACGCCGAATGGCTTACCGTCAGCGCAGAGACCGTGGCTGCCGTGCAAGCGGCGAAAGCCCGGGGTGGTCGTGTCGTGGCCGTGGGGACAACGAGTGTGCGTGCCTTGGAATCGGCCGCATGGGCGGGGCAGGGCGTTGATCCTGATTCGTGGTCGTTAGCTGCTGGTTTTCCCGCCGGTAACGGGCGTTCCGTTGAAACGCTCAAGCCGTTTGCGGGAGATACCCGTATGTTTATCACGCCGGGCTATCCTTGGCAGCTGGTGGATGCGTTGGTGACCAATTTTCATTTGCCCGAGTCGACCTTGCTTATGCTGGTGTCGGCGCTGGCATCACGCGAAATGGTGCTGGCGGCGTATGCCGAAGCCATCGCTCAGCGTTATCGTTTTTTCAGTTATGGCGATGCTATGTTCATTTCCCGCGACCTCATCTCGCCTGAGCCCGCGGCTAGTGGCGTGAGTCAGCCTTCGGAGTCCTGATGCAATTCACCCTTAAAGCCACCGACGGCAAAGCGCGTCGCGGTGAACTCACGTTTGATCGCGGTACGGTGCAAACCCCGGCCTTTATGCCGGTGGGCACCTATGGCACGGTCAAGGGCATGTTGCCTCGAGATATTCACGCCATCGGTGCGGAAATTATTCTCGGCAACACCTTTCATTTGTGGCTGCGTCCCGGCACCGAGGTCATCAAGGCACACGGTGATCTGCATGATTTCACGCAGTGGCAGGGGCCTATTCTCACGGACTCCGGCGGCTTCCAAGTGTTCAGCTTGGGTAAGCTCCGCAAGATCACCGAAGAGGGCGTGAAGTTTCAGTCGCCGGTCGATGGCAGCAAGGTTTTCCTCAGTCCCGAAGAAAGCATGCGTATTCAGCGTGACCTAGGTTCGGACATCGTGATGATTTTCGATGAGTGCACGCCATATCCGGCCACGCATCAGGAAGCCGACAAGTCGCTGCAACTGTCGCTGCGTTGGGCGAAGCGTTCGAAAGAGGCCCATGGTGATAACCCCAATGCCCTCTTCGGGATTGTGCAAGGCGGCATGTACGAAGATTTGCGTTTGCAGTCGCTGGCGGGGTTAGAGGCGATTGGTTTCGACGGCTATGCCATCGGCGGACTGTCCGTGGGAGAACCCAAGGAAGACATGATTCGTATTTTGGATTTTTTGCCAGAGCATTTGCCTGCCGACAAACCGCGCTATGTGATGGGTGTCGGCAAGCCCGAAGATTTGGTCGAGGGTGTGCGCCGTGGCATCGACATGTTCGACTGCGTCATGCCCACCCGCAATGCGCGCAACGGCCACTATTTCGTCACCGACGGCGTGGTTCGCATTCGCAATAGTCAGTACAAAACCGACACCGGTCCGCTGGATCCGCACTGTGATTGCGAGGCCTGCACAGGCTTCACGCGTGCGTATCTCTATCACCTCGATAAATGTGGCGAGATGCTCGGTGCTCAGCTCGGCACCATTCACAATCTGCGCTATTACCAACGCCTCATGGCGGGTTTGCGCGACGCTATTGAAACCGGTAGATTGCAGGCCTTCGTGGATGATTTCTATGCCCGACGTGGCTTGCCCACGCCCCCGCTTAACCCTTAAAACTGGAGTGTTGTAATGAGTTTCCTGATTTCTGATGCCATGGCTGAAGGTGGCGCTGCTGTTGCTGGTCAACCGTCCATGACGGGCCAGCTGGTGATGCTGGTCGGTTTTGTGGTGATTTTCTACTTTTTGCTGTGGCGCCCACAGGCCAAGCGTCAAAAAGAAGCGCGCGCACTCATTGATAACCTGCAAAAGGGTGATGAAGTCGTGTTTGCCGGTGGCTTGTTGGGTCGCATCGTTAAACTTGAAGGCGACTTTGCCGTGATTGCATTGAATGACTCCTTAGAAGTCAAAGTGCAGAAAGCTTCCGTGGTTGCCAGCCTGCCAAAGGGTACGCTGAAGAGCCTCTGAGTGTTCCCGCGCCCGACCCCGTTGGGCGCTTTCTTTTTTTGTGTCTGCAGGTGTTCGCATGCGTTTCCCCGCCTGGAAATTTGCTCTGATCTTCGTCGTCATGATGGTCAGTACTATTTACGCCCTTCCTAACTTTTATCCTGATGAGCCCGCTTTGCAGGTTTCGGGTTCACAAGCCAGTGTGCCGGTGGATGCGGATTTACTTAAGCGAGCCGCCTTTGCTTTGGACGAGGCGAAAATCCCTCACCATGGTGATGAAGTGCAGGCCAAAGGCGTGCTGCTGCGCTTGAAAACGCCAGAACAGCAGGTCCAGGCGCAGGCGATCTTACGCCGTGCTTTGGGTGATAACTATGTGGTGGCGCTGAACTTGGCACCGACCACGCCCGCTTGGCTGAGCAGCATCGGCGGTAAGCCGATGAAGTTAGGTTTGGACTTACGGGGTGGCGTGCACTTCAAGCTGGAAGTGGACGTCAACAAAGCGCTTGAGCAGCGTCAAGAAGGCTATGTTGTCGATATTAAAAAGCTGTTGCGTGACAAACAGCTGAGCTATCGCACGGTTTCAGAGCTGCCTAATGGGGCGCTAGAGGTGCGCTTTGCCTCCGCTGCGGACCGTGATGAGGCGCTGGCCTTACTGCGCACGGATCTGCCTGATTTTCTGGGCACGGCAGTGGAAGGTGCTGAGGGGCCAACCCTGGCGCTGGATTTCACGCCAGCCAAACGTCGTGAAATCACTGACTATGCGATTGGTCAGAACTTAACCACGCTGCGAAATCGTATCAATGAGCTGGGTGTGGCGGAAGCCGTCGTGCAGCGTCAGGGCAGTAATCGCATCGTGGTGGAATTGCCTGGCTTGCAAGATACCGCTGAAGCGAAACGTATTCTGGGTCGTACAGCCAGTCTGGAGTTCCGCTTTACCAGCATGGATTCCGCAGAAGGCTTTACCACGCCACCCGGCACTGAGCGTTTCGAGCGCAGTCAGGGCGGCATGGTGTTGCTGGAGAAGCGTAAGATTGTGACGGGTGAGCGCGTCACCAATGCGCAGTCGAGTTTCGACGAGTTCTCCCAGCCCCAAGTCAATATTAATTTGGACACCCGCGGCGGACGCCTAATGGCAGATGCCACTCGCGACAACGTGGGTCGCCAGATGGCCGTATTGTTCGTGGAAAACAAGCAACGCGTGCGCTTTGATACGGATGCAGCCGGCAAAGTGACGGAAGTCCGTGAGCCGTATGTGGACAAACGCGTCATCAACGTGGCCACGGTTCAGTCGGTGCTCGGTTCGCAATTCCGTATTACCGGTTTGGATTCGCCGGCTGAAGGTCAAGAGCTCGCGCTGCTGTTACGTGCCGGCGCTTTGGCTGCGCCCATGTACTTTGTTGAGGAACGCACGGTAGGTCCTAGCCTAGGCCAAGACAACATCGACAAGGGCATGCTGTCCACGCAAGTCGGTTTCGCGTTGGTGGCTATATTCATGGCGATTTTTTACCGTGTCTTCGGCTTGGTGGCCAATGTGGCACTGTTTTTTAACGTCGCGGTGCTGATTGCGGTGATGAGTACTATTGGTGCTGCGCTGTCCTTGCCCGGTATTGCGGGCATTGTCCTCACAGTGGGTATGGCGGTGGACGCCAATGTGCTGATTTTTGAGCGTATTCGTGAAGAGGTTGCGCGTGGTCTGTCACCGCACTCGTCGATCGTGGCTGGTTACGATCGAGCCTACGGCACAATTTTGGATGCCAACTTAACCACGCTCATTGTCGCCGTCATCCTGTTTTCGATCGGTACCGGCCCCATTAAAGGCTTTGCCGTGACGTTGGCTATCGGCATTCTCACTTCGATGTTCACGGCGATTACGTTTACGCGTGGCCTCGTGCAATTAATTTATGGTGGCCGTCGCGTCACCCGCTTGAGTATTTGAGGACGCGTCATGTCTGAGCCCCGGATTATTCGTTTCATGCGGTTCCGCCGCGGCATGGCCATTTTTTCGGCTGCCGTGGTATTAGTGGGTTTTGTGTCATTGGTGACTAAGGGTCTGAATTTAGGTTTGGACTTCACCGGAGGCACGGCCGTTGAGTTGCATTTTGAGCAAGCGGTACAGCAACAGGAAATTAGCCGAGCACTGGCAGCGGCCAATGTGGACGATGCGGTCGTGCAATATCTGGGCGATGCAAACTCCGTGATTGTGCGTATGCCGCCGCAACCGGGCGATGCCACTAGTCTGGGTCAGAAGATTGCCAGTTTGGCGAGTACGCCTGAAAACCCTGCCGTGGTTCGTCAGGTCGATAGCGTGGGCTCGCAAGTGGGTGACGAGCTCTACGCTAACTCGCTGATGGCCGTTGGCTTATCTTTGGTCATGATGATGATCTATGTGGCGGTGCGCTTCCGCTTCAAGTTTGCCGTCGGCGCCGTGATTTCGCTCTTCCATGATGTGTTGTTCACCGTTGGGATGTTCTCGCTCTTAGGCTTGCCCTTTGATCTCACCGTGCTGGCGGCGGTATTGGCACTTATTGGCTACTCACTCAATGACACCATCGTGGTCTTCGACCGTATTCGCGAAAATTTCCGCAAATTACGCAAAGCCGATGCCATGGAAATTGTCGATATTTCGCTCACTGAAACCTTGCGTCGTACCATCATGACCGTTGCAACGGTGGCACTGGTGGTTTTTGCCCTGCTACTGGTGGGCGGGCCCGCCTTGCACTGGTTCTCGGTGGCGATGCTGATTGGCTTGTTTGCAGGCACCTACTCATCGATTTACATTGCGACCAGCTACGCTTTAGCCATGGGTCTATCGAAAGAAGACTTTATTGTTGAAGTCAGCAAAGAAGAGGATGACCGTCCATGATTCGCGTCCACCACCTCAATAATTCGCGTTCGCAGCGTATTCTCTGGCTGCTAGAGGAGTTGGGCTTGCCCTATGAGGTGGTGCGCTATCAGCGGGATGCCAAGACGATGTTGGCGCCGCCTGAGTTACGAGCGGTGCATCCCTTGGGTAAGTCGCCTGTTATTACTGATGACAACATTACCGTGGCGGAGTCGGGTGCGATTATTGAGTATCTCGTCGAGCGCTATGGCGAGGGTCGTTTGCAGCCCGCGTTAGGTACTCCTGAGCGCTTGCGCTATACCTATTGGCTGCATTTTGCCGAAGGCTCGGCCATGCCACCCTTGTTGCTTAAGCTGGTTTTTTCCTTCCTGCCTAAGTCGCCGGCCCTGCCAGCCCTGCTGCGCCCGTTGGTGCGTAAGGTCTCGGAAGGCGCTCAAAAAAGCTTTATTGATCCGCAAATTTTGCAGCAATTGAATTATTTTGAAGCGGAGTTAGGTCGTCACGAGTGGTTTGCCGGCGACAGCTTTTCAGCAGCGGACATTCAAATGAGTTTTCCGCTGGAGGCCGCTGCAGCACGTGGTGGTTTAGATAAAAAATGGCCCAAAGTATCGGGGTTTTTGCAGAAAATCCATGACCGGCCTGCCTATCAGCGTGCCTTGGAGCAGGGTGGTCCCTACCAGCTGATGAGTTGATGGGCACGCAAGTACTACAAAGCAGTCACAAAAGTGGCTTGTTGTTGTTGAAAATTTAGGCAATTCTTTGCGCATACTTCACTCAGTGAACGTGATGGCTATGAAAAAGAAGCTGGTACTGGCAATTTCTCTCTCGGCAGGTGGTGCTTACGGTGCCGAGCTTCAGCCGTGGCTGTCCTTAAAAAACCTCTTCGCTGTGTTGCCTGCAACATTGAAGCCCCTTAGCCCTGAAGAAAAGCGACTGCGCAGTGCTTTTGATGCCATTGAAGGGGGAATTAACGCCCCCAATGTCGGCTTGAGCTTGGTGAGTAGCGAGTCAAAATTGGATGGTGTGGCCTGCCAAGCAGATGGCTGCGAAAACGGAGATGCGGTCAGTCTCAGTCAGCAGCGCAATGGCTTGTCTTGGAACCTGCCCAGCGCAGGTGATTTTTCGTTCTCGCCACGAGCCGAAGTGGTTCGCTATCAGTGGTCTAGCCCAAGCCAAAATTTGGTCAACAGCAGTAATTTCGGCATGGGTGTAGGCATAGACAGCCTATACAAACTAAACGATAGCTATTCGGCGTATGCCAGTGCGGGCATGATGCAAATGACCAAGGGCAGTGCTTACGAAGGGCTGTTTGGAGTACGTCGACAGTTCAGCGATGCCAGTCTGTTTCTGGAAGCCCGTTGGGCTGACTTGAGTCAGCCCAAGCAGATTGAAAATGCCTATGACTTTAGTAATTTGCGTATAGGCATTTCACATCAGTTTAAAGGGCTTTAGCGCTTCAAGGCTTCGGGCAAATGCGGTGCTAGCGTCGTCAGCAAGCCTTTAAATACCTTAGCGTTACCCGCCACAATATTGCCGGACTCTAGGTAGCCGTGACCGCCAGTAAAGTCTGAAACCAGACCGCCCGCCTCACGGATGATGAGTTCGCCGGCAGCGATATCCCAGGGTGCTAAGCCAAACTCAAAGAAGCCATCCAAGCGACCCGCAGCAACATAGGCGAGGTCTAGCGCAGCTGAGCCTGCACGACGTAAACCTGCTGTCTGACCGGCCACGGCTTTGAACATATTTAAATAGCCATCCATCGCATGCATTTGGTCAGGACGGAATGGGAAGCCGGTACCGATGAGCGCGCCTTCTAAACCACGACGTTCCGACACACGAAGACGACGACCATTCATGGCAGCACCGCTGCCACGACTGGCGCTAAACGCTTCGCGGCGCATGGGGTCTAATACCACCGCGTGCTCGGTCACACCGTTTTGCTGAATAGCAATGGACACCGCATATTGCGGGAAGCCATGAATGAAATTGGTGGTGCCATCGAGCGGGTCAATGATCCAGAGCCATTCCTGTTCGCCACCCTTGCCGGCCTGAAAGCCCGATTCCTCCGCTTGAATGGCGTGCGTGGGATAGGTTTTGCGGACAAATTCAATAATGGCGCGTTCGGCGGCTTTATCGACTTGTGTTACGTAGTCGTTAAGGCCTTTGGCTTCGACATCGACGAGGTCGAGGCGATCGGCGGCCTTAGCGATAATGTCGGCGGCCAAGTTAGCGGCGCGCAGCGCCATGGTCAGCATGGGTTGCATGGAACAGACTCTGATAAAGAACGGTTGAGGCGCATAGTGTAACATGCGCGCCCTATGAACATCTCGACTCGCATCATCCTCGTCAACACCTCGTTGCCGGCTAACATCGGTGCCGCCGCACGCGCCATGAAAACGATGGGTCTTTACGACCTCGTTTTAGTGGCACCGAAACAATTTCCCCATGCCGACGCCAGCTCCCTGGCCTCAAGCGCATCAGATGTGCTCGCCAATGCGCGGGTCGTTGCGACGCTCGAGGAGGCCATTTCAGACTGTCAGCTGGTATTGGGCACCAGCGCGCGCAATCGCACCATCGGCTTGCCTCAGCTGGATGCGCGAAGCGCAGGCGCGACGGCTCAGCAGCATGAGCAAGCGGGTGCCAAGGTGGCAATCATTTTTGGCCGTGAAGACCGTGGCCTCACGAATGATGAACTCATGTTGTGCCACGCCCATGTGTTTATCCCAACCAATCCTGTCTATGGCGTTCTGAATGTCGCCGCCGCGGTGCAAGTATTGGCATACGAAGTCCGAATGGCCTGCTTGTTGGCTGAAGATAAGGGTGATGAGCTTACTGGGATGTACTCGCAGCGTCCCCAGCCTGTGCCCGATCCGCTGGAGCAGCAAGGCATGCCCATCACGCTAGTGCCATGGGATGAAGAGTTGGTCAAAGGCGAAGACATGACGCAGTTCTACGAGCACTGCGAGCGCACGCTAATTGCGGTGGGTTTTTTGGATCCGGAAAATCCCCGTCAGATCATGACGCGTCTGCGCCGACTGTTTGGGCGGACACGATTGGATCGCCCAGAGTACAATTTGTTGCGCGGTTTCTTTAAGCGCGTATTGGCCTTGAGCGGCGAAAAAGTTGGCCGTGGCGGCGTTATTCTTACCGCGAAGTCTTCGGGGAAAAACGATGTTTGAACGCATTCGAGAAGATATCGACTCTGTCTTTGCTCGTGACCCAGCTGCGCGGACACGCTTTGAAGTTTTTCTAAACTACCCTGGCTTACACGCTGCGATGGCGCATCGCTGGTCGCACGCGCTATGGCATGCGAATTGGAAGGGGCTGGCTCGTTTCATTTCGACCCTATCGCGATTTTGGACCGGAATTGAAATACATCCCGGCGCAAAGATTGGCCGTCGTTTTTTTATCGATCACGGCATGGGCGTGGTGATTGGTGAAACAGCTGAAATTGGCGATGACGTGACGCTATATCACGGCGTCACACTGGGCGGAACCTCATGGGATGGGGGTAAGCGCCATCCCACGCTGGAAAATGGGGTGGTCGTGGGCGCAGGTGCCAAGGTGCTGGGTCCGATTACCGTCTCGGCTGGTGCGCGTATTGGCTCGAATGCCGTCGTCGTGAAACCTGTCCCGGCTGGTGCCACCGTTGTGGGTACCCCGGGTCGCATCATTATTCGTGCCGAAGTGGATGCAGAAGAGCAGGCGCGCCGAGACTATGCGGCAAAAATTGGCTTTCAGGCCTACGCCGCTAACCCGGACTTACCCGATCCTGTGCTGGATGCCATGCGAGATATTTTGGACCATATGCAGGCCAATGAAGCGCGCATGGATATGTTTTGCAAAGCACTGAAAGAGGCCGGCATTAATGTCTGCGATCAAAAACCGGACGCCCTGCTGGCCACTACGTTGGCTACGGTAAAACCCGATTGAGTGGCAGGGGCATGCGGACTCTGGCGTCATGCTTGCCCCCTAAATTACTGATCGCGGCGTCTGGCAATCTGAGGCTGATCTCCCTACAATCCCGACCGTTCTACTGGGTCTAATACTTGACTGTTTTACTTGGTTTTAATACCCTAGTGAAATACTTGGTTAAGTAGTGGGGATGTGGCATGCGATTAACGACGAAAGGCCGCTACGCTGTGACAGCAATGCTGGACTTGGCGCTGCATGCGCAAAAAGGGCCAGTCAGCTTGGGCGATATTTCTGATCGCCAATCGATTTCGGTGTCGTACCTTGAGCAATTGTTCGCCAAGTTACGTAAGGGTGGCTTGGTCAGTAGTGTGCGTGGCCCTGGTGGCGGTTATCAACTCGCGCATCTGGCCGGCGAAATTTATGTGGCCGACATCATTGATGCGGTAGATGAGTCGGTGGATGCCACCCGCTGTGGCGGCCAGGGCGATTGCCAACAAGGCGTAACTTGTCTGACGCATGAACTATGGAGTGATCTGAGTGATCAGATCCATCATTTCCTAGCCAACATCAGCTTGCAAGAGTTGCTGACGCGGCGTCAGGTGCAGGCCGTGTCGATTCGCCAAAGCGAAGCACAAGCGCGCCGTCGTCTGGATATTGAAGCTGGTGCCAGTCTGGCAGTAGCTAACTGAATTGAGTGTTAGGGGTAATTCATGAAGCGTCCGATCTATCTCGACTATTCTGCGACCACACCGGTGGACCCGCGTGTGGCCGAAGCCATGATGGATTGCCTGCGGGTAGAGGGTAATTTTGGCAACCCTGCGTCGCGTTCGCATTTTTATGGCTGGCAAGCCGAAGAGGCGGTTGAGGATGCGCGTGGTCATGTCGCTGCGTTGGTGAATGCCGATCCGCGTGAAATCGTCTGGACCTCCGGTGCTACCGAGTCGAACAACCTTGCTATCAAGGGCGTGGCTGGCTTCTACAAGAGCAAGGGCAAGCACATTGTGACCTCGAAGATCGAGCACAAGGCCGTGCTCGATGCCTGCCGTCAGCTCGAGCGTGAAGGTTTTGAAGTGACGTATCTTGACCCGGAAGCGGGCACAGGCCTGATTCATCCGGCGGCGGTCGAAGCCGTGTTGCGTGATGACACGCTGCTGGTGTCGCTGATGCATGTGAACAACGAGATCGGCACCATCACCGACATCGCGGCCATCGGCGAGATCACGCGTGCGCGCGGTATCCTGTTCCATGTCGATGCGGCGCAGTCGACCGGCAAGATCGATATCGACCTCGACACAATGAAGGTCGATTTGATGAGCTTCTGCGCGCACAAAACCTACGGCCCGAAAGGTGTCGGCGCGCTCTACGTCCGCCGCAAGCCGCGCGTACGTCTGGAAGCACAGATTCACGGTGGTGGACACGAGCGCGGCATGCGTTCGGGCACCTTGGCCACACACCAGCTGGTCGGCATGGGTGAAGCCTTCCGTCTCGCGAAACTAGAAATGCATGACGAGCAGGTGCGTTTACGCGTACTGCGCGACAAGCTCTGGATGGGCCTGCAGGGGCTAGAGCAAGTATTTCTGAATGGCGATGCCGTTCAGCGCATTGCCGGCAACCTCAACGTCAGCTTTAACTTCGTTGAGGGCGAGTCGCTGATCATGGCGCTGAAAGATCTTGCCGTGTCGTCCGGCTCGGCTTGTACCTCGGCTTCGCTTGAGCCGTCCTATGTACTGCGTGCACTGGGCCTCAGCGATGAGCTCGCGCACAGTTCCATTCGCTTCACCCTCGGTCGCTTTACCACCGAGGACGATATCGATTTCGTGATTGGCCACGCCAGCCAAGCCGTCAACCGCCTGCGTGACCTGTCTCCTTTGTGGGATATGTACAAAGACGGCGTAGACATCAGTTCCGTGGAATGGGTCGCGCACTAAGCGCTCCCTCTGCAACCAGGAGAAATATCATGGCTTACAGCGATAAGGTCCTCGACCACTACGAAAATCCACGCAATGTCGGCAAGCTCGATAAGCTGGATGACTCCGTCGGCACCGGCATGGTGGGTGCACCAGCGTGTGGCGACGTGATGCAGCTGCAAATCAAAGTGAACGAAGCTGGCATTATCGAAGATGCCCGCTTCAAGACGTATGGTTGTGGTTCAGCCATTGCGTCCAGCTCGCTGGTGACCGAGTGGGTCAAGGGCAAGACACTGGACCAGGCTGCCACGATCAAGAATACCCAAATTGCGCAGGAGCTGGCCCTGCCGCCCGTGAAAATTCACTGCTCGGTACTCGCTGAAGATGCCATTAAGGCAGCGATTGCTGACTACCGTCAGAAGCACGGCGCCTAAGCGCAATATGTTTACTGGGGCCAATGCCGTAAGGCGCTGGCACAGCTGAGGAGACACGAGTGGGTATTACCCTGACAGAATCGGCCGCGCGCCACGTTCAAGCTTGCCTCGAGGGTCGGGGCAAAGGTGAGGGCATTCGTGTCGGCATCAAGACATCCGGCTGCTCAGGCTTAGCCTATGTGCTGGAGTTTGTTGATGCGGTAGAAGAGGCTGATCAAGTCTTTGATTCTTTTGGGGTAAAAGTCATTGTTGACCCGAAAAGCTTGGCCTATCTCGATGGCACCCAAATGGACTTCGTTAAAGAAGGCCTGAACGAAGGCTTCAAGTTCACCAACCCGAATCAGAAGGGCGAGTGCGGTTGCGGTGAGTCTTTCACCGTTTAAGCGGAGTGTGGGTGTGAACCTGAATACGGACTACTTCAGCCTCTTTGGTTTGCCCGTGGTATTTGAGCTAGATGCCAGTGCCTTGCAGCCTGTTTGGCGAGCCTTGCAGCAACAACATCACCCAGACCGTGCCCCTGCTGATGATCCCGCAGCACAGCGTCAGGCGCTGCAAATGACCTCGCACCTTAATGCCGCTTATGACACGTTGCGCGATCCCGTGCGCCGTGCCCGCTACCTGCTGGAATTAGTCGGGCAGGGTGGAGATGCGGAGCGCGTCAGTGTTATGGACACGGATTTCCTGATGGCTCAGATGGAGCTTCGCGAGTCGTTGGAAGAAGCCGCTGCCGCCCATGAGCTGGATGCCATTGAGGCAGAAGCCCAAGATTGGCTGGATGCGCTGCTGCGCGAGTTTCCTCTCGATTACGTGGCGCAGGATTGGCCTGAAGCCACAGACTGCCTGCGAAAAATGCAATTTATGACACGCTTACTGGCGGAAATCCGCGAGCAGCGTGAACGCCTCGAAGACGAACTGGACGATTTCTGATGGCCTTGCTGCAAATCGCCGAACCTGGCCAGAGTCAAGCGCCGCACCAACACAAACTGGCCATTGGGATAGACCTTGGCACCACGCATTCTCTCGTGGCTACGGTGCAAAGCGGCTTGCCGCGTGTATTGCCGGCAGAGGACGGCAGTTTCTTGTTGCCTTCGGTGGTTCGCTATCTGGCCGATGGCGCGGTGGTGGTGGGGGAGGCGGCACGCCAATCGGCAGCCAGCGATGCCCTGAATACCTTGGTTTCCGTGAAGCGTTTCATGGGCCGTGGCCTTGAAGCGGCCCATCAGCTCGGCGACCAGCTCCCCTACGAGTTGGTCATGCACGACAACGGCATGCCCTATTTCAACACCATCGCGGGCCTAAAAAGCCCCGTGGAAGCGTCGGCTGAAATTCTCAAGGTGCTCCGTGAGCGCGCCGAAGCGGCCCTCGGTGGCGACATCACCGGCGCCGTCATTACTGTGCCGGCCTACTTTGACGAAGCGCAGCGCCAAGCCACCAAGGATGCTGCCACGCTGGCTGGTCTAAAGGTGCTGCGTCTGCTCAACGAGCCCACGGCGGCGGCTGTCGCCTATGGGCTTGACCAGCAGCACGAAGGTATCCACGCCATTTATGACCTTGGCGGCGGCACCTTCGACATCTCGATTTTGCGTCTGCATCAAGGTGTGTTCGAAGTGCTCGCCACCGGAGGTGACTCGGCGCTAGGTGGCGATGATTTCGATCATGCCATCGCGAGCTGGATCATGGCTGGTGCCGGCATTGTCAATCCGGATGCCGAAGTGCAGCGCCGCCTCCTGCAGACGTCGCGGCGCGTGAAAGAAGCGCTTAGCACGCGTGAGTCCGTGCCCTTGTCGTTGGCGGCAGGTACCGGTGGCGCACCGGCTGATTGGCAGGCGACGCTGACTCGCGATCACTTCGAATCACTCATTGCTGTCCGCGTAGATGACACCTTAAAGGCTTGTCGCCGTGCCCTACGCGATGCGGGCCTGAAACCCGCTGATTTGAGCGAAGTAGTCTTGGTAGGTGGCTCTACGCGAGTACCGCTGGTGCGCCGTCGTGTCGCTGAGTTCTTCGGAAAGCCTGCACTGGATCATCTTGATCCGGATCAGGTTGTGGCCGTAGGGGCTGCGGTGCAGGCCAATATTCTCGCGGGCAATAAGCCCGACAGCGACCTGCTGCTGCTTGATGTTATCCCGCTATCGTTAGGTCTTGAAACCTACGGCGGCCTGGTCGAGAAGATTGTGCCGCGCAACACCACCATTCCAGTGGCACGTGCGCAGGAATTCACCACCTTTAAAGATGGCCAAACCGCGATGAGCCTGCATGTGTTGCAAGGCGAGCGTGAGATGGTCAGCGACTGTCGTTCGCTGGCTCGCTTTGAGCTTCAAGGCATCCCGCCGATGGTCGCCGGTGCGGCAAGGATTCGCGTGTTATTCCAGGTCGATGCGGACGGCTTGCTCAGCGTCAGTGCTGAAGAAACGACATCCGGCGTGCGTGCTGAAATTGTCGTCAAACCATCTTGGGGTTTGCAGGATGACGACATTCTGCGCCTGCTGCGCGAGTCGCAAGCCGCCGCCGTGCAAGATATGCAGGCACGTACACTGGCCGAGGCCCGTGCCGAAGCCGAGCGCCTCTGGATTGCTACTGAGGCTGCGTTGGCGCAGCAGGGTGAATTGCTTAATGCATCCGAGCTGGCTGAGTTACAGGCCGCCGTGCAGGGCCTGAAAGCCTTGGCCATTGCCGACGATGCCGCTGCCATCACCGCTGCTGCTGAAGCACTTAACCACGCCAGCGAAACTTTTGCTGCCCGGCGCATGGACGCCGGCATCCGTCAGGCCTTTACTGGCAAGACGCTGACTGATTTCGAGGAACACTGATATGCCCAACATCATTCTGCTGCCGCACCACGAGATCTGCCCCAACGGTGCTGTGATTGAGGCTGAAATCGGCGAGACCATTTGTGATGCCGCCCTGCGTCAGGGTTATGCCATTGAGCATGCGTGCGAAAAGTCCTGCGCCTGCACGACTTGTCATGTGGTGGTGCGCGAGGGGTTTGATTCGCTCAATGAGCTCGATGAGCTGGAAGAAGACATGCTCGACAAAGCCTGGGGGTTGGAGGCGGAGTCGCGGTTGTCGTGTCAGGCTGTCATGGGTGCAGAAGATCTTGTGATTGAGATTCCTCGCTATACGTTGAATCATGCTTCGGAGAAGCATTGATAGGTCGGCCGGCGCGACCTGTGTCACCCGTTAGCGCCGACAGCTCTCTCATACGTCCCCGAACTTCCGTATTCCGAGAGGGTTCTCTGCCCACCGCACTGGCGATATGTAGCTGACTGCAGGGTGGGACCTCACGCTGAGCGCCCGAGGCAGGATTGAGCTGTACAAACCGTCATGCGCCATGGATGGCGCATGGAGCCTCCATGGATGGATTCACGGCGTGTTTGAACAGCTCAGTCCTGCCTCGGAAGCGGGCCAGCTAAAGAACCCAAACCATCTCTAGCAGTTACCCACAGACGCCGGTATAATCCGCGCCCAAGTTCTGGCATGACATGTGCCCGACGCCTCTTTCTAAATTGTGACACTGGAGCCCACCATGGCCGTTGAACGCACACTTTCCATCATCAAGCCCGACGCCGTTGGCAAGAATGCCATTGGTGCGATCTTCAGCCGCTTTGAAGCGGCCGGTCTTAAGATCGTTGCCACCAAAATGAAGCACCTGTCCAAAGCAGAAGCTGAAGGCTTTTATGCTGAGCACGCGGGTCGTGGCTTCTTCAACGACCTGGTTGCTTTCATGACTTCCGGTCCTGTTGTGGTTAGCGCTTTGGAAGGCGAAAACGCCGTTCTGGCCCACCGTGACATTCTCGGCGCCACCAATCCGAAGGATGCAGCGCCAGGTACCATCCGTGCTGACTTCGCTGTTAGCATCGATGAGAACGCTGCTCATGGTTCGGACTCGACAACCTCCGCTGCTCGTGAAATCGCTTACTTCTTCAGCTCGCTGGAAGTTTGTGCACGTACCCGTTAAGGTTGCGTAGGGCTCTGCGCTGTAATGGCGCAGAGCGGCCGTGAAAGCGGCGAGTTGATGCAAAGGCCGCAATACCTGAGTACTGCGGCCTTTGTGCATGATAAAAGTGGTAAAAATGACATGACTGACGCTGCCCCTATCGACGTAACTGTTCCGCCCAAGGTCAATTTGATCGGGCTCAGTCGCGAGCAAATGGAGGCCTATTTCGCCACCTTGGGTGAGAAGAAATTCCGCGCCGGTCAGGTGATGAAATGGATTCATCAGCAAGGCATCACAGAGTTTTCTGAGATGACCAATCTGGCGAAGTCGCTACGCGTCAAGCTAGAGCAGTATGCGGAAGTGCGTCCGCCCAAAGTCACGCACAAGCATTTCTCAGCGGATGGCACGCGTAAGTGGATTATCGAAGTGGCACCCAATGCCATGGTCGAGACTGTGCTCATTCCCGACGGCGATCGTAAAACCCTCTGTGTGTCGTCTCAGGTTGGTTGTGCCTTGGATTGCAGTTTCTGCTCGACGGGCAAGCAGGGCTTTATGCGGGACCTGACGCCGGCAGAAATTATTGGCCAAGTTTGGATCGCCAATCGCTCCTACCTCGATGATGGCGAATTCAGTGGTCGTAATGCAGATGGCGAATTAACCCGGACGCGCGCGTTGACCAATGTGGTCATGATGGGCATGGGCGAGCCGCTGCTCAATCTCGATGCGGTTTTACCGGCCATGAGCTTGATGCTGGATGATTATGCTTACGGTTTGTCTAAACGTCGTGTCACGTTATCCACCTCGGGCGTTGTGCCCATGATGGACAAGTTCACGCAGGCCATCGATGTGTCGTTAGCGGTGTCATTGCATGCGCCCAATGACGAGCTGCGCAATGAGCTAGTTCCCATTAACAAAAAGTACCCGCTGAGTGAGCTCATGGCGGCGTGCAAGCGCTGGTTGGTGCACCATCAGGGCAGTGAAGTAGGGCGTCGTCGCGTGACCATGGAATACGTCATGCTGGCAGGTGTCAATGATCAGCCAGAGCATGCGGCTCAGTTGATTGAGCTGCTGCGTGATGTGCCCAGCAAGATTAATTTGATTCCGTTTAATCCTTTTCCGCATGCGCCCTATGACAGTACGCCGCGTGCACAGATTATTGAGTTTCAGAATCAGCTGATTCGTGCCGGTTACACCTGTACTATCCGTGCCACGCGGGGCGATGATATTGACGCCGCTTGTGGTCAGTTAGTTGGGCAAGTTAAAGACAGAACGCGTCGCGCTGAGCGCTGGCAGGCACAGACGCGCAATAATGAGATTATTCGCGTTTAACGCGTTGAATTTAGCAATTTTTTGAGGATGGTTTCTGTGAGCTCGTCAGACGAAATGAGTGTATCTGCAAATGGCAATAGCACTAGCTCAACGCCGGGCCAGCAGCTTCGGCTGGCGCGAGAAGCTTGTGGCTTGTCATTGAACGATGTGAACGCAGAAACCAACCTGTCAGTGAAGTATTTACAGGCATTGGAAGCTGATGATTTTGCTGCCCTGCCCGGTTTGGCGTTCGCACGGGGTTATGCTCGTCGCTATGCACAGCTGGTGCACTTGGATGGTGCCACATTAATTGCTGAGATCGATGCGCTGGCTGCTTCAAAAGGCATCGTTGTTGCGCCTGTCTTAGCAAGCTCCAGCCCTGCGATGCAGCGTGCAAGCTTTGGTCATTCGGAAGTCAATGCGCGAAGAGCGAGTGATGCCCCGAGTGTCATTCCTAAACTGATGGCGCTGTTGCAGCAAATCAGCATCTCTCAGATTTTATCGTTAGGTTCATTGGCACTGCTGCTGCTGTTATTGCTGGGCACATTGTTTTGGCAGGGTAATAAAAGTGACGTCGTTGAGCCATTAGCTGATCACGGCGTAATTGATATCGACGCTGATGTGGCACAACAAGTTCCACCGGAAGCGCCAGTGACTCCCGAGGTCATTAGTCCAGCGCCGCCTGTAGGTTCTGAGCTTGTCGGTGCTGTTACCACAGAGCAACCTGCCACAGACCCAGCGGCAGCTACATCAGTTGCGCCCGGTGCATCAGCTTCGCCTGCAGCAACGACCCCTGCGCCATTGCCGACACCGCAAACGGCCGTTCCAGCGCCTGCTGCTGCACCAACACCGCCCCCTGTGCCGGTAGCAGCTCCGACATCAGTGCCGGCGCCGGCGACAAAAGTCACAACCGCAGCTCCAGTACAGGCATCGCTAGTACCTACGTCTGGATCAGCAGCAACTGCTAGCAAGCCGATTGCTCCTGCCACTAAGCCTGCCTTGACGGCAGTCCCGGCGCAAAAGCTGGTAGCGCCAACGCCTGCTCCGGTCACTGGTATTAAGCCGGTAGCATCGGTAGCGCCGCCTCCCGGCATTGATAGTCTGAATTTTAGTTTCACCGGTAAGTCCTGGATCAGTGTGCGTGATGCCACCGGTCAGGAGCTGGTGTATGGCTTAAAAAATGCTGGGCAGGCCGTGACGGTGACAGGGCAAGCGCCATTCTCGATCAACATTGGAAATGTTCACGTCACGTCATTGAGCCGTAATGGACGAGGTGTGAACCTGAAGCAGTATGCGCGTGGCGAAATTGCCAGCTTCCGTCTTGCACCGGTAGCGCCGGCACCCGTGCCTAAGCCCTAAATTTTTAAGTCCGTAACACCCAGTTAATGCGTTGTTGTGATTGAGGATGTGCCAAACATGCATGAGTCGCCGATCAAGCGCCGTCTGACCCGAAAAATTCGGGTGGGCAATCTATTTGTGGGTGGCGATGCGCCGATTACGGTGCAAACCATGACCAATACCGAAACCTGCGATGTGGCAGCGACGGTGGCACAAATTCAGCGCTGTGTGACGGCAGGTGCAGACATTGTTCGTGTGTCGGTGCCATCAATGGAAGCAGCAGCAGCGTTTGGACAGATCCGCAAGCAAGTGCCGGGCGTGCCCTTGGTAGCAGATATCCATTTTGATCATCGAATTGCTCTCGCAGTTGCCGAGCAAGGGGTCGATTGCTTACGCATTAATCCGGGCAATATCGGATCGGACGACAAAGTGCGTGAGGTGGTAGCGGCAGCGCGTCATCACGGCATTTCAATTCGCATTGGTGTGAATGCCGGCTCGTTGGAAAAAGACCTACAGAAGAAATATGGTGAACCTACGGGCGCGGCGTTGCTGGAATCCGCGATGCGCCATATTGATATTCTGGATCGACTGAACTTTCATGAGTTTAAAGTCAGTGTGAAAGCGTCCAATGTTTTCCTAACCTTAGATGCCTATCGCTTGCTCTCCGCGCAAATCGATAACCCACTCCACCTCGGGCTCACCGAGGCCGGTGTGTTTCGTTCGGGAACAGTAAAGTCAGCCGTCGCGATGGGAGGGCTGCTTTTGAACGGCATTGGAGACACCTTGCGCGTTTCCTTGGCGGCTGAGCCAGAGGACGAGGTCAAGGTTGGCTTTGATATTTTGAAGTCGCTGGGGATTCGCTCCAACGGCATCAACTTCATTGCCTGCCCTAGCTGTTCGCGTCAGGAGTTCGATGTCATTCGGGTTATGAATGCCCTTGAGGCACGACTCGAGGATGTCCGCACACCCATGGATGTGTCCGTCATTGGCTGCAAGGTCAATGGCCCGGGTGAAGCCAAGGAGGCGGATATCGGCGTGGTAGGTGCGCTGCCGAAAAGCTTGGTGTATCGCAACGGCGAAAAAAGCCACCTGATTGATACCAACAATCTGGTCGATGAAATTGAGGCTATGGTTCGCGCTAAGGTGGCCGACAAAGCCGCTGCTGATGCCAAATTAATTATTAAAGCGTCGGCAGAATAAGCCGACGCTTGCTGAGAAAGTTTAATGAGCCGTATTAACGCCATTCGTGGCATGAATGACATTCTGCCCGAGGCGACCCCTCGCTGGCAGCAGCTCGAGACTGCATTGCGCAGCTTGATGCAGCGCTACGGTTATCGCGAAATCCGCCTGCCGGTTGTAGAGCCCACGCCGCTCTTTAAGCGCGCCATTGGTGAAGTCACCGATATCGTTGAAAAAGAAATGTATAGCTTTGAGGATCGTAGTGGTGAGTCACTCACGCTGCGACCTGAAGGAACGGCAGGGTGTGTCCGCGCCTGTTTGGAGCACGGCCTTACCCATAACCAGAGCCCTAAACTTTGGTATACCGGCCCGATGTTTCGCTATGAGCGTCCTCAGAAAGGTCGTTACCGCCAGTTTCATCAGTTTGGCGTTGAAACCTTTGGTCAGGCTGGCGCCGACATGGACGCCGAACTCATTTTAATGACGGCGCGTTTGTGGCAATCGCTCGGTTTGTCCGATGTGGTGACCTTGGAGATCAACAGCCTCGGGGAAAGCGAAGGCCGTGCGGCCTATCGCCAAGCGCTGGTGACCTATCTTGAGCAATTTCGAACCCAGCTCGATGATGACTCTCAGCGTCGCCTAACGACCAATCCGCTCCGCATTTTGGATAGTAAGGATGCCAGTACGCAGGCGATCTTGGTCAATGCGCCGCAGCTGAGCGACTACCTGGATGAGGGCTCACGCCAACACTTTGCGACCCTGTGTGCCCAGCTCGATGCGTGTGGTGTGACCTACCGTGTCAATTCGAATTTGGTGCGCGGTCTGGATTACTACAATAAAACCGTTTTTGAGTGGGTGACAACGGCGCTGGGCTCACAGGGTACTGTCTGTGCCGGGGGTCGTTATGATGGATTGGTGGCACAGCTGGGCGGGCAAGCAACGCCTGCCGTGGGCTTTGCCATTGGCCTAGAGCGGCTGGTGTTATTGCTGGATGCGGTGCATCCCGTCAGTGAAAGTGTGGAAGCCGATGTCATGGTGCTGGCGCTGGGCGAGGGGACGGCCCAGCATGCGATTTGTCTGGCCGAGCAACTGCGGGATGCATTACCCGCGTTGCGTATCGTGTATAACTGCGGCGGTGGCAGCTTTAAATCGCAATTTCGTAAGGCCGATAAATCCGGCGCACAACTGGCATTAATTGTCGGTGAGGCCGAGGTCACGACGAATACGGTGGGAATTAAATGGCTGCGCGTGGATCGCGAACAAATTTCCTGTGCAATGTCGGATGCTGCTGAACACATTCAGCAGGTTTGGGCATAAGACTGATTAATGAGGGGTAGGTTGTGAGCTATAACGAAGACGAAACGCTAGATCAATTGAAAACGTGGTGGGCTCGTTACGGCACGCCATTGTTGCTGTCGGTGGCGGTCGTTTTACTGAGTTTCTCAGGCTGGCGTTATTGGACGTCGAGCCAGTTAGAAGCGGCTAGCGAAGCCCAAGCCTTGCAGCAGCAAATGGCTACGGCCATGCAGCGATTAGCGGTGAATACCGAAGACAAAGCAGCCAATACCGATGTTCAGCGCTTGGGTCAGCAATTGATCAATGAATATGCCAGCACGCCTTATGCGGTGGATGCGGCGCTTTTATTGGCCAAGCGTGCAGTTGATACGGGTGATCTCGCTGCCGCTGAAAAGCAATTGCGTGCGGCGATTGAATTGAAGCCATCGGCTGAAATTACGCTGTTGGCTAAGACCCGACTCGCGCGTGTATTGGCCGCCCGTAAGCAATATCCCGCGGCCTTGGCGGTCTTGGATGAGCTCGGTGATGACGTTGCAGCAGCACCGTTAGTGGCTGAAGTCCGCGGCGACATCCTCTTGCTACAAGGTCAGCGCGATGCTGCAGGGAAAGCCTATGCGGCTGCCGATGCCGCCTTGGCTGCGCGTGATGAAGCGCGTCCCGTATTGGATTTGAAATTGGCCGATGTGGGCTTAACGCCGGCTAAGCGTGCCAGCGATTCAGACTCGGGAGTCTCTCCATGAGCACTAACGGAAAGACCTTAGGGGTCTTGAAGCCTTTGCTGCTGGCGGCTTTAGTGTCCGCTATTAGTGCTTGCAGCAGCTTGCCTTCGGGCGAAGCGGCTGCGCCTGCCGTGGCTGCCCCCTTAAAAGCAGGAGAATTGCCTCGTCTGCCCGAAAAGGCCATTAACATCGAAGATCGCTGGTCGGTCAGCATCGGGAATGGTGCGGGTGGTGAGGCGTTGTCTTTGGAGCCAGCCGTTCAAGCGCCAGCCATTTATGTGGCGAGCCGTAACGGGGTGGTGAAATCCATTGGCAGAGCGTCTGGTACTGAGCGTTGGGAAATCAAGCTCACCGATGGCGTTACGGGTGGCGTCGCCGTAGACGATGACTTGCTGATCGTGGGTACAGACCAAAGTGATCTACTCGCCATCAACAACAAAAACGGCAAACCGGTTTGGCGCGCGCCGCTCGGTTCGGCGTTGTTATCCACCCCGCGCATCAACGCAAAAGTCGTCGTGGTGCAAACCTTAGATGGCCGTGTGCAAGTCTTTGAACGCACTACGGGCAAGCGTCGCTGGCAGTTTGATACGCCAGTGCCGCCTCTGTCGCTGCGTGGCAATGCTGCGCCGGTGATCAGCAATGACAAGCTTTATGCGGTCAGTGGTCAAGGCGATTTGTATCAGCTCGATCTCGCGACTGGCCTGCCGATCTGGCAAACGCGCGTGACTAACTCGCGCGGTCGCGGTGAAATTGAACGGCTCATGGATATTGATGGCGATCTCGTTCTCGACAGTAATGGCACGCTCTACACCGCAGGCTTTCAGTCGCAATTAACCGCAACCGACACACAGCAAGTCCGTCGCCGCTGGCAGCTCAATGTTTCCACCACGCAGAGCGTTGGCGTGGACAATGCGCAAGTCTATGCAGTGGATGTGGATGGCACACTGGCAGCAGTGAATCGCATTACCGGTGCATTGGTGTGGAAGCAAGAGTCGTTGAAAGGCCGCAAATTGCTCGCGCCGGTGATTTGGCGAGGGTTGGTAGTGGTTGGCGATAGCGAAGGTTATCTGCATATGTTTAGTCCTGTCGACGGCGCCGTGCGTGGCCGTGAACGCGCCGCCCGCGATCCGCTCATGAGCGTGATGGTGGATGCGCCGCAACTGTTAACGCTGACGGTTGATGGCACCCTGCGTGCCTGGGACATGAAGCTGTAACCGGCTGTTTGCCGGCTTTGAGAATTTGAGATGAAACCTGTTATTGCCCTTGTAGGGCGCCCTAATGTCGGCAAATCCACGCTGTTTAACCAGCTCACGCGTAGCCGCGATGCGCTGGTTGCTGACTTGCCTGGCCTCACCCGTGATCGCAAATACGGCGACGCCAAGAACGAAAACAAATCGTTCATTGTGATCGACACCGGTGGTATTGGTGAATCAGAGCAGGGCATTGATGCCCCGATGGCAGAGCAATCGCGCTTAGCCATCGAAGAAGCAGAAATCGTGCTGTTTCTGGTCGATGCGCGTGCGGGGCTTACGCCATCCGACACGCAAATCGCCACAGAACTTCGCTCACTGAGTAAGCGCGTACACCTCGTCGTTAATAAAATTGATGGTATTCAGGAAGAAGTCGCCTTGGCGGACTTCCATGCCTTGGGTTTTGGCGAATTGCACGGTATTGCGGCCAGTCACGGCCGTGGCATCACGCAGATGATTCAGGCCGTACTCATTGACTATCCGGAAGATGAGGAAGAGGTTGATGACCCTGAAGCGGGCATCAAAATTGCGATCATCGGCCGTCCGAATGTCGGTAAATCGACGCTGGTCAACCGCCTGCTCGGTGAAGACCGTGTGGTCGTTTACGACATGCCTGGCACCACGCGAGACAGCATCTACATTCCCTACGAGCGCCAAGGCCAGCGCTACACGCTGATCGACACTGCCGGTGTTCGTCGTCGTGGTCGCATTGATGAAGTGGTTGAAAAGTTCTCGGTGATTAAGACCCTGCAAGCCATTAAAGATGCGCATGTGGTGGTCATGGTCATGGATGCGCACGAGAGCATTGTGGATCAGGATCTCAATCTGCTGGGCTTTGCGCTGGAAGCGGGTCGCTCCATCGTCATTGCGATTAACAAATGGGATGGCATGACTGACTATGAGCGGCAGACGCTAAAGACCGATATGCAGTTGCGCTTCGACTTTATTCCGTTTGTGAAAATCCACCTCATCTCCGCGAAATTTGGCACGGCTGTTGGTGATTTGTACCCGTCCATTCAGCGCGCGTTCGAATCGGCGATGATTAAAGTGCCGACCAGTCAGCTCACACAGCTCTTGGCCGATGCGATTGAGCAACATCAGCCACCGCTGGTTTCTGGTCGTCGTATTAAGCTGCGTTATGCCCACATGGGCGGCTCGAACCCACCGCTGTTTGTCATCCATGGCAACCAAACGGAGTCGGTTCCTAAAGACTATAAGCGCTATCTCGAAAATGTGTTTCGTAAGCACTTACGCCTGCAGGGAACGCCGATTCAGCTGGAATTCAAGACCAGTGATAACCCGTTTAAGGATCGTGTGAATAAACTCACGGAAGCGCAATCTGAGCGCCGTCGGCGCTTTGTTCAGAAGCATAAGAAGCGTGAACGCAAGTCGCGCTAAACGGTTATTGAGGCCCTGTATTGTGGCATTCATGGTCTGTCCATGGGTGTCACTGAGTGCTGATGAACTGGGCTTCGACCGGAATGCCGTGGCGATTCCCACGGTTATTTCTGCGACCCGATTGGCTCAATCCGTCCTGGATACGCCAGCATCTATTACCGTGATTGATCGCGCCATGATTCGTGCCCTTGGCACGCGTGAGCTGCCGGACATTTTGCGCTTAGTCCCTGGCATGGTGGTTGGACGTGAGTCAGGTTCTGAGGCGTTTGTGGGCTATCACGGCACATCCGCTGATGGTGCGCGGCGCATGCAAGTGCTCGTCGACGGGCGATCCATTTATGAAGCAGCTTTGGCGCGCGTGGATTGGATTGGCCTGCCGTTGGATGTCGAAGACATCGAGCGTATTGAGGTCGTGCGTGGCCCCAACTCCGCGACGTATGGCGCCAACAGTTTTTTTGCCGTGGTCAATATCATCACGCGCAATGTGCAAGAAGTGCCGAATGCCGAACTTTTGGTGAGGGCGGGCGACGATCAAATTCGTGACGGATTTGCCCGCTTATCGCTGCACGGACTGGGTGGCGACTGGGCGTGGTCGCTGTTTCACCGCGAAGACACAGGCTTCGATATAAATGCCCGGAAAAAAACGCCATTCAAAGACGATAAAGTGGTGGACGGAGGCTATGGCAAAGGCCAATACACGACAGTTAACGATGGCTTACTCACACTGTCGGCGGGCTTTTCACGCATGGTGGCCGAGCAGGCAAGGCGAAATGACACCTCCATTTACCGTGAGCTACCGGTCGCTACCTTAGATACAGGCTACGCTGGCGTGCAATGGGATCAGCCCTTGAATAGCCAGCATAGACTCAACTTGAAAGCGAACGTGAATACGCTGAGGCGGGATGAGCCTTGGTATGTGCGCATCCCTTATTTGGTGGTGTCGCCCGAGTTAACGGCGCTGTTTGCGCAGGACAAAGCGCTGGCCAATCGCTTCGCCGATGACCCCGCCATGACCTGTGCTAGTCCTGACGTACTGACCAATGCCCGGCTACGCTCGGTTTGCTTGCGTTTGGCGGATCGCAATTACACCGATCTGCGCAACTACACCACCAATCAAGATTATCGCGAACAGCGTGTTGAGCTGGAAGTGAGTGACCTGTGGTTGCCATTGCCGTCGTTGCGCGTGGTGTTGGGGGCGAACCTGAGTCAGTCTCAGGCAAGCTCCAGAAACTTCCTCAATGGTGATGCAGAAAACGCCGTGACGTCTGGCTTTGGTCATGCCGAGTGGCGTTTGAGTGATCAGTGGCTGCTGAATGTGGGCGCTGCAGCTGAGCGTGATGATCAGTCCGGTGAGAATTTTTCGCCGCGGGTGGCGTTGTCGTGGCAGCTCAAACCGAACCAGGTGCTGCGCGCCATCCACTCACGTGCTGTGCGCACGCCGGACATTGCCGAGAGCCAGTTCGATGCGCGCTACTATGCCACCACGGATGACCGCTCCCAAAGTGCCTACGACGGAGTTTTTTTCCAGTCAGCTAAAGCCGACGGTAGCGCTAAAACAGAGCGAATCCGCTCCAACGAATTGAGTTATTTTGCCCAGTATCAAAGTCTGCCTATCAGCCTAGATGTGCGCTTGTTTCGCGACGAGCTGGACCTCACACGCAACCAGCTGGAGATTGATGATTTCATCATCAGCGACTATGAGTACTATCTGATGCGGGGCGCGGAGGTCAGTACCGAGTGGCGGCCTTCAACCTTCCAGCGTGTGCAATTGAACTACGCGTATTTGCGCGTGAATAAGCCTTCAGATCGGGGTAATGAGAATACGGATTTCGTACCCACGCACAGTGGTAGCGCCATTTGGGCATGGTATGACCCCAATGGCTGGCGAGGTTCTTTGGCTTACGGTTTTTACAATAACTTGAATAAAGACCTGTTTTTTGACCGACTCGACGCCCACGTTGGGCATGTGCTGCGCGTGTCCGAAAAACAGACCTTAGATTTAGGGCTGACGGCTCAAGTTCGCCTGACGCGTGATGCTGAGTTGAGGCGAGACAACGGTGTGGATTCGCCGCAGCGAATTTGGGCCAGCGTCGGCTGGCGATATTAATTCTGACTAGGCTATCAAGGATGATTGCAGGCAGCAGAGAGAGAGAGCCGCGTAATTGGCAGCGATGCGTGGCCTTCTCCTGCGCGATGATTGCGTGCTTTTTTTCGGTCAACACACACGCCATGACCCGAGTCGGTTTGTGGGGAGCTCCTGTTGCGGTAGTGCAACAGTTGCGCGCAACGCAATCACAGATCGATTGGCAGCCCGAGCCTGCGGGTGCAGACACGCAGCTCCATATCGCGTGGCATGCTGATGCTTATGATCGATTGCTGACCGCGGAAAAACGTGAACCCATCCTGCGGCTGACCTCCTCGCTGACGCAACACAATCTCACTCGCGCACACGATTCGGCCTTGATTTGGGGGCCGCCACTCCTCCAGCAAGTGCGCCTGGCACGACGTGTTATGCCGTTAGCTAAACGTGTGGGAGTGATTGCTCGCCGAGGGTTGGATCGTGACGCGCAATTGAGCCAGACGCGACAAATAGACACGCTTGCTGCAGGTATGAGGTCGGAGGGCATAACCTTAGTGCCCTTATTTTTGTCACCACCCATCACGGCGCGCGCCATCGCGGAAGCATCGGAGCAGGTCGATATTTTTGTGGCCACTAACGACGAGACGTTGTTTAACCGCGATACAGCAAAACTGATTTTGCTCACCGCCTACCGGCATCAAAAGGCATTGATTGGGCCCAGCCCCGCCTTTGTGAGTGCCGGTGCCGTGGCGACGATGGCTGTTCCCAAGTCGGCACTGATTGCGGAGTTAATTGCGCGCGTTGAGCGTTGGCAAAAATCCGGTCGGCTTGGAGAGTCCAAGACGGTAGAGCAGTTTCAGCCAATACTTAACCCACAAGTCGCACGTTCACTGGGGCTTTATTTAACGCCTGACTTACTTCGTGAGGCTCAGCCATGAGTCAACAAATTCGACTCAGCCAGCAGCAGTTACGAATGGCGGTTTTGCTACTGGCCTTAGTGCCCGCCTTAGTGGTCATGGTGTTGGTATTAGGCACGACCACGAATATCCGCTTACAGGATGACCTAAAAAGTCTCGATATTTCAGCGCAGCAAACAGCGGATCAATTGGCTGCTAGCGCGGACTACGCGCTGATGTCGAATCAGCAAGATTTGATGAGTGCAGGTATCGAGCGTGTCATCCGCCGGCCTGAAGTGGCGGCTATTCGTGTGTTTGATGCACAGGGCCAATTGTGGCTGCATCAGGGCAAAATGTCTTCACAGTCCCTCTTAGCGGATGATGAACTACGTCAGTATCGTGCCTTGGTGGTGGTGCCCAAAGCGACGGTTGATCCCAACGATTGGCTGGCGGGTGAGCCGATACAGGAGGATGCAGAACGCTTAGGGGAAGTTCAGCTTTGGGTCAGCACGACCATCATTGAGCAGCGTGAACGCACGGTATTATTGCAAGTGACACTGCTGGCCCTCTGCGTCTTGCTGCTGACATTGGCCCTAGCGTGGGGCATCTCTGAGCGCGTGTTGGCACGATATGCCTTGCTGGATTACGACGCGCAACGGCAACGTTTAATTAGCCAAGATTTGATGCGCCAAGCGAATAAGCACTGGCGCACAGAGCAGGCGTTGCAGTTGCGCTGGGGTAAATGGTCCCACGATGTGCGCACGCCGCTCCATGGGGTCAGTGGCTTGCTGGAATTGCTCGACACCACCAACCTGGATGACGAGCAGCAAACCTACGTGCGATCAGCACGCGATGCGGCACGCGCACTGGAGATCAGCTTGCGCAATAACCCGTTGGCGACCACGAGCGATCAGCTCGACGGTTTGAGCGATGAAGCCTTGAGCGAAGCTCAACGACATTGGGTAAAAAGACGCATTTTGTTGATTGAAGACGACCCGGTTAGTACGCACCTAATGACCAGTCTATTGCAGTCCTGGGGCGTTGAACTGACCGCGGTAGCCACCGGCCATGAAGGCCTGCAGGCGCTTCAAGCGAGTTGGGATTTGATTTTGTTGGACGGTGAATTGCCCGATTACGACGCGGTATCTTGGTGGCAGGCCATGCAAGCATTACCGCCTAGCGCCTGCGCGTTGCAGGGGCCGGTGGTCGTCATCACCGCTCACGATGATGACAAATACCTCGCTAAGTATCAGGCAGCGGGTCTGGATCCGGTGCTGATCAAGCCCGTAAGAGGGCGGCAGTTACTCAGTGTGTTAACGCCGCTGCTTCGCGTTCACTGACTCAGTTCTTTTTCTGTGCTGGCAACAGAATGGCCGGGTTAATGCGGCTGTCGTTAAGGCTCACGGTCCAGTGTAAATGCGGGGCAGTCGCTCGCCCGGTGGCACCCACCAACCCTACAACCGTTCGCTGTGTTACCTGCTGCCCCTCCGTCACCTGAATGTCGCTGAAGTGACAAAGCATAGAAAACAGCCCCTGACCGTGATCAATAATCACGGTACGGCCATTAAAGAAATAATCACCGATTAACGCGACGGTGCCCTCTGCAGGTGCCAGCACCGGCGTGCCTTGTTTGCCAGCAATATCAATACCTAAGTGGGGCGCGCGTGGCTCGCCATTAAAGAAACGACGTAAACCAAACTCACTGCTCACACGGCCATGCAGCGGCCACTGGAAGACGGGCCATTGGGCGGCAGTTTGCCCGCTATACACCCGATATGCCGCTTTTTGTTCCGCCGCTTCGCGCTCAAACCGGGCGTTTTGCTCGATGTTGGGCGTCACATATTGCGTTTGTGTGAGCTTAAGATGCTGCTCTGCATACGCCCGCTCGCGCACCGTGGTTGCTGCAATGAGCTCACCCCGATGATTGACCAGCTGCTGAGTGCCGATGTCGCTAAGACCTATGCCGATCATTGCCGTGGGTTGATTGTTGACGAGACCCACCCAAACGGGACGGTCTTGATATCGTAGCGGGTTGCCCTGTGCCGCTTGTGTCAATACCTCGGCCGACACCGGTACAGACCAAAGTCCACCATTCACCACCGTCTGATCGGCTTGCGCTTGAACGGTGGCGCAGCTGGATAGTAGCCAACTGCCAAGTAGGAGTGCGCCAAGACGCAAGGTTCCAGTCTGTTGCGAGTTCATCTTGACCGTCATTTGGGATTCTCAAAAGCAGTGGCATGAATTGCCGTGATGGATGCGGAGATTTCGCCTGCATTTAGTTTTGCACGCACAACATCACCCACGCGAACCTGTGTTGCGTCGCGGAGTACGCTACCGTCCTGACAGGAAATAATCGCATAGCCACGTGATAGCACGGCGAGCGGACTCACCGAATGGGCGCGTTGCATCAGATTATGCAAATGCTGTTGGCGTTGCTGTAAGCGCTGCTGTATCGCGCGCACTGCGCGCTGCTGTAGCGTCGATACCCGTTGCGCGAGCGCGGGTAATTGCCGTGCAGGATCACGTGCTTTTAAGCGGAGGATGCGTTGTTGCAGTCGCTCCCGGCGCTGTGTCAACAACTGTCGAAGCTGGCGTGTGAGGCGTAATTCCAATTCGTCTAAACGCTGACGCTGATCCAGTAATTGTCGAGCCGGACTGCGTAAGCGCCGTTGCACGACGTGAAGGGCTAATTGACGGCGCTGATGGTCGCGCTGCCAGGCATTGAGCAGTCGCGCCTTGGCCGACTTGGCTTGCTCCCGCCACTGTTGTTGATTTGGGCTGACGAGCTCGGCCGCCGCCGACGGGGTAGGGGCACGAACGTCCACCACAAAATCGGCAATGGTGAAATCAATTTCGTGCCCAACACCGCTCACCACGGGTACCGGCATGTCCGCTAAGGCGCGAACGACAGCTTCATCGTTGAAGGCCCAGAGATCCTCAAGCGATCCACCGCCACGAGCCACAATCACCACATCAAAGGGCGGAATACGCTGCCCTTGGGCATCTCGGAAATCGTTTTCAAACAGGGACTTCAGTAGCGTTAAGCCCGCCACAATGGCAGGCGGGGCTTCAGTGCCTTGCACGGGCACTGGAATCAGGGTCACGGGCAGGCCAGGCGCACGCCGTTTTAACACCTGCAGAATATCCCGCACGGCCGCCCCGCTGGGTGAGGTCAGCACGGCAACCCCGCGTGGGTTCGCGGGGAGTGGGCGTTTGCGCTCTGCCGCAAATAAGCCTTCAGCCGCAAGGCGCGCTTTCAGCATCTCATAAGCCTGTTGCAGGGCGCCCAGCCCCGCATCTTCGAGATGCTCTACCAACAGTTGATAGTCGCCACGCGGCGCATAAAGGCTAACGCGAGCACGCACCAGCACCTGTTGCCCATTTTGCGGAGGCTGTTGCAACCTCGCTGCGGTGCGTGCGCCTTTAAACATGGCGGCGCGCACCTGTGCTTGATCATCTTTCAGCGTGAAATACAGGTGCCCAGAACTGGGTGCCGACACATTAGACAGTTCGCCGCGTAGCCAAATTCGCCCGTAATTAAATTCCAGCAACTCACGAACACTGCCGTTCAATTGGCTGACGGTCAGCACGGACGGTGGAGCAGACATGGCGGGCACTCAAACGGTTCATTGGGTGAGTGCAAGTATAGGCGGCGGCGGGGAGGAGTGTCTTTGCGGACTCATCCAGAACCCCAAAATGCGGTGAGTAATTACTAATCACCGCATTTTGGGGTTCTGGATACGTGCAAACCAACACAGGGAGCCTAGCGAACTCAACTTTTGTGGTCTAAAACTTGACGGTACCCCTAGGCAAGCAAGGAGCACCGCCGTGACAGACAAACCCTATGGTTTAGTCATAAACCCCGATTGGTCCACAGACTCCACAGGCCCTATTAATAGTTATTACCAACTGAAAATGAGGCAGCGTGCGTTGAGGAAAGCCGAACGCATGCGAATTATTAGGGATTCCACTGAGCCTTGGCATTTATTTGATTTGAGTCAATTGCATGTGCCGCCGCGGCGGGTGCATCGCGAGCCAACGTCTTATGAGCTCATGATAACCCCGCGCCGGTCGGTGGCGGATGCGCTGTTTCCACGGGCTCGGCAGATACTGTTGTTGGTGTTTTTTCAGGAGCCCAGCATTTGGTATCGCCAAACGGATTTGTTGCGCTTATCGCATGCTGGTATGGGCGGCTTGCAGCGAGAGATACACAACTTGTTAAGTGTGCAGTTGATTGAGGCAAAGCCGCTGGAGAGTCAGCCGAACTCTTATCTAAGGTATATGCAGTATCGCGCTAATCCTAAGTCGCCCATGTTTGGCGTGCTTTGTGATTTAGCGCAGCAGTTTCAGCAGACTGTGTATCGTCAGCCGCAGGAGTTGCCGCCAGATACTTACTATATTGCGCGCGGTGAGGTGGATTTGTTGATGCTTTCGCGCGTCGGTATGCGCAGCCCACCTGACGGGATCGACTGAAATCGTTATACTGTGCGGCTAATTTCGTAAGCCCTATGGAGTAGCGCCATGCTCGACATCGTTCAAGAAGCCCTGACCTTTGATGACGTCTTGCTGCTGCCCGCATACTCCAACGTGCTGCCTAAGGATGCCTGCTTAAAAACCCAGCTCACTCGAGGCATCCAGCTCAATGTGCCGCTGGTCTCCGCGGCCATGGATACCGTCACCGAAGCGCGCATGGCCATTTCCATGGCGCAGGAAGGCGGCATTGGCATTCTGCACAAGAACATGGACATTGCCGCTCAAGCCGCCGAAGTTCGCCGCGTGAAGAAATTCGAAGCTGGCATGGTGCAAGACCCGATCACCGTCAGCCCCAAGACCACGGTCGGTGAGCTGATCGAGCTGACGCAGGCTAACCGCATCTCCGGCGTGCCAGTCATGCAGGGCGACCAAGTGGTTGGCATTGTGACCAGCCGCGATTTGCGCTTTGAAACGCGCATGGATCTGCCGGTGTCGGCGATCATGACACCGCAAGACAAGCTGGTCACGGTGAAGGAGGGCGAGTCGCCCGAGCGTATCAAAGCCTTGCTGCACGAACACCGCATCGAAAAAGTGCTGGTCATCGATGATGACTTCCGTCTCAAGGGTCTGATCACGGTCAATGACTTCCAGAAGGCCGAGCGTTTTCCGAACTCGTCCAAGGACGCCCATGGTCGTCTCCGTGTTGGCGCTGCTGTCGGTACCGGTGCTGAGACTCCGGCCCGCGTCGAAGCGCTGATCGAAGCCGGTGTTGACGTGCTCGTAGTCGACACCGCTCACGGCCACAGCCAGGGCGTCATCGACCGCGTGCGCTGGATTAAAGAGCATTACCCCAACATGCAGGTTATCGGCGGCAACATCGCCACCGGTGAAGCCGCGCTGGCGCTGCTGGAAGCCGGTGCGGATGCCGTCAAGGTCGGCATCGGTCCGGGCTCGATCTGCACCACGCGCATCGTCGCCGGTATTGGCGTACCGCAGATCTCTGCCATCGACCTCGTGGCCCGTGCGCTGAACAACCGTATCCCGCTCATTGCCGACGGCGGCATCCGCTTCTCCGGCGACATCGCCAAAGCTATCGCCGCCGGTGCCAGTTGCATCATGGTCGGTTCGTTGCTCGCCGGTACCGAAGAGGCGCCGGGCGAGGTCGAGCTATTCCAGGGCCGCTACTACAAGGCGTATCGCGGCATGGGTTCGCTCGGTGCCATGGCGCAGCGCGGCGGCGGCTCGGCTGACCGCTATTTCCAGGATGCCTCGGCGGGCGTCGAGAAGCTGGTGCCGGAAGGTATCGAAGGTCGCGTCGCCTACAAGGGCCCCATGAGCGGGATCATCCACCAGATGCTCGGCGGTCTGCGTTCGAGCATGGGCTACACCGGCTCGGCCAATATCGAAGACATGCGCAGCAAGCCCAAGTTCGTGAAGATCACCTCGGCCGACATGAAGGAATCGCATGTGCACGACGTGACCATCACCAAAGAAGCTCCGAACTACCGCGTCGGTTGAGATCCGTAACATGACCCACGATATACACGCCCACCGTCTGCTTATCCTCGATTTCGGCTCCCAGTACAGCCAGCTCATCGCCCGCCGCGTGCGCGAGCTCGGCGTGTATTGCGAGCTGCGCGCCTTCGACATGACGGACGATGAAATTCGTGCCTTCGCGCCCAAGGGCATCATCCTGTCGGGCGGCCCGGAGTCGGTCACCGAGGCCGGCAGCCCGCGCGCGCCGGAGTCCGTGTTCACGCTGGGCGTGCCGGTGCTGGGCATTTGCTACGGCATGCAGACTATGGCCGAACAGCTCGGCGGCCGCGTGGAAGGCTCGGACATCCGCGAGTTCGGCTATGCCGAAGTCACCGTCGAGTCCGACCTCGCTCAAGCCACCAACAACAGCGCGGACACCCGTCACGATGCCTTCTTCGGCGACTTGCATGACCGTCGCAACGCTGACGGTGAATCGCTGCTCGATGTCTGGATGTCGCACGGCGACAAAGTCGTCGCCATCCCTGATGGCTTCCGCATCACCGCGTCCACCCCAAGCTGCCCCATCGCCGCGATGGCCGACGAAGCTCGCGATTTCTACGGCGTGCAGTTCCACCCGGAAGTCACGCACTCCAAGCAGGGCGGTGCGATGCTGCAGCGCTTCGTCCACGATATCTGCCAGACGCAGGCACTGTGGACCCCCGAAAACATCGCTGAAGACGCCATCCGCCGCGTAAAGGCCCAAGTGGGCGATGACCAGGTGCTGCTCGGCCTGTCCGGCGGTGTCGACTCCTCCGTGGTCGCCGCGCTGCTGCACAAGGCCATCGGTGACAAGCTCACCTGCGTGTTTGTCGACAACGGTCTGCTGCGCAAGGGCGAGGGCGATCAGGTCATGGCCATGTTCGCGCAGAACATGGGCGTCAAGGTCATCCGCGTCGATGCCGAAGCTGAGTTTCTCGGCAAGCTCGCCGGCGTGGCTGACCCGGAGGCCAAGCGCAAGATCATCGGCAACACCTTCATCGATGTTTTCGATCGCGAGTCGGCCAAGCTCGCGGCCGGCGGCGTGAACTGGCTGGCCCAGGGCACGATCTATCCAGATGTCATCGAGTCGGCGGCCAGCAAGACCGGCAAGGCCCATGTCATCAAGTCGCACCACAATGTGGGCGGCCTGCCCGAGCACATGAAGATGCAGCTGGTCGAGCCCCTGCGCGAGCTGTTCAAGGACGAAGTGCGCAAGCTCGGCCTTGCCCTCGGCCTGCCTTATGACATGGTCTATCGCCACCCGTTCCCCGGCCCCGGCCTGGGCGTGCGCATCCTCGGCGAAGTGAAAAAGGAATACGCGGACATCCTGCGCGAAGCTGACCACATCTTCCTCGAAGAGCTGCACGCGGCCGGCTGGTACCACAAGACCTCGCAAGCCTTTGTCGTGTTTCTGCCGGTGAAGTCGGTCGGCGTTGTTGGTGATGGCCGTCGCTACCAGTGGGTGGTGTCGCTGCGTGCCGTCGAGACCATCGACTTCATGACCGCGCGCTGGGCGCATCTGCCCTACGAGCTGCTGGAGAAGGTCAGCAACCGCATCATCAACGAGATCAGCGGCATTTCGCGCGTGGCTTATGATGTGAGCAGCAAGCCGCCGGCCACGATTGAGTGGGAATAAGCGTTTTCTTGTGGTGCTAAGTCACAGGCCTTAGTATGACTGAAATCTATAGGGTGGTTTCAGTCATGTCACAGTCTGGTCAAGCCAAAGAAAACGCTACCTTGCAAGCTGTTCGAGCGCTATTGCCGGCATTAGTGGCGCAAGGTGTCAGCACTGTCATCGTGTTTGGCTCGGCGGCGCGCAATGCCTTACATTTCGACAGTGACTTGGATATTGCTGTGCAATTGGCCCAGCCGCTTTGCTCGGCGAAACGTCAAGAATTGATTGAGCTGCTGACGTTAGCCACCGGTCGCGCCATTGATTTAATCGACTTGCGTACGGTAGGCGAGCCACTGCGCGGGCAGATTCTTCATACGGGTATTCGCTTGCACGGCAGCACGGAAGATTACGCCAGCATCATGCAAAAGCATGTGTATGACATGGAAGACTTTATGCCCTATGTGGCTCGCCTGCACCAAGAGCGGCAGAAAGCATGGCTCAAGTAATCAATAGTAAATTGGATTCGCTTCAGCGCTGCTTGGCTCGCATTGAGGCGCGATGTCCGGTCTTGCTGGACGATTTGCTGACCGATTTGGACGCGCAAGATGTGGTCGTGCTGAATTTAAGTCGCGCGGTACAGATCAGTGTCGATATGGCGTTAATGGTATTGGCCGCTAAACAGGCACCAAGTCCAGATACCATGGGTAAGGCATTCGAAGCACTCGCCGATTTGAATATCATTTCAGAAGCGCTCTCGATGCGTCTGCGAAAAGCGGTTGGTTTTCGCAATCTCGCGGTACACAGCTACGATGCCATTCGTTGGGAAATCGTGTTTGCTATTGCTCGCGAGCACTTAAATGATTTCCGAGATTTCGCGAAACACATTCGTCAGCATGTTTGAAGCCAAGTTACTTAGCGAAGACTTTACCCGTTCAGACGAGCACTTCATGCGCCTCGCTCTCACCGAGGCCGAAATTGCCGCGGGCAAAGGCGAAGTCCCGGTCGGTGCGGTGATCGTCGCGCCCGATGGCGAGACCGTCATTGCCCGTGGGCATAATCAACCCATCACCACCCACGATCCCACCGCCCATGCCGAAGTGGTCGCCATTCGCGCAGCGGCGCAGGCGCTACAAAATTACCGGCTGGAGGGTTGCAGCCTGTTTGTCACCTTGGAGCCTTGCACCCAGTGCGTCGGGGCACTGGTCCATGCGCGCTTGAAGCGCGTGGTGTTTGCTGCCAGTGAACCGAAAGCGGGCTCCTTGCAGAGCGCACGCCAGCTCATGGCGCCAGAGTCGGGCTATTTCAATCATCGCTTTGCCTGGCAGGGCGGTGTGCTGGCGGCGGAGGCCAAAGCGCAGCTACAGGCCTTTTTTAAAACGCGCCGGTCGTGACTGGCTGCTTCAGCACCACAACGCCCAGACGATGGAAGGCCGCAAATATAGAAAGCCGATTGATTTGTGGCCTGCAATTTGCTTGAATGCGTGGCATTGGTAGCGACTGCGCCCGTTGCCGTCGCCACAAGTTAATGCTGTCATCGGCTTGTCTTGTTTGGCGAATACTTTTGCGCACACCAAGGAGATTGAAGATGAAAAAGTTGCAAATGATTGCTCTCGCAGCCGCTCTGTCGGTTACCGGCGCTCACGCTGCTGTGGCTGAAGCCACAGTGTCCACGGCTGCTCAAAGCGGCTGGACCGTTGGTTCCGTGGTGACAGCCATGGGCGGCACCTTCACCGTGATCGCTATCACGGCAGGCGTTGCCACGCTGGCCGTGGTTGCCGCGAACAACGGCGGTTCGTCGGGCACCACCGGTACTGTTGCGCCAGTTCTGAACTAAGCAGTATGTGGTGAAAACAGAGGCATGTGCGTAACCACATGCCTCTGTTGTTTGTGATGAATAGGTTTCAAATTAAAGGATTTAGCGCATGAAAGTAGCAGTTCGCTGGGCAGTTCCCGTGGTATTGGCGATGGTGAGCAGCGGTTGTGTACTGGCACCGGGTCAATCCGTGAACCCGCCGAACGCCTTCTTTCGTGACGATGCCGATGTGCAAGTACTGCCCATCTCCAGTAAATTGATGGCGCAACTGCAAGCCGCTGACCAAGCTGCAGCACAAGTACCGAGCGAACTGCTAGCGCACAAGCCGGCGGATTACCGTGTTGGTGCTGGCGATATTTTGAATGTCACCATCTGGAATCAGCCTGAGCTGATGCTCACGGGCACGACCAGCACCAATCCAGAGCAGGCAGGGCGTGTGGTTCGCCCCGATGGCACTATTTTTTACCCGTTTGCCGGGGTAGTGAAAGTAACGGGCCTCACGCTCGATGAAGTGCGCACCACGCTCACGCAGCGCCTCACCAAAGTCTTGCAAAGCCCCCAGTTGGATGTGTCCGTCAGCCGTTACGGCAGTCAAAAAGTCTACTTGGGTGGCGCTTTCCGTCGCTCGCAGCCGCTGGAAATTACCACCGTACCCTTGTCGCTGACGGAAGCTATTGGTCGCGGCGAAGTCAGCACCACCGACGCTGATTTGTCGGGCCTTATTTTGAAGCGTGATGGCGTGACCTACCCCATCAACATTGAAACCTTAGGTCTGGACAGCTCCAGCGCTAGCCGCATCTACCTCAAGCACAACGACGAGCTCTATATTCCTTACAACGATCGTCGCAAGGTGTATTTGATGGGTGAGCTGCAGCAGCAGCGCGCCTTGGCCTTTAAAACCACTGGCATTAGCCTTGCCGATGCCCTGAGCTCGGCCGGCGGTCTGCGTCAGGAAACCTCGAAGTCCGAAGCGGTCTATGTGATTCGTGACACCAGCCCGGCGGGTCGCCCCGGCGCGGTCACCACTATCTTTACCTTAGACAGTGACTCACCCACGGCCTTGGCGCTGTCGGCGAGCTTCCAGCTCAAGCCGTCGGATGTGGTGTATGTGGGCACGGCACAAATCAGCCGTTGGAACCGTTTCTTAAGCCAGCTCTTCCCCTCGGCGAGCCTGTTGAACACAGCACAAAATATTCGTAACGAAAACTAAGCCATGACTATTCGCCTCATGATGCGCCTCGCGGGAGTTTTACTGGGCGCGTATGCCAGCGCGGCCTGTTCGCCGCTTTGGCAGGGCACCGTGCAGGGCCTGCGTGACAGTGTGAAGTCGCCGGCGGCACAGCTCATGGCGAAAGCGCCGGCCGAGGCGGGCAACCTGCTGTATGTGGAAAGCGCTGGGCGTGCCGCGATTCATGTCGGCGTGCCATCCCCCAATGACCCCAATACCGTGTGGTGGGCGGCGCCCGATGGCGTCACCTTGACTCTGCACGACGGTCGGCTGCTCGCGACGGACGGCCTCGATGGTGACCTGCGCGATGTGCGTTGGGCCGACGCGCCGTCGAGCTGGGCAGTAGACGCCTTAGCGCAAGCGCGTCTGGTGAAGCAGCGCGATGCCTTTGCCGGCACCGTGGCCGATACCCAATACACCTACGGCTTTAAAATCCAACCTGCGCGCGCCAGCGTCTGGGGCCCGACCCAGCGTGAGCTGACCTTGGTGCAGGAAGTCCCACAGGCTAAGCCAGCGCTCGGCGTGGCCTGGCCCGGCGATCGTTACTGGCTAGACGCCAGCACCGGCCTCGTGCATCGCGCCGAAATTTACTATCGCCCCGACCGCTTCCTGGTGCTGGTGCCGAAAACGCCGTGGTCGTGGCAGCCCAGCAGCACCGCAGGCCTGCAGCGCGTTCTGGCGGTGAATCGTGACGCCGACCCTCTGACCCTGCGCTTTACCCTAGACGGCCCGTTGCGTCTGCACCAAGCCTTGGCGCGCTTACCCGTGCAAGACCCGCTCGCGGTGCGCGTACTGCTACGCAGTGCCGTGGCTGAGCAGGCGGCGAATCAGCGCTTCCTAGCCGCTAGTTTGCAATCCGTTACGCAAGATGTTCGCTTTCCCGGCCTGCCCGCGTGGCGTGACAAGCTGGCCAGTATTCCCAGCAATGGCCTGACGCCCATCCCCGCCCTGAATCCCGTGCGCTTGGAGCTCATGCCCACTGCTAATCCGGTGTTAGCGCAAGGCGATGTGCTGGTAATGGGTCATCGCCAGCAGCACATTACGGTGTGGGATGCCCGCCTAGCGCAACCCTGCCGGCAGGATTATCAACCGTGGTTGCCAGTGACCAGCTACCTGCGCGCCTGCTTGGCTGATCTCGCTGGCCCAGACGTGGTCTGGCTGGCGCGCCCCGATGGCCGGATTCAGTCGCTGGCGGTTGCTGCCTGGAACGCGCAAGCCGCGCCGTGGCCTGCGCCCGGCACTCATGTAGTCATTGATAACCCCGCTTTGGCGCGCAGCCTGGCGCACCCCGAGCTCATTCGGGATTTCGCTTGGGCCTTAACCCGTGACTTTGAAGGTGGGCGCGCGCCATGATGCGGTTGAAACTCACCCAGCTCAGTTTGGCCGTTGGCCTGCTAACGGGCAGCATTCCCGCCTTTGCTGTGGATGCCACGGCAAACGACTACGGCATGACCGGCGCGCTACAAACGCCGAGTGCACGCATGCGCGAAGCCGGTGATTTGTCGTTTAGCGTGAACCAAACCGAGCCTTACACGCGTATCAATATGATTCTGCAGCCCTTTGATTGGCTGCAGGGTGGGTTTCGGTATGTGGATGTATCGAACCGGTTATTTGATCCCAACCCTAATGGTATTGCCGGTGGGCAGTCCTTAAAAGACAAAGGCATCGACGTTAAATTCGGCGTTCTCGACGAAACAGCAAAACGACCGGCACTGGCGGTGGGCATCCAAGATGTGGGTGGTACCGGTCTGTTTGCCGGTGAATATGTAGTGGCGAGCAAGCGCTTGGGTGAATTTGACCTGAGTGCGGGTTTAGGTTGGGGCTATTTGGGCGCTCGTGGTGATTTTAGCAACCCATTGAGTTTGATTAGCGATAGTGCGGATGATCGCCCAATCGGTGGGAAGAAAAATGGCGGCAGTTTTAATACGGATAAATATTTCCGTGGCCGCGTCAGCCCTTTTGCCAGTGTGCAATACCAAGCCCTGCATTCGCCATTTATTCTTAAATTGGAATACGAAGGTAACGATTACCAGTCGGAGCCGTTTGACAACAATCAAGAACAAGACTCACCGTTTAACGTAGGCTTAGTCTGGCAGGCGGCCCCGTTTCTCGATCTGCAACTGGGTTTAGAGCGCGGCAATACGGCCTTAGTGGGGCTAACCTTCCACACCAATCTCGCCAAAACAGCCATACAGCCGCGCCGTTACGACCCTGCACCAGAGCCGCTGCGCCTTGAAGGAGCAGCGCCAGAGGTGACCACGGAAGTTAGTGCCGCCGACTTGGCAGCTTGGAAGCCCGTCTTGGAAGCGCAAGCCGGCCTGGTGATTCAGCACATGAGCCTGCGTGGCGATGAGCTGATCATTGAGGCGGAAAACCAGCGCTATCGTCATGGTAGCGAAGTCGCTAATCATGTCGCTCGCGTGCTCGATAAACGAGCGCCAGAGCAGGTGCGTTGGTTCACCGTGCAGCAGGAAATGTATGGCCTCACCTTGGCGGACACGAGCATTGATCGCCCGCTGTGGCGGAAAACGCAGTTAGAACCAACCAGCGTCGGCGAACAAGCAGCGGCAGTGCAAATAGATAGCCCGGCGTTGCGCAGCGCCGAATCAGCGCCCGTGCATTACCGGCCCGCCATTGATCCGCTTACCGGCGGTATTGGTTTGGGCTATCAGCAAACCTTGGGCGGCCCAGACGGCTTTGTGCTCTACCAGCTCTCGGTCAATGCCGAAGCAGAATACCGACTAGTGCCCGGTGCGTGGTTCAGTGGTGTGGCCAGCTACCGCTTCTTCGATAACTACGACAGCTTCGATTACACCGGCCCCAGCAAACTGCAACGCGTGCGCACCTTTGCCCGTGAGTACCTGACCACCAGTGACATTACTGTGCCGAATGCACAATTCACCGCGGTGACTGACCTCGCGCCGAATCTGTTTGGCATGGTCTATGCCGGTTATTTAGAGAGCATGTTTGCTGGGGTCGGTGGCGAAGTGCTGTACCGCCCGTTTGGCCGCGGTTTAGCGTTTGGTCTTGATTTGAACTACGTACAGCAGCGCGACTTCGACCAGCTCGCCGGGTTTTGTGACACCGCCGATGACAATGGCGCCACGGTGAGCTGTGATTACCGTGTGCTCACGGGCCATGCCAGCCTGTACTGGCGCACTGGCTGGGAAGGCGTGCTGGCCACGGTTAAAGCCGGTCGCTATTTGGCAAAAGATATCGGTGTGACACTGGATGTAAGCCGTCAATTCCCGAATGGCGTGGAAATGGGTGCGTACGCCACGGTCACTGATGCCGGCAGCGACTTTGGTGAGGGCAGCTTCGACAAAGGCATTTATGTAAAGGTGCCGTTTGACCTGTTCCTGCCCAAAGCCACGCGCTCGGTAGCCAGTATTAACTGGAACCCGCTCACGCGAGACGGTGGTGCCTTGCTCAATCGCAAGTATCCTCTGTTTAACCTAACGGAGCAGCGCGAACCGGCCTTATTCAAAATGCCGGGCGGTTTATAACTAATTCTTGCAGTACTTGGTTTAGAATTCGGCTCCGTCGTTAAGACAAGAGTTACGCACGGATGACGCACGGATACGCGTTCTCAAGATCACACGCCTAATCTTGGGGCGGTAGCGTGTCTGAACAGGAGTGATCTGCGTGTTTGACCGTATTTTGGTGGTGTGTGTGGGCAATATTTGCCGTAGCCCCACGGCTGAGTTTCTCTTAACAGCGGCGTTGCCGGGCAAGCACATTAGCTCGGCTGGCTTGGCGGCCGTGGTTAATCACGACATGGACAAACAAGCCCGTGCCGTGGCCGAGTACCATGGCGTGCATTGCCCGAAACATACGGCCCGGCAGCTCACGCGAGAGCTCTGCCACGAAGCCGACCTCGTTTTGGTGATGGAACAACGCCACCGCGATGGCGTGACCCAGCTTTGCCCTGAAGCGCGGGGTAAAGTGTTCCTGTTAGGGCAGGGTGCTACACCGGCGGATATTGCCGACCCCTACCGTAAGTCCGATAAAATTTTCGAAACGACCTATGAGCAGTTGCATCAAGCCTGTATGGCCTGGGCGCAGCGTTTGGCTCGCTAATCTGAATAACCGTAAGCAGGTATCGCCTTGACTGACACACACGCAACGCTGCCCGCAGCCCCCCAAGCCCGCTTTCAGGATGACGGTGATGAGATTGATTTGCGTGCCCTGTTGGGCACGGTGCTGGGCGCGCGCTACCTGATTGCCGGTTTTGCGGCGGCAGCCCTGTTGGCCGGTATTGCCTATGTGTGGGTGGCCACACCCATTTACCAAGTCGATGCCAGTGTGCAGGTGGAAGATAGTAAAGGCAGCGCCCTAGGTGGTGCCGTGAAAGATCTGGATGGCTTGTTCGATGTGAAGTCACAAGCCACCACCGAAATTGAATTGCTACGCTCGCGCATGGTGTTGGGCCGTACACTCGATGAACTCGGTTTGGATGTTGTCGCCGAGCCAGACTACTTCCCGTTCATTGGGCGCGCAGTGGCACGCCGGTATCACGGTTTAACGCCGGCGGTCGGTTGGCCGGGCTTCACTGGCTTTGCCTGGGGTGGCGAATTCATCAAGGTTACGCGGTTGCGCGTCCCGGAAGCGTGGGAAGGCAAAGCGCTAACGCTAAAAGTGTTAGCGGCCGAGCAGTACGCCGTGTATGGCCCAACTGGTGATTTATTGGGCAGAGGTCGTGTCGGGCAGGAGTTTGTGCCAGCCGTTGGCGCCGGGGCAGTGGGCGTGTTTGTGCAGGATTTGCGCGCTAACCCCGGCGTGGAGTTTACGCTGATTAAACGGCCGCGTTTAAGCGCCATTCGCGCCTTGCAAGAGCAGTTAGCGGCCAGTGAAAAAGGCAAACAGTCCGGCATTATTCAGCTCACGTTAAAAGGTAAAGACCCAGCAGGGGCGGTGGAGATACTGAACACCATTGCCAACCAGTATGTGCGGCAAAACGTGGAGCGTAAGTCGGCTGAAGCCGAGCAAACGCTGAAGTACCTCGACCAACAATTACCGGAAACCAAGCAACAGCTTGAAGCGGCCGAAGTCCGCTTTAATGCGTTCCGTAGCCGCAATGGCACCGTGGATGTGACTAAAGAAGGCGAGCTGCTGTTACAGCAATCGGTGGCGGCCGAAACGGGCTTGGTTGAGTTGCAACAAAAGCGCAAAGAGCTGTTACAGCGCTTCACCGCCGAGCACCCCAGCGTTAAAGCCTTGGATGCGCAAATTGGCGCGATTCAAAACGAACGCAACAAGTTTGCCAGCCAAGTCGATAGTTTGCCGCAAACCCAACAAGAAATTCTGCGTTTGAGTCGCGACTTAAAAGTGGGCCAAGAAATATACACCGGCCTGCTAAATAATGCCCAGCAGTTAAAAGTCGTGCGTGGTGGCACAGTGGGTAATGTGCGCATTATTGACTACGCTGAAAAACCGCTGACCCCGGTTTCCCCAAAAAAGGGGCTGGTGTTGGTCATGTCGCTGCTATTGGGGCTGATGCTCGGAGTAGCCGCAGCGTTTGTTCGCCAAGCACTGAAGAGTGGCGTTAAAAATCCGAAAGAGATTGAGGCACGTACGGGCTTGTCGGTGTTTGCCACCATTCCCCACAGCGCAGCTCAAGATGAAATGCAGCGTAACCGCTCAAGGAGCAGTGGCAAAGTGCAAGTGCTGGCACATTGGGACGATCAAGACCTCGCGGTGGAAAGTTTGCGTAGCTTGCGGACCACACTGCATTTCGCCAGTTTAGATGCGGGCGATAACCGAATCCTAGTATCTGGATCGGCACCGAGTGTGGGTAAAAGCTTTATTTCGGTAAATTTAGGCGCGGTGTTGGTGGCCGGCGGGGAGCGGGTACTGGTGATTGATGCCGACATGCGCCGTGGCCACATTAACGAGTTTTTTGGTCGCGGCAGAGAGCGCGGCCTATCGGAAGTGATTGCCGGGGTGTTGCCTTTTGAGGACGCCGTAGTGTCGACGCCGATCGAGGGTTTGGACCTGTTGACCACAGGCGTGATCCCTCCCAACCCTAGTGAATTACTGTTACACCCCCGCTTTGCAGAATTGCTGAGCATAGTTTCGGCGCACTATGACCGAGTCATTATCGATTGCCCGCCGATTATGGCGGTCACCGATGCGGCCATTGTGGGTCGTCATGCCGGCACGGTGCTGCTGGCAGCACGTTTTGCCGTGACGCCAATGGCTGAGCTAGAGGCTGCGATTGCGCGCTTGCGGCAAGCAGGGGTGGCGGTGAATGGTATTCTGTTGAATGGTGTTGAGCAGAATGCGGGTTACGGGTATGGCTATAACTATGGTTATACCTATCAATATCGAACTACGACGGACTGAAGTTAATGGAGGCTAGGAAGGTATTATTAGTTTTTGGCACCCGTCCCGAAGCCATCAAAATGGCTCCATTGGTGCAAATGCTAAAGGCCCAGAGTGCTTTCGATGCGCGTGTTTGCGTAACCGGACAACATCGCCAAATGCTCGACCAGGTGCTCGAACTGTTCGACATCCAACCTGAATTCGACCTGAACCTCATGAAGCCGGGGCAGGACCTAACTGATATTACCAGCGGCGTGTTGCAGGGGATGAAGACCGTGTTCGCCGAATGGCGCCCGGACGTGGTGCTGGTGCACGGTGACACCTCCACCACGTTCGCCGCCTCGCTCGCCGCCTATTACCAGCGCATTGCCGTGGGCCACGTGGAAGCGGGCCTGCGCACGGGCAACCTGTACTCGCCCTGGCCCGAAGAGGCCAACCGCAAACTCACGGGCGTGCTGACGCAGTGGCACTTCGCACCCACCACCGCCTCCCGCGATAACCTGCTGCGCGAAGGTGTAAGCGTGGACGCGATTCATGTCACCGGCAACACTGTGATCGACGCGCTGCTGCAGGTGCGCGACAAGATTCGCGGCGATGCAGCCCTGCAACAGCGCTTTGCCGCGCAGTTCTCGTTCCTCGACGCCGACAAGCAACTGGTGCTGGTGACGGGCCACCGCAGGGAGAACTTTGGCGGTGGCTTCGAGCGTATCTGTGAAGCGCTGGCGCGGATTGCCCGGGAAAATGCCGACGTACAGGTGCTGTACCCGGTGCACCTTAACCCGAACGTGCAGGAGCCGGTGAAGCGCCTTCTGGGCGGCATTGGTAACGTGCACCTGATCGATCCGCAGGACTACCTGCCGTTCGTATACCTGATGGACCGCAGCGCGCTGATCCTCACGGATTCCGGCGGCATCCAGGAAGAAGCGCCTTCGTTGGGCAAGCCGGTGCTGGTGATACGTGACACCACCGAGCGGCCGGAAGCCGTGGCGGCGGGCACCGTGAAGCTGGTGGGCACCGATACCGACGTTATCTGCCGCGAAGCGGCGACCCTGCTGAACGATGCCGAGGCGTACAAGGCCATGGCGTTTTCCCATAATCCCTACGGCGACGGCAAGGCCTGCGAGCGCATCGCGCGCGCACTGTCCACGCAATGAGTCACTACGACATGCCAAACAAGGGCGATCACATGAAGTTTGAAACCCTCTCCGTTATTGGCCTGGGCTATATCGGCCTGCCCACCGCCGCCACCTTTGCCTCTCGCGGGCTGAAGGTGATTGGCGTGGACGTGAACCAGAAGGCCGTGGACACGATCAACAGCGGCGGCATCCATATCATCGAGCCCGACCTAGATATCGTGGTGCGCTCGGTGGTGCAGTCAGGCAACCTGCGCGCCACCACCAAGCAAGAACCGGCGGATGCATTCATCGTGGCGGTGCCGACGCCGTTCAAGGAAGACAAGCAGCCGGACCTGAAGTACATCGAGGCAGCGGCCAAGGCGATTGCGCCGGTGCTGAAGAAGGGCAACCTGGTGATCCTGGAGTCGACGTCGCCGGTGGGTGCCACCGAGCAGATGGCGGCGTGGCTGGCAGAGGCGCGGCCGGACCTGAGTTTTCCGCAGCAAGCGAGTGAAGATCCTGATGTGTGCGTGGCGCATTGCCCGGAGCGGGTTTTGCCGGGGAAGGTGCTGGTGGAGTTGGTCAACAATGACCGCGTGATTGGTGGTATGACCCCGAAGTGTTCTCGGGCGGCGGTGAGCCTTTACAAGTTGTTTGTGCAGGGGAAGTGCGTCGTCACGAATGCGCGTACGGCAGAGATGTGCAAGCTTGCGGAAAACTCTTTTCGGGATGTAAATATTGCATTTGCAAATGAGCTTTCCATCATTAGCGATAAGCTTGGAATCAATATTTGGGAGCTTATTCGGTTAGCAAATCGCCACCCGCGAGTAAGCATCCTTCAGCCGGGACCGGGAGTTGGTGGGCATTGCATTGCAGTCGACCCGTGGTTCATTGTGGCGTCGGCGCCAGACGAGTCCAAACTGATCCGCGCGGCGCGGAATGTAAATGATTTCAAGCCGAAGTGGGTGGTTGAAAAAGTTAAGGCTGCGATTTTCGATGAGCTGAATTTTAAAGCCGGAAAGTCGCTGCAAGAGGTGACTGTTGCGTGCCTAGGCTTGGCTTTTAAGGCAAATATTGATGATCTTAGGGAAAGTCCCGCACTTGACATTGCTAGTTGCCTGGCCGACCTTCATCCCGGTCAGATATTGGCTGTAGAGCCGCACATAACGCGTTTGCCTAAAGGGCTTTCCGAAAAAATCAAACTCGTCGATTTTGATGAGGCGGTCCGTACCGCAGACATTATTCTGATTCTAGTTGATCATGAGTGCTTTAAGGGCGGGGTGCTCAAAAGCTTTTCCAACAAGAGAATTATAGATACTCGAGGCATCTCTGAGTAAGAGCCTTAACTACAAGGGCTGCGCATTGCCACGCATGCTGTAATGCGTCTGCGGTGTGAGGGTTCAAAGTTGTGATTGCAGTGGCATAAGACTTATGAGCTCTCTGATTCGAATCTACCTAAGTAAGTTAATTTTGATGGCGATATCTTTCGCAACCAGCGTCATTATCGCTCGAGCACTTGGACCAGAAGGCACGGGGAATTTTGCGCTGACAATGACGAGCGGTGTGCTACTGGCATCACTATTATCGCTTGGGGTTGAGTCATCGCTTCTTTACTTTTCAGGTAGAAATAAGGACTACTCTGTATTTTTAAGTGCACTCGCTCTGGCATACATTTGCGCTGCCGCTTTAGTTGTTTTGATCCTTTTCTATATGCTGCCGCCCGCAAGCTTGTTGTCTGACTTCATAAGTCCTCCTGTTGTTGCCATTATGATCGCTTGCATGCTGCAATCATTTTTTTTGGCGATAAAAATTGGTCAGGGCTTCTTCCTAAGGATCAACGCCTGGTTGATTTTAGTGAACCTGATCTACATGGGTTTGGTGTGCCTCTATGGAATATACTATCAGCTAACCTATCGGGCAGTGCTAGCAATCTATGTTGTCGTCTTTGTGCTTTTCGGCTTGATTGGGATATTGCGTGGCTTGACGGGTAGAGAGTGGAAAGCGGTCGGCATTAAGATCCCTGAGTTCTTTTCATACTCATTTAGATCGTTTTCTGGTGGCCTCGCAGGGGTGTTGAGGTTGCGACTTCCACTAATTCTAGTGTCCGCATATGCCTTCTCAGCTGAAGTTGGGATTTACTCCGTCTCTCAAACATTCATGGAAGCTTTCTTTATTCTGCCTGTCATCCTGAGTTCAATGCTTGTGCCGTTAGTGGCGAGCGCTCCTGAGGAAAGGAGAGCGGAAATTGCAATGTCTTATGCGAAATTCTCGCTCTACGTTACGGCCATGCTAGCTGCGATTTTCTGGGTGCTTGCGGAACTAATTGTATCCGTTACTTATGGTGAACTGTTTTATCAAGTGGTTGAAGTTTCAAGGGTGCTGTGTCTTGGTGTTGTTTTTTACGCCGTAAGTAAGGTTCTCATAGCTTTCTTTATGGGAATCGGAAGACCCGGTGTATCTTCACTGCTTGAACTATTTACGCTCTTGGTCTTCCTAGTGCTCCAATTTGCATTGGCGCCCGAGTACGGTCTGTGGGGAGTTGTTTGGTCAGTAGTCCTATCGCTATTCGCAATGCTTTTGGCGAGCATCATGGTTTTCAGGGGTATGGTTAAGGCCGACCTAAGAGGAATTTTCTTTATACAGAGTTCTGACATGTCTGCGATAAGAAAGCTGTTGAGGAACGGCAGATGATTGCGCAGCTATTTCTATTCGTCCTTCCGATAATCGTATTTCTTGCGAATATATTTTTCGTAAACGGCTGGCCAGAAGGCATTCTTACGCTGGTGCTTTGCGCGCTTATGATGATGAGTGTCTTAGTGAATCGAAGGGCTGTATCTGTCCGTGTGGACCTTACTCCAAAAATAGTGCTCACGTTGCTTCCTTTGTACACGTCGATATCTGCTTCTTTTGTATTGGCAGTTAGCTCCGACGCAGGATTTAAGCAATTTTTCCTGCTAATTCTTTCGCTCTACTTTGTTTTATGGCTTTTGCTATGTAAGTGCTTTGTTTCCGATCAAGTTGAAAGAAACTTCCACTATTTCTGTAGGGGGGTGCTTTTAATTTCAATTGTTTACCTGCTGCTTGTTGCGAACATTCTTGTAGGTGACTACTCAAGCAGAGTGTGGGCTGAGGTCTCGAATAATCTGCTTCCAAAAAGGAATGATATCTCCGTTTTCCTGTTGGCAGGGCTGTGTGGGTACATATTCCTCGATTTCGGATATAGTACTAGAACGAAGGCAATTTTTTGCTTTTTAATCATCGCGGCAATTCTGTTTACCTTCAGTAGATCGGCATATATGGCGCTGCTTGTTGTTTTGGCCTACTTTATGATCAGGGCGAAAAATAGAAAGCTAATAATCGCGCTACTGGTAATTGTTGGTCTCTATGTATTCTACTCTTCAGGAAATCCTGTGCTGGACAGGATAAGTTATACGTTCGGTGAGGATGGGTTTGACGACTCAACCAGCGGGCGAATTGAAATTTGGCGCCTAGCGCTAAGTCTCGCTGGAGACTCACCGGTATTTGGTATTGGTGCAGGGCGATCGCCATATTGGGGCGCGAGTGACTATGTATTGTATGGCGATTCCATAAAATACGCGCATAACTATTTCGTGACCCAACTTTATCAGCTTGGAATGATTGGATTGGGTCTTACGGTGGCGATGTTTTTTATGTATGTGCATATGGCATCAAGGCTTCCAAGTGGCCCTAGGTCATTCGCCATCTCAGTGTTACTTGTGATTGTTGTGGTGTCGCTCACTGGGGAGCCGATGTATGGATATGGTCAATATCTGGTTGCAATTATATACGCGTCAATGATGTATAGATTGCACCCTGCCAGATTAGACGCGTGCTGAGCAATTGGTGTTTGGGCAAAGCGACTCTTTATTTTCAATAAATTGGTGATGCGATGAAGGCTGTACATATATACGGGCACACCTACGGCGGTGAGTTCGTGATTACTCAGTTAAGAGAGTTGCGCCGTATGGGTTGGGATGTGACCGTTATATGCCCGGGCGATGGCTCCTTCGCCGAGCGCGCTGGATCCGCAGGAGCAAGGGTAGTCTTTTCGGACTTTCAAGGCTCAAGGTTAGCGGACGCTCCAAAGATCATTCGGAGCATATGTTTCATTCGAAAGTATCTTCGGAAAGTTTGCCCTGACGTAATCCACTATCACTTAATAAAGGCGATCTTAGTCGGGCGATTGGCATGTGCCCTTGGCGTTCGAGGCAAGAAAATATCCCAGTTGGGCGGCCCGTTAACGCTTGAGACGCCGTTTTTTCGATGGATTGACTTGATTACGTCACCTGTTGATGACGAAATCATATGTTCGAGCAATCGGATCAAGGAAATTTATGGCAGCTACAGGTGGACCAAAGATAAGTGTAATGTTGTTCATTACGCATTTCCTCTTTCATATTTTTTGAATGTCCAGAGGGCCGCGACAAGAGACCGCATCAGATCTGAGCTTGGAATTCAGCCAGAAACCCGGGTCGTAGGTATGGTCGCCTATATGTATAAATCCCATCTGCCGCGATTCCGTGGCATAGGCATCAAAGGGCACGAGGTACTACTTGAGGCTTCTGTGGGGATTCTAGGGTTTGATTCGTCAGTTAAGTTCTTGGTGGTAGGTCAAGATATTGATGGTGGTAGTACCTATTTGAATGAGCTTTTGGAGTTAGCTGAAGAGTTAGGGGTAAGAGGCAGCTTCATTTTTACTGGATTTCGGCAGGACATTGCCGAGCTGATTTCAGCTATGGACATCGTTGTCGTCCCATCTCTGAGTGAGAATTGCGGTGGAGCCGTAGAGCCATTATTGATGGGAGTACCCGTGGTTGCCAGTAAGGTAGGAGGACTCCCGGATGTAGTGATTGAGGGGGTCACTGGGTGGCTCACTCCGCCGGGCAGTGCTCAGTCGCTTTCTGACTCTTTGATGACAGCTATTGGTTGCGAACCCGGACGTCTCGCTGAGATGGGGGAAATTGGACGAAGATTGGTTGTCGATTTGTTCGATCCGGAAAAAAACGCTAAGAAAATAGTTGATATCTATCGGCGCGCATCGTGAGTCTGAGCGCGGTAATTTGATCGATTTTTTCCAACAGTTGTTTGGGTGAATTCAAGTAGCCTGAGTACGAGACCAATGACAGTCGTAAATGCTAATGCTTTTTGAGAGGGGGGCGTGAGGTGCAAGTTAGCTTCTTTGGAAATCAAGCGTCTCAGCACATAGTGACCTGGGCAACACTTTACCGAAGTATCGGAATCGATGTTAGGCGCTTTGCGTCCATTCATCCTGTGAGCGGGCAGTTTGCAGAGGAGTTGGCTATTGGCGTTCTGCGTACCCCAAAAATGCTCTTATATATATTGCTAGGATTTAAGGTGTTTTTGACAAGTCGTGTCGACTTGGTGCATGCGCACGGAGCCTCTGGGTATGGGTTGGCGGCTTGGCTTTCCGGAAGAAACTATGTAGTTACTGTATACGGGAGTGAAATATTTGATGAGGGAAGGAGTTGGCTATATCGAGCGATGGTGAGGTTTGTTCTCCACCGTGCGATCGCCGTCACGGTTACATCTGAAGATGCAGGCAAATATATATGTTCTAAATTTAACATAGATAAGGGAAACGTGTTCTGCTTTCATACTGGCATTGATGCGCTTGAGTTGGATTTTCTGAAACCACGCGATGAGCCCGGAGCTCACTTCTTGTCCGTTCGGAATGCGGCACAACATTACAGAGTTGATCAAATTGTTAGCGCATACGTTGAAATAGCTGACACTATAAGCCCCAATCAATCAATGACTGTGATTCAAGGTAATGGGCCAGAGGAGTATTGGGGCGCGATTAAACGCCGCTATGCCGGTAGGGCGGATATCACCTTTGTTGATGGCCGTCTGTCGCATTCCGAACTTATGGCGTTGGTGGCTAAGTCTTCGATTTGTGTGAGTTTTCCGCAAACCGATCAGTTGAGCACAACAATTCTTGAGGTTCTCTTCTTCGAAAGGGTGCTGGTATGCTCCGATCTCAGTGCCTATTCCCCCCTATTGGCTCAAGGTCTAAGTGGAGTCTATTTGGTTGGTGGGGAGGAGGAGCTCGCGGTGGGGATGCGAAGGGCAGCTGATTACTCTGTAGCCGGAGGTAAGTCGCACTGCAAAGCGTGCGTGAAGGCTGGGTACGCGTATCATACCTCGGCAGAAAAGTTACGGGCTATGTTGGATTGTGTGGGCGTCCTATGAGTTGGTTTGTTGTGTTGCTTGCTAGGTTTGGAGAAGCATTTCATCAGCGTCGAATTCCAGTTCTGCCAAAGCTAATGTCATTCTTAATTCGTATCGTCTTCTCTTGCCAAATTAGTCCAGGTGCGAGAATTGGTAAGGGGACTGTGCTTGCATATGGTGGCCTCGGGATAGTTATCCATGGTGATTGTGTGATTGGCCAGATCGGAAGAGCACA
>NZ_JBXMRC010000006.1:0-10612 GCF_057084925.1 Perlucidibaca sp. | reverse complement strand
TCTTCCGATCTGGCTTATTTTAATAAAGGCTTTAAGGAAGAGCAGGCTATGAGTTTTAAATTTTCTATTGTTGTATCCGTCACCCTATTGGTTTCGGGTTGTGCAACTGTTTTCTCGCCATCACATGATCCTGTAACAATAAACTCAGTACCTGAAGGTTCAGCCGTTTTTATGGACGGTAATCGTGTTGGGAAAACGCCAGTAACCCTTCAGGTCAAGCGTCAGCTAACCCCACCTCGTATTGAGGTCAAAAGTGATGGGCATCACACCCAGTCCATCTTGTTGCAAAATCAATTTAACGGTGTGTCGCTGTTGAATATATTTTTCTGGCCTGGATTTATTGTTGATGCTGCTACTGGCACCTTAATGAAGGCAAGCCAATTCAATTATCAAGTCGATCTTGAAGCTAAAGACAGCGTGACTAAAAGATAAAAAATGCCCCGAAATCGGGGCATTTTTACATCATCAAGCCAAGGGCTCAGTGGTGATGACCACCGGCGCCATGCACATGGCCGTGATCTAATTCTTCTTGCGATGCGGCGCGAACTTCTTTCACGGTCACATCGAAGTGCAGTGTTTGGCCTGCTAATGGATGGTTGCCATCAACAGTGACTGTGTCGCCTTCAACTGCGGTTACGGTGATAACTTGCATGCCACCGCCGGTCTGAGCGTGGAACTGCATGCCAACTTCAATTTGATCAACACCTTGGAACAAGTTGCTGGGCACATTTTCAACCAGCGACGGGTTCACTTCGCCATAGCCTTCAGCGGGTGCGATGCTGACCTTCAGGCTGTCGCCCACGGTTTTGCCGAGCAGGGCTTTTTCCAGGCCTGGAATGATGTTGTGGTGACCATGCAGGTAAGCCAGCGGTTCGCCGCCGTTGGAGCTGTCGATGACTTCACCGGCATCGTTGGTCAGGGTGTAGTCGATCAGGGCGACGCTGTCTTGAGCGATTTGCATGTTAAAAACCTTTCAATAAGAAACGGCTGAAGTGCCGAGTAGCGCATATTATCTGATTCGGCGCATTTCAGAAATAACGTAACCAACTCAGGCTGAGTCGATCCCGACGAGCATCTCGTTCACTTTGCTGCCACTGCAAGCGCAGAGCATGATCCCGATTGATTCCCCATTGCAGACCGACCTCAGTCTCATGACTGACGGACCCAGCCCCTACTAGGTAGCGACTATCCACCTGCCATTGCAGTGCGAGTGCCGGCCATTGACCAAAGCAGCCGAGCCTTGGCCCCACACGGCTATCCAAGCCATGACCGGCCTCGTAACGGTTGACCCACGCCAGCTGGCCATGACAGTAATTGGTTGAGTTAAGTGCTGTGGTTAGGCCGGCGCTGGCATTAAAGCTTGTTTGCGTGTGCCAACGTGGTCTGTCGCCCTCACTGAGGACTGGCTCTGCGCCTAAAAAAGCGGTCCAGCTCAATGGGGTGGCTAAAGCGTCAACGGGCGTGAAGGTATCCACGGCGAGTAAGGTAAAACGCTCTAGCCCTAACCGCTGCTTTCCGGTGGGCGTGACATCCAGCCGTAGGGTGGTCTCCAACACACTGACGCGCGAACCGGGGCGATAGCCGGCAGGGTCGTCCAAGACATCGTGATAGGCCGGTCGGTAGTGCAGCAAGACGCTTTCACCCTGGGATGACTGCTGAAAGCCCACGCCGGCTCGGGCCGTCCGATGGCTTTGCTCGGGCCGTGTATTGGGTGTGGGTGGCTGCGGCCGTTGCTCGGCAATTGGCACGCGATTTCTCGCCATCAGCAGTTGTCGAAACCAAGGGCCGTAGTCGCTGCGCTGATCGCGATTGAAGCGACGGTATTGCTCATCGTGTGCGAGCTCTAAGGCTTGTGCCTGCTCAATAGGAGCAAGCGTCTGCAAAGGAGCCAGCGTTCGTGTGCTAAGCATCTCCACTACGGCTTGGTTTACCGCCTGTGAGTTGCGTGACACCTGGGTCTGCAGGCGCGTGTTGGCAGAGGCGCGCCAGCTCACTTGTTTCACCAGGCCCGCGCTGACAATCTCACGCACGGTATCGGTCGGGATGACGGCACCTTTAAAACGAGCCTGTAGGTTGAGGCTAGGTCGGGTTGCGTCGAGCAAACCTAAGAGTTCGTAGGAGCAATTCTCGCGGAGAAAGTAATATGCGGTTTTTTGTTGGCGCCAATCCCAGTACACCCTGGCCATGTGCTTTGCTTCAGCGGGCGTTAAGTTGAGCTCGTACTGCCACAAATCCCTGCTTTCTAAGTCGTTATATTCGCGAACCTTGTCGTAGTAGGGCAGCAGCGAGAAACTGCCGGGGAAGCGTCCAGTCATGCCCGCTAGGGCATAGCTCAGGCCGCCCACGCCGCCGCTGTTGGCGGAAAAATTGATGGCATAGGCTAATAAATCATTTTGCTGATGTTCACTGTCGATGCGCAGCAAGGTGTGTCCAAACAGCGAGGATGGGTTCCCTGCGAAGTCACTGGCATAGACCAGCGTCACGCGCTCAGGCTTTAAGTCGCGTAGCCAACTCTCATATTCGGGGCAGGAAACGGAAGGCCAGTGGGCGGCTAAGTCGGGTCGCTGCTCGCGTAACCAGTGTGCGCGGGCCGGGTACAAACATAGGGCGTGTTGGTTACCCAGAGGCGCTTGGCTGGCGAATGCCGCTAGCGTGGTATCAAGCATGACGTGTGGCTGTTCGGCTTCCGTTCGAAGCAAGCGTAGCCAGTAGGGATCTTCAGCCAGTTGCTCCAAGCTAGGCGCGGCTGATAACAGACCCGCACCCAAAAGGCTTGCCAAGAAAAAGCCCTGCCTAAGCAGGGCTTTTGCTAACCGCAACGCGCTTAGGCCTTAACGACGTAAGCAGCCAGTGCGGCGTCTTTAGCGAGCACGCTGTTCATTGCGCTCAAGACTTGGCCGGCCGTGGTTTTGTCATCCGCAAAAATGGTGCTGAAGTTGTCACGAGTGGCCTGAAAGAACGCGGGCTTGTCTTGGCTGGGCACGCCCATCAGGTCAGCTAAGGTGTTCAACGTTTCGCCTTGACCAACGGACATTTCGCTAGCGAGTTTGTCGATGTTGGAGCCGGTAAACATGGTGATGCGAACGGAAGAGCTCACCACGCCATTGTTATTACAGCCAAACACACCGGCAGTAATGGAAACGCTTTGGAAGAAAAAGCCATTGGTAAACGAAGCTAATGCTTTTGGTAACAAACCAGAGTTACCAGCCCAGATCGACGAGCCTACGCCGCAACCGGCGTCTGGATCGGCATAAGACATGCTGCTCGCACTAGCAAGAATGGCAACGGCAAGGAACTTTTTCATGGTGTTGTCTCTTCTAAGTTCGGGGAATTTGAGTGTAGTCATTTCTCTGCGTCTGCATAGCTACCATTTGTCTAAAAGTGCGCAGATAAACAGCCCTTGAATTCTCAGTGACAGACCGCATTAACAACCCATGGCAGTGCTTTGGGCATTGCAGCGTTGTATTGCGTCTTTTTTCAGGAGCTAATTCATGACCTCATCCGAACAAACCACGTCCACGGCATCGCAAAAGGAAACACGCGGCTTCCAGACCGAAGTGTCTAAGCTGCTGCACCTGATGATTCATTCGTTGTACTCCAACCCGGAGATTTTTCTGCGCGAACTGGTGTCGAATGCGTCCGATGCCGCCGACAAACTGCGCTTCGAGGCGCTAAGTAATGGCAGCTTGCTGGCAGAAGATCCTGAGCTGGGTATCTGGCTGGACGTGAACGCTGACGCTAAAACCATCACGCTGCGCGATAACGGTATTGGCATGAGCCGTGAAGAGGTCCTGCAGAATCTGGGCACTATCGCGCGTTCGGGCACGGCTGAATTCATGAAAAATCTCAGTGGTGATGAGAAAAAAGACAGCCAAATGATTGGCCAATTTGGCGTGGGCTTTTATTCGTCGTTCGTGGTCGCCGATCGCGTGGTGGTGGAGACGCGTCGTGCAGGAGCGCCAGCGGAAGAAGGCGTGCGCTGGGAATCCGAGGGGACGGGTGAGTTTAGTATTGAAACCATCCACCATGAGCAGCGTGGCACCACCATTACTTTGCATCTGCGCGAAGCCTCGCAAGAGTTTGCGGATGGCTGGCGTTTACGCAGCATCATCAATAAATATGCCGAGCACATTGCGCTGCCGGTGTACCTGCGCAAGCCAGCTGAGAAAGAAGGTGACGTTGGCGAGTTCGAACGTGTGAATCAGGCGCAGGCGCTGTGGACACGGCCGCGCAGCGAGCTGAAAGACGACGAATACCAGACCTTCTACAAGCACATCGCCCACGACTTCGAGGATGCCCTGAGTTGGAGCCACAATAAGGTCGAGGGCAAGCTCGAATACACCTCGCTGCTCTATGTCCCCGGTCGTGCGCCGTTCGATCTCTATCAGCGTGATGGCGCCCGCGGCCTCAAGCTCTATGTGCAGCGCGTGTTCATCCGCGATGATGCCGAGCAGTTTATGCCGCTCTACCTGCGCTTCATCAAGGGCGTGGTGGACTCCAACGACCTGCCGCTGAACGTGTCGCGCGAGCTGCTGCAATCGTCCGATATCATCGACAGCATGAAATCGGCGCTGACCAAGCGCTCGTTGGACATGCTTGCGAAGCTTGCCGAGGAACCGGAAAAATACGCCAAATTTTACGCCATCTTCGGTCAGGTGCTGAAGGAAGGTCTGGCCGAAGATCATGCCAACAAGGACAAGATCGCTAAGCTCCTGCGCTTTGCGTCCAGCACCACTGGCGAAGGCACACCCAGCGTGGCGCTGGCGGACTACCTGGGCCGTATGAAGGAAGGTCAGGACACGATCTATTTCCTCACCGCCGACAACTACACCACGGCCAGCCAGAGCCCGCATCTGGAGCTGTTCCGCAAAAAAGGCGTGGAGGTGCTGTTGCTGATCGATCGCATCGACGAGTGGATGATGAGCTATCTCACCGAGTTCGACGGTAAGAAGTTCCAGCACATCGGCAAGGGTCAGGTCGATCTCGGCAAGATCTCTGGCGACAGCACCGAGCCCGAAGTCAGTGCCGAGCAAACCCAGCAAGCTGAGGCTGTGGTTGAGCGCTTACAGAAGGCATTGAAGGATCGTGTTAAGGAAGTGCGCACCACCAATCGTCTTAGCGAGTCGCCGACTTGCTTGGTCTTGGATGCTTTCGATCCCGGTTTCCAAATGCGTCAGCTCATGGAAGCCGCTGGTCAGAAACTGCCAGACGTGAAGCCGATTCTGGAAATTAACCCGACGCATCGTTTGGTCGAGCGTCTGGCAGAGGAGAAGGACGAAGCGCGTTTCAGCGACCTCGCACTGGTCTTACTGGACCAAGCGGCTTTAGCCGAGGGCGCACAGTTGGATGATCCTGCTGCGTATGTGCGACGCGTACAGCGCCTCCTGCAAAGCGTCTGACGCAAAACTGTCGGGTCTATTGCCAAATCGTCCGACAGAATTCCTTGGCGGGGCAGGGCCGGTCGGTATAATCCGGCCATCTTGCCCCGATTCATGGGGGCGTTCTGTCAGGATGTTTTCATGACTCAAGTTCGTGTAGCGGTGCTCGGTGGCGGCAGTTTCGGCACCGTTATCGCTAATCTCTCGGCCAGCAATGGCAACCCCACCACCTTGTGGCTGCGTGACCCTCAACAACTCGCCGATATGCGCGAGAGCCACGAAAATACACGCTATTTACCCGGCTTCCAGCTCTGCCCAGAACTCCAGTTTAGCGATGACTTATTGGCGACTGTGGCGCAGGCCGACCTGATTTTTGTCTCCATTCCCAGCAAGGCGTTCCGCTCGGTATTGCAGGCCGCCAAAGCCTCCTTGCGGCCCGAGCAAATGCTGGTGAGCACCACCAAAGGCATTGAGAAAGGCAGCTTTGCCTTGATGAGCGAGATCCTTCGTGAAGAAACTGGACTGTCACGTATTGGGGTGATCAGCGGCCCGAATTTGGCCAAAGAAATCATGTCGAAACAAATCGCCGGCACGGTGGTGGCCAGTCATGACGAAGTGCTGCGCGATACGGTGCATGGCGTGTTGTCATGCCCGTATTTCCGTGTGTTCTCTAATACCGATGTCTATGGTGTGGAGCTCAGTGGCGCGCTGAAAAATATCTATGCCGTGGCTTCTGGCATTGCAGCGGCACACAAGCTGGGTGAAAACAGTCGAGCCATGTTGCTGACGCGCTCGCTCGCTGAGATGAGTCGCTTTGCCGTGCATTTGGGCGCAAATCCATTGACCTTCCTGGGGCTTGCCGGTGTCGGCGATCTCATCGCGACCTGTTCCTCGTCGCTGAGTCGTAATTTCCAGGTCGGCTTCGCCATTGGTCAGGGTCAGACGCTGCAGGAAATTGTGGAAGAGCTGGAGCAAACGGCCGAGGGCATAAACACTATCGAGATGGTGAAGCATCGTGCCGATGCGTTGGGTATTCGCATGCCCCTCGTCAGCGGGCTTTACGAAATTATTTTCAATGGTCGCAGCCTCTATGACGTGGTGCTGGCCATGATGCTGGCCAGCCAAAGTAGCGATGTTGAATTTGTGCTGCCTAAGCCGGGTGAGGAGTAAGCATGCGCTTGTATTTAATACGCCATGCAGAAGCCGCTGCCCACGAAGAGGATGCCGCGCGCGAGTTGACAGAGCTCGGTTGGGCACAGGCACAGCTCGTAGCGGACTGGCTGTCTACGCAAGTCTCGGGTCCGGTGCAGCTATTGGCGAGTCCCTTGTTGCGCGCTCAGCAAACGGCGTCTGTGATGCAGCAAGCATTTGGTTTATTGCAGTTTGAAACGCACGAAGAGCTTGCGCCAGATGGCGACATTCTGCGTGCTGAGCAGGTGCTGTCTCTGGCGCTACGTGAAGGCGTGGATGAACTCATTGTGGTGAGCCATATGCCATTGATTGCTTCACTCAGCCAATGGCTCAGTGAAGGTGTGCTGAGTACCGGCGAGCCGTTTGCATTGGCGGAGGTTCGCGTACTGGAGGCGCAGGTGATGGCGCCCGGTATTGCCACGGTTGTCGCGCAGTTTGTGCCACCGGAAAGCAATAATGCACTGCAAGAATTGCGCGCGATGCTTGCGCGCTTCGGCGATAACTGAGCGAGCTTAGGGATTCGTTGAGGGTAGGTTGCTGGTCACAAATTGACGCAGGCTAATGCCAGCAATACTGCAGATATTGGCTTGGATGCCGCGCTTCTCGAACTCGCGCTTTAGTTCGTTGATTAAGATGCGTTCTACCTCACCTTCAACATCCTTGACGAGCTTGCCAAATAGGGCCGACAACGAGCCTCGATGCTCCCGCACGAGTTCGTCTAGGTTGGTAATTTCAATGGTAATCATGCGGGGCTCCTGAGCGAGCCGGCATCTTACCCTAGCCCTCATGGCGCTTGTAAAGTGCCTTCAAGGAGTGTGTACGAGATGATTTTATTGCAAATGCTGGGGACAGCTATTTTGTCGAGCATTTTGACCTTAGCCATTGTGCGCTGGTGGTTGAGACGCAGCGGTGCGCCGCTGTGGGAGCACCACTTAGATGCCTTGCATGAGTCCATTGCACGCACGGTCGATGTGCGTGTGAAGCGCGCCATCATAGAGAGTTTGTCGGAAAGCGCGCAGCAAGAGGCTTTGCGCGATTCAAGTGGGAAGGCCACCCGCAGTGGCACGGATTTGATCAGTGAGAGCCTGCAAGCCTTGCTGAGCCGAAAGAAACGAGACTAGTTCAGTCGACTGCCGTGGGGCTTAGTAGCGAGAGCGTCGCCAAAAGCGAGTACACACCAGCGTAGCGGCAAAGACCACCCAGCTAATATGCAAGCTCGTCAGGCTCTCGAGCTTGCTACTGACGGTGTCGCCGGGAATAAAAACAACGCAGGTACTAAGTACCAGCATGAGCATTAAGGCCACATCCCAGCGGCGTTGATAATGTAAGTCACGCACACTGTCGCGCAGGGTTTGCGCTTGCTCATCCACGTCGGCACGCAGCAACTTCAGCTGAAGTTGAGCATCCCGCATGAGATTGGGCATGGGCATAAGGTCTGTCAGCCAGCTCGGGTCGTGGCGACGAAGCCGTGCCAGAATCTCGTTGAGGTTGAGATGCTCACCCAACCAGCGCTGCGCCGACGTGCGGAAATTAAATTCGCGCAGCAAGTCCTTTAACCAAACGACTTGAGCCTCATCGCCCCAGACATGAATCTTGCGGTCGTTATCGAGGCCTTGGCCGCCGAGCAGGGCGCCGACAATCGCGATGGCTGAGCCGCCCACGCGAACCTTGGCCATACCCGGGCTTTGGCTGGAAAGCTCTATGCCGTGGTCGGTGAATAGCACATAGAAAACGCCATAAGGGTCTGCGCTTTTGACGCGCACAATCAACCCTTCACGCGAGCGACATTGCGCCTGTGTATCAGCGTCTAGGTCTATAAAGGCATTGATCAGGCTTTCCAATCCGCCCAGCATTAATTCTTGAATGAGGGCCGGCTTGCGAGCGTGTTCTTTTTCTTCGGTGTAATGTGAGCTCATGGGCCTGACTTTTATCGGGTTCGGCGAATCCGCGCAAGTGTATACTCGCCGGCATATTTTAGCTGCGCTGTTGATGGCGCTGATTTTTCAGATCGGTAAGGACGGCAATGAGCGATTGGTGGCTTGAACTCAGCACGCGTGAAGACCTCTGGCTGCTCATCAGCATGCCTTTTGTTGCTGCTTTTGTTGGTTGGCTGACGAACTGGCTGGCCATCAAAATGACCTTTGCGCCCATCGAGTTTGTCGGCATTAAGCGTTGGCACTTGGGCTGGCAGGGCATCATTCCCTCGAAAGCCGGCAAAATGGCCGGCATTGTGGTGGATAACTCCCTTGCCAAATTAGCTACGCTGTCTGAGCTATTTCGCGAGTTAGAGCCCGAGAAAATTGCGGCGCATATCAGTCAAAACGTGGGCTTGCGTCTGGAAGAATACATCGACGAGATCATGACGGAGCGCAATGCCGTGCTCTGGGAAAACTTGCCCATCATGGTGCGCAATCGTGTCTATGCTCGGGCTCGTCGCCAGCTGCCTGAGATCCTCGATAACATTGTCGATGACATGGCAGAGAACATCGAGCAGCTCATCGATTTGAAGGCCATGGTCGTGCGCCTCATGCAGGAAGACAAATCCCTCGTGGTGCGGGTATTTCAGCAGGTCGGTCGGGTTGAACTCAAGTTTGTGGTGAACTCCGGGGCGGGTTTTGGCTTTCTGTTTGGTCTGATGCAAGTGCTGGTGTATCTCGCTTATCCGGAAAATTGGGTCTTGCCGGTCTTTGGCTTCGCTGTAGGTTATCTGACCAATTGGTTGGCCTTGAATGTGATTTTTCGACCCGTTGAGCCCATCAAGTTAGGTCCATTTTGTTTGCATGGTTTATTTATGCGGCGCAAATCAGCGGTGGCCGACACCTTTGCCGAGTTTTACACACGCGACATTATCAACCTGAGTAACCTCATGACAGAGGTGATGGCCGGAGGCCAGGCGCATCGCAGTAAGGCCATGATTAAGCGGCATTTACGCCCGTTGCTCGAGTCGGGTGTGGTGCGTACCGCGATTCAAATCAGCATGGGCGCCGAGGGCTATGCCAACTTAAAGTTGCGGGTAGCTGATAAAGCACTGGAGATGTCGTTGGAGTCTGTGAGTGATATGCACTTCAGTCGCGAGCGATCGGGCGTGATACAGCGCATCCTCAGCCAACGCATGGCCGCCATGACCGATACGGAATTTCAACAATTACTCCGCCCCGCTTTTAAGGAAGATGAGTCGATTTTGATTATGCTAGGAGCCGCACTTGGGGCTATCGCTGGCTTTGTGCAATTATTGCTGATGGGTTTTTACTAAGCCTTTTCGGATTTGATGAGTGAGGATGTAGCGTGGATATGAATGACAGCAAAGCCGCTCGTGGTCGTTTAAAAATTGCCCCGAGTAAAGACTTGCGTAAATACACGCAACAAATTTGGCTCGCAGGTCTGGGGGCGTTTTCACGCGCAGAAGAAGAGGGTGGGAAACTGTTCGATAACTTGGTCAAAATTGGCGAAGAGTTAGAGCATAAAACCAAGGAAATCACCGACTCCACGGCGCATGACTTGAAAGAAAAAGTCATCGAAAAGGCGTCGGATACCCGCGAGAAAGTCGAGAGAGCTATCGATGAGCGTCTCACCGGTACGCTAACGCGCTTAGGCATTCCCTCGCAAAAAGATATTGAAGTCTTAACGGACCGCATGGATCAACTCACGCGTGTCATTGAGCAACTGGCCAAGCAATTGGAAAAGTCGCGTTAAGCTAGCTTTCGCGTATTGACAGTGCTGGGAGTGATGCCTAGAATGCGCCCCCACAGATAAGCGGGAATAGCTCAGTTGGTAGAGCACGACCTTGCCAAGGTCGGGGTCGCGAGTTCGAGTCTCGTTTCCCGCTCCAAATACGAAAAACCCCCGGTGCCGAATGGCCCGGGGGTTTTTGCTTTCACCAATATTGTTACTGGCCTGGCTCGCGACCAGTGACATATTGAAAGGCTCGCAATGCATCCAGCTGAGAATAGTTCTGCGGTGCCGTCATGGATGAGAAGTTAATTAATGAGCGTATCCGTGTATTGAACTCGCCAATTGCCGCGAGATCGATAGGCTTGCTCTGG
>NZ_JBXMRC010000005.1:0-21734 GCF_057084925.1 Perlucidibaca sp. | reverse complement strand
GGCGGGCAACAAAAGGGCTGCGTCTGCAGCGGGGCGAACTATACGGATGTCGGAGATGAAAAGCGAGGGCTATTTTCAAGTGCGCGTAAAAATCCAGCTCAAAAGTCATACTTCCGATGAGCGGTCGTTGTGGCTGATAGGCCGTATTGGTACTATTGTTCCAGTTTTGAACTAAAGTAAAAACCATGGCATAACCATCCAATACAGTGGCTGGAAGCCTTTGATATCTAATAACTTAGGAGACTGGCGCGATGAGCACAGCATTGATTACAGGGGCATCAAACGGTATCGGACTTGAGTTGGCTAAGCGGCTGGCCGCTGATGGTCACGACGTCATTTTAGTTGCCCGAAGCGTCGACAAGTTGCAGGCCATTGCAAATGACCTGAACCAACGGCATGGCATTCAGGCCGATGTGATAGGGCAGGATCTGGGTTACGAAGGTGCGGCCCTCGAATTGGTTGAAAAACTGGGTGATCGTCGTGTAGACATGCTCATTAACAACGCGGGTTTTGGTGAGTTTGGTACGTTTATTGACGCAGATATCAAGCGCTTAAATCAGATGGTTCAGCTGAATGTGGCCACACTGACTTCACTGGCCCATGCCTTTGCGCGTCGCATGGCGGCCCAGGGTGGCGGTCAAATTCTCAATGTGGCATCTATTGCTGGTTTTATGCCGGGACCGGGTGCTGCCGTTTACTACGCCTCCAAAGCCTATGTGCTGAGTTTCTCGGATGCACTGAACTATGAATTGCGTAGTAAAAACGTGCGCGTGACTACCCTCTGCCCTGGCCCCACGGATACCGGCTTTGCTTCCGCTGCGAATGCTGAAGCCTCGGCGGCTTTTCGCTGGCCCATGTTGTCGTCTCTCGACAAGCTGGCGGACTATGCCTACGAGTCACTTAAGGCAAAACGCGGTATTTCCGTGCATCGCTTATTAATGAAAGTTCTAGCCTTCACCGTGCGCCTTTCGCCCCGATTTATCGTGAATGCGATTTCGGCACATAGCATTGGTTTTAAAGCTTAAGTCCACAGCTTGGGCATCGGATTGGGCCTCTCATCTTGAGGGGCTCAATCCCTAAACCAAGGGTGCTGACTCACGCGCTCGGCGACAAAATCAATAAACGCACGCAATGCCGATGACATATGTAAGCGGCTGGGTGTCATCGCCCACAGGTCGCCCATGCGTACGCGTACATCCGGCAATACCGGCACGAGTTGGCCATTGGCCACCGCTTGATCGGTAATAAACCCGGGCAGTAAGCCCATGCCTAAGCCGGCAATGACGGCATCCATTTGCATCAGCGCGTTATTGGCGCTGAGTCGACCCGTTAAGCGCACATTTACTGGCTCCCGCCCAGCATCTAATGGCACGGTATTTTCTCTAGCCTGTCGAAAGAGTACGAAACTGTGTGACGCGAGTTCGCTGATATCGGTCGGGGCAGGGTGCTGAGCGAGGTAGTGGGGGCTGGCGAAAAATCGACCATTTAGCTGCCCCAAGCGGCGGCCAATGAGCTGGGCATCATTGAATGCGCCAATGCGCAGGCCGAGATCTACGCCTTCTTCGACAAGATCCACGACACGCCCAGAAAGATCAGCTTCTAGGCTCACCTCTGGGTATCGCTGCATAAACTCGGCGGTAATCTCCCCCATAAAACGCATGCCCAGTTCAACCGGCATGGTGATGCGCAAGTGTCCTCGCGGACTGGCTTGGAACTCACTCAACTCGCGTTCGGCATCGGCCAACTGGTTTAGATTGTGGCGAACACGATCGTAAAACTGCCGTCCCGCGTCAGTGAGGCTGAGGCTGCGGGTAGTGCGCTGCAACAAACGCACCCCAAGATGAGTTTCCAGACGGTTTAAGGTTCGACTGAGTGTCGATTTCGGTACGCCTAAGCGGTCAGCAGCTGCAGTAAAGCTGCCATCTTCCACGACGCGGATAAATACGCTGAGGTCATTTAAGTTCATGATCAGGCCTACTCCGTATTGTTGCGCTAATGGCAACAGTAATTGCCAATTGTCCTACTCGGCAAGGGTCTAATTTGGGTTTAGGCTGTACTCACTTTCCCAAGAGGTGCATCGCAATGATTTCAATTAAACAAACCATCAATAACCTCGTTGCTCAGCCGCAATTAAATGCGCTGCTTGCGGTGTTTTCGCGAGCGCTGATATCGCTTATTTTTATTGGCGCGGGTTATAGCAAACTAATCGGCTATGCCGGAACGCAATCCTATATGGAGGCGATGCATGTGCCTGGTGCATTTCTACCATTGGTCATTGCTCTTGAGCTCGGCGGTGGTATTGCGTTGTTACTAGGTATACAAACGCGCCTCGTTGCGGGCTTATTGGCAGGGTTTTGTGTCGTCACCGGGTTTATGTTTCATGGCGCGCCGGACCAAACGAATCAAATCATGCTGATGAAAAATCTCGCGATTGCCGGTGGTTTGTTAGCATTTGTGCGAACCGGTGCCGGAGCTCCGTCGCTAGACAAAGATTGATCTATGACAGTGTTTGTAGACTAGCCAATTCGTTTCAGTGGGGCACTCTTGTTGAATTAATAGACGAGAGTGTTCACCATGATTCACCGCCTGCCTGAGTTTGTATCGCCCATTAGCCCAGACGCTGCGGACGTTGTTCTGGTAGTCGGCGCTTCGCGCGGCATTGGCTATGCCATGGTTGAAGCGCTGCTGACTAAGCCTAATATAATGCTGGGCTCGCCTAATCATAAGCCCCTAATCGTGCTTGCGGCCTGCCGCCACCCTCAACGTGCAGAAGCGTTACAGGCATTGCAACGTCAGCATCCACAGCAACTTGCCTTGCTGACCTTGGATATGGCGAATGCCGAAGCGTTTGCCACACTCACGCAACAGCTAAAGTCGCTAACACCGACCTTACGCGCGGTAGTGAATACGGCGGGTCTGTTGCACGAGCCTGCGACGGATAGCCAACCGGCACTGCGTCCTGAGAAAGCGCTGTCACAAATACGAGTGGATGCGGTGATGCGCAGCTTTTCCGTGAATGCCTGGGCACCCATTCTGCTCGCACAAGCCGTATTGCCGTTAATTTCGCGACAGCATGCGTTTTGCTTTGCCTCGTTATCTGCCCGCGTCGGCTCGATTGGCGACAATCAACTGGGAGGCTGGTACAGCTATCGCGCGGCTAAAGCAGCACAAAATCAATTCCTCAAGACGTGGTCTATTGAACTGGCCCGAACACATCCTTTAGCGACGGTTTTAGTGCTGCACCCAGGAACCACAGATACAGATCTTTCGAAACCATTCAGCGCCCATGTTGTGCCAGAAGAACTCTTCACTAAAGAGCGTGTGGCTCAAGATTTGTTAGTGGTATTACGAACGCGTGGACCCGAAAGCAGCGGGGGATTTTTTGATTGGGCCAATGAACCTGTGCCGTGGTAGCAGACAATTGTCGTTATGGGGCTAGCCAAGGCTACATTCGTATTGCAGTATTCATGCTTAAAACATAAGCAGATACGACATGGAAGCAATCCCCAGACTACGCAAGCCCGCTCAAGCTCGCACACAGGAGCGTGTTGCCCGTGCCTTGCAAACGGCGGAGCAGCTGTTATTAGCAGGAAATCCGGAGGAGGTTTCTATTCCGGATATTGCAGAGGCATCTGGAGTTCCCCGTGCTAGCCTGTACCAATTTTATGCCAATAAACATCAACTCTTTGCCGCCATTGCAGAGCAGCATTTAAGTCGAGTCGCCGAAGAAGTTAAACATGGCGGTTCGGCATTAAAGGGTTTTCATTGGCGTCAAATTACGTTTCTGCTCGTGCAGGCAGCGTCTCAGTATTACAACCAAAATCCTGTGGCGGGCATCCTGATTTTAGGTTGGCCCATGAGTCGTGAAACCTACTTGGCTCAAGAAGTGACCATTGAAAATATTGGCGATGAGTTGCGTGTAATTTATGCCACAGCAAGCCCGCCCGTGGCTTTAACAGCCGCTCCCGATGTGGGCACTATTATCACCGAGCTGGCCTTTTCTTTGATGAAGTATGGCTATTACCGCCAAGGCGAAATATCCGAGGAAATTATTCAACAGGCATCTATCGCGGTGGTGGGCTATTTGCAGCAAGTTCTGCCGCCTGAAGTTGCGCAGTCGCAGCCCAGTGAGCAACAAGTTTCCGCTTTGCAGGCGCTGTTAGCTGCTTCAGCGCGTACTCCCGCTTAAGGGCATCACTACGCGACAAGCATCGGTCTGATCCCAATAGCGCGACGGGTGGATTGGCCTTAGTGAACTTCGCCCCTTTCCCGCTAAGGTGTTGTTGAAAACGGCGCTGAGGGTCCGTGCTGATGCCTGTGTACAAGCGCCCATTTTGACAAGCCAATACATAGACATACCAAGTCACTTCTGCTGTTATAGCTGGCACTGTTTTTCTATCGTGTATCAATAAGTCTGACAAAGTGAGCTGCCCATGAGTGCTGTGCAATTAAGTCGCGAAGGAGCTGTTTGGCTGCTTACCATGACGCAAGGCGACAACCGTTTCAATGATGCCTCGCTAGCCGAATGGCACCAAGCCCTCGATACCGTGGAAACGAGCGCCGGCCCTGCAGCGCTGGTCATTACGAGCGCCGACCCTAAGTTTTTCAGTAATGGTATTGATTTGGAAGGGATCTTTGCGATTCATGGCCCTGAGTACCTACTGAATATCTTTGTGCCAAAACTTGATGCGTTTTTATTGCGTATGGCGAGGTTCCCGGTGCCGGTGGTCATGGCCATCAACGGTCACGCGTATGCGGGTGGTGCTCTGTTAGCGGCCACAGGGGACTTTCGGGTGATGCGGGCTGATCGGGGTCGTTTCTGTTTCCCAGAAGTCGACATTAAGTTGCCCTTCACACCCATCATGGATGCGATTGTGAAGTTGCTGCCCAATGCACAGTCGGCGTGGACCATGGCGGTTACGGCGGCTGCTTGGGGGGGCGAAGAGTGTCTTCAACGAGGCGTTATTGATGCGGCAGTGTCCGAGTCTGAGGTGCTACCCAGCGCCATGGCAATGGCGCAGCAATTGGCTGGAAAAGATCGCGCCACCTATGCCGCTATTAAGCGTCGCTGGCGCTCAGCCATTGATGCATTTGCTTTAAACGATTAATAAATAGTTTAGGGAAATCAACAGCTGAAATAAAAACGAGGGAGCTTTTTAGCTCCCCCGTATCACATCCGTACTGATCTACTTTTAGCAGCTAGATCCCGCCAGACCCACCAAAATTGGCCCAAGCACGGGGAGTGCGCATAGTGCTGAAGGGTCTGGAATGGGGAGGCCACCTGGGGAAGGTAAGCCGCCGGGAATAGGTAGGCCACCTGGAATCGGCAATGCAGGTGCACCACCGCCACCTCCGCCACAAGTGCCGCCGGCACCATCAACAATCGCTGGGCCAAGCACTGGAATAGCACACAGAGCAGCAATGTCTGGTACGCCACTACCACCACCACCGCCGCTACAGCTGGCGCCTAAGGCTTCAGCTAGAGGAGCGCCGATGCCTGGCACGGCACAGAGCGTTGCGGGGTCTAGTTGCTCAGGTAGTGCAGGGGCGCCGCCACTACCACCGCCACATGTTGCACCTAATGCACTTGCCAATTGGGGGCCCAGGGTTGGGATAGCACACAGTTGGTCAGGACCGACTGGCAGTGGGCTGTCGCCGCCACCGTCACCGCCGCCACAGCTTGCGCCGGCTGCGGAGGCTAGCTGCGGGCCAATACCCGGAATGGCACAGAATGCAGCTGGGTCAAGCATGTCCGTGGGGCTTCCGCCGCTACCGCCACCCGCGTCATCACAGCTAGAGCCAGCACCTGAAACGAGCGCTGGGCCTAATGTTGGAATAGCACAAAGGGCAGTTGGGTCAAGCAATGCAGATATTTGGTCTGGTACTGCTGGACCACTGGGTTCAGGCTCGTTTGCGGGAGGGGGCGTTGTGGGATTGGTATCGCCAACTTCATCGCTGGCACAGCCTGCGAGTAAGGCGCAGAACATCAAAACTGACAGCTTTTTACTAAACATGTGTGTTTTCCGTTTCTTTTTGTAATTGACAGCGAAACTTAACACGCAAGCCCAAGGGGTAAAATGGATTCGTTAATGGTTAGATAGGTTTTTCGTTGTAATTTTGTTAATAGTGAGCCTCCCTCAGCGGGCTTTGGTAGTTGTAATTTTTACGAATCCTGACTGCCTGATCAAATTTAAAGCATTGATTTTACTTATGTTAAGCTAAAATTCGCCGTTTTTAGGCAGTGTCGGTAATGAGGTTGTTAAAGTCCAAAGTCACACAAGCTATTTGTGTACTTTTGTTGCCCCTTCATGTGTTTGCATTCGGAAATCCCCCTAAGCCAGATGGCATGACATTTCGGGAGGCAAAGCAGTTTTTAAAGCAATCTGTACACCAACCTGGCGATAGAGATGAGTACTGTGGCTGCAAAATAACGGCATCTGGAAAAAAATGGTTAGTGGATTGGGAGAGTTGTGGATACATCCCCCGAAAGAACGCTGAAAGAGCCAGCCGGATTGAATGGGAGCACGCAATAACCTTTGCACATAACATGTTATTATAACATAAGCTATTGATTTTATAGAACTTACCTGTTCATAACATTTTCCCAAATAAAATTGTCTTTTTATTGAGCATCCGAGAGGTTTGCTAGAGGTCTCCGCTAAGCAACCACTGTTACTTTTATCTAAAAGTCAAAGTTAGAAGTTGACATACTCTTGCTCACAGACATGATCAAATCCTAAAGATGTGGTTAGTAGTTCAGCCGCATCACCACGTAAGGAGACTCGGATGTCTGCACTAAGAACAATTCTCTATAGCTTCCGTAAGACCGCTGTTACCGAGCGCGAAAAAGGCACCTATTTTGAAGAACTAATCTGCACTTACCTGCGCCATGAGGCTACTTACAGAGACCTCTACGATAAAATCTGGATGTATGTCGATTGGGCTAAGGAGCAAGGGCTGGATGGGCGAGATACTGGTATAGATCTCGTTGCACGGACGCAGGGAACGGGTGAGTTCCATGCTATTCAATGCAAGCTTTACGCCGAGGACTATCGTGTCCAGAAGAAGGACATCGACAGTTTCTTTACCGCCTCAGGTAAGAAACCATTTTCGCATCGCATCATCGTGGCCACGACCAACAACTGGAGTGAGCATGCCGAGGATGCTTTGCAAGGGCAGCAACCACCGGTCAGCAAGATCGACTTGCAAGCCCTTGAAGCCAGCCAGATAGACTGGGCTAAATATCAAGCGAATCAACCTGTGGCACTCAAGGCGCGCAAACAGCTGCGGGACCATCAGCAGATCGCCTTAAACGCGGTTGAAAAAGGGCTCCAAAATGCCGAGCGCGGCAAGCTCATCATGGCCTGTGGCACTGGTAAAACCTTCACTAGCCTGAAAATCGCCGAGCAGCAGGCCGGGAAAGGGAAGCGCGTGCTGTTTCTGGTACCAAGCCTGTCACTTCTATCCCAGACCCTCACCGAGTGGACACAGGAAAGTGCAACGCCGCTTCACAGCTTCGCCGTCTGCTCCGACAGTGATGTGGGCAAGAAGCGCAAAGCCGAAGAGGATGTAGTCCAGGTTTTCTCGCATGAGCTGCGCTACCCGGCCACTACGGAACCCGAGCGCCTGGCAGCGGAAATGGACAAGCGCCACGACGACCAGCACATGAGTGTGGTGTTCTCCACCTATCACTCCATTGACGTGATTAGTCGTGCCCAGAGAGAGCATGGCCTGGCTGCATTCGATCTGATCATATGTGACGAAGCGCACCGCACCACCGGCGCGACCTTTGGCGACGAAGACGAAAGCACGTTCGTGCGTGTGCATGACGCTGACTATCTTCGTGCTACCAAGCGCCTGTACATGACGGCCACACCTCGCATCTACGGTGACAGCGCCAAGGTCAAAGCCGAGTCTGGCGAAGTCACGCTCTGCTCGATGGATGATGAGAGCCTTTATGGCAAAGAACTGTTCGTCATCAACTTTTCTGAGGCCGTCCAGCTTAGACTGCTCACCGACTACAAAGTACTGGTGCTTACTGTTGAAGAAAGCGCAATCAGTCGCCGCCTTCAGGACTTGCTGAAGGACGAGAACAACCAGCTCAAGGTAGACGATGCTGCAAAGATCGTCGGCTGCTGGAAAGCGCTAGCAAAGCAAGGACTAACCGAACAGCTCGTGGGTGACGATCAGCCCATGAAGCGTGCCGTGGCTTTCTGTCAGGTCATCTCGCCGAACTATAAGGGCAGCAAACACAAGGTCAGCTCGATTAACATCTCCAGCATGTTCCAAGCGGTGGTTGAGGCGTATCAGGAATCGGAAGACATCGACGAGCCGTCGCGCCTGATCTGTGAGGCCGAACATGTTGACGGCGGCATGAATGCCAGCCAGAAAGAGGCTAAGCTCACCTGGCTGAAAGATGAGACCCCTGTCAATACCTGCCGCATTCTCAGCAACGTGCGCTGCCTCTCGGAAGGCGTGGACGTGCCCGCGCTCGATGCTGTGCTCTTCCTCACACCGCGCAACTCCCAAGTAGATGTTGTTCAGTCGGTGGGTCGTGTCATGCGCAACGCCCCGGGTAAGAAGCGTGGTTATGTGGTGCTGCCAGTGGTGATCCCCGCCGGCATGGAGCCTCATGAAGCACTTAACGACAACCAGACCTACAAGGTAGTTTGGCAGGTGCTACAGGCATTGCGCTCGCACGACGATAGCTTCGATGCCATGGTTAACAAGCTCGATCTAATCGGTGCTGATCCGCGAAAAATGGAAGTCATCGCGATTACTGACAAAGCCGACAAGAAAGCAAAGAAGACCAGCGGCACTAGCAACGGGAATGCGGGCAAAGGCCAATACGGCATCGGCGAAAAGCGCGCAAAACATGATGCCGAAGGCCAGATGACTCAGCAAGCTGAAATGTCGTATGAGGTCGGTGAGATCGAAAAGGCCATTTACGCCAAGATCGTCGAGAAGTGCGGCAATAGGCATCACTGGGAAGACTGGGCAAACGACATCGCCAAGATCGCCCGCACCCATATTGACCGGATACAAGGCATTCTTGAGCGTCCAGAAAATACTTTGGAGAGGGCGGCTTTCAACACCTTTGCCACCGAGCTGCGCGACGACCTTAACGACAGCATCAGCGATGGCGAGATCGTTGAAATGCTCGCTCAGCACCTAGTGACGAAGCCTGTGTTCGACGCGCTCTTCAGCGAGTACAGCTTTGCCAGCCACAACCCCATGTCCAAGGCCATGCAAGGTGTGCTGGACGCGCTCCATGAGCATCGTCTTGAAAAAGAAACCGATACCCTCGAGGGCTTCTATGCCAGCGTGCGTCAACGCGCTGCCGGCATCGACAACGCACAAGGCAAGCAGAAGATCATCGTCGAGCTATACGACAAGTTTTTCCGCAACGCCTTCCCGAAAATGACTGAGCGACTGGGAATCGTCTATACGCCAGTCGAGGTGGTGGATTTTATTCTTCACAGCGTCAACCACCTGCTTCAGCAAGAGTTTGGCCAGACACTCGGCAGCAAGGGCGTGCACATCATTGATCCTTTCACCGGCACTGGTACGTTCATCACGCGCCTGATTCAGTCAGGTATTATTAAGCCTGAAGAGTTGCCGCAAAAATACAAGCACGAAATCCACGCCAACGAGCTAGTGCTGCTGGCCTACTACATTGCCGCTATCAACATCGAGGCGGTCTACCACAGCCAAGTTCGCACCCATTACACCCCGTTTGAAGGCATTTGCCTTACTGATACCTTCCAGATGTATGAGAAGGAGGACTTGGTAGACGCGCTGTTAGTGGACAACAGCGCCCGACGCAAGCGCCAAAAATTACTGGATATTCGTGTGATTGTGGGGAATCCACCGTATTCGATCGGCCAGAAGAGCGAGAACGATAACAATGATAACGTCGCCTATCCGAGCTTGGATGAGCGAATTCGCAGTACCTACGCGGCACGTTCCAATGCAACTCTATCCAAAGGTCTGTACGACAGCTACATCCGTGCGATCCGTTGGGCCAGTGACCGCATTGGCAATGCCGGTGTGATTGGCTTTGTGACCAATGCCGGCTGGTTGGAAGCCAACACCGCCGATGGTCTTCGCAAGTGCCTAGCTGAAGAGTTCAGCAGCTTGTATGTGTTTCATTTGCGAGGCAATCAACGCACTAGCGGCGAAACCTCTCGCAAAGAAGGCGGCAAGATTTTTGGCAGTGGCAGCCGTTCGCCCATCGCAATTTCGCTGCTGGTCAAGAACCCACAAGCCAAGCAGCACGGGCAGATTTATTTCCACGACATCGGCGATTACCTCAGCCGCGAAGAGAAACTAGAGAAGATCAGCGCCTATGCCAGTGTTGCTGGAGTCAGCGACTGGCAGGCCATAAGCCCGGATGAACATGGTGATTGGCTCAAACAACGAGACGACGGCTTTGCTCAATTCATCGCTCTTGGCGACAAAAAAACCGATGGGCTAAAGCTGTTCGACAATTTCTCTCAAGGCGTCCTCACCGCCCGCGATGCCTGGGCCTATAACGCTAGCAAGTCAAAGCTAGCTGGCAACATGACTAGCATGATCGGTTTCTACAATAGCGAGGTAGCGCGCTTTAAGGCCAGCCATGCCTCGCTTGAGAAAAAGCAGCGCGATGAAGCCCTGGATGGCTTTATCAATACGGATTCGACGCGGATCAGCTGGACACACAACCTCAAGCAGGATTTGCTCAGAGGCCATCACTACATCTTCGATGCCGATAGCATGGTGCCGAGTCTGTATCGCCCCTTCACCAAGCAGTGGCTGTATTACAACCGACGCTTCAATGAAAGGGTCTACCAGATTCCGCGTATCTTCCCAGATGCGACAGCGGATAATTTGGTGATTCAAGTCTCTGGCACAGGTGGGGTTACTGCGTTCTCGACATTGATTTCCAGTCACGCACCCAATTACGATAGCTTGGCTAAAGGTCAATGCTTCCCCCTCTACCTATACGACGAGGAAGTCGAGGCAAACGCCAGCGGCCAAGCCGGTCTCTTTGCAGCTGAAACCGCACCCCAGCGCAAGCGCCGCGACGCCATCACCGATGCTGGTCTGGCCCACTTCACATCCGCCTATGCTGACGAACCCATCAGCAAGGAAGACCTGTTCTACTATGTATATGGACTGCTGAATTCGCCAGACTATCGCGAGCGCTATGCCGACAACCTAAGCAAGGAGCTACCGCGCATCCCTCGTGTGAAAACTGCCAAGGACTTTTGGGCGTTTAGCACGGCGGGGCGTGCTTTGGCACACTTGCATTTAAACTACGAATCCATTGATCTCTTCCCGTTGACCATCGAGACCAAAGGCAAGTTAACCGATGCCGATTACCGGGTAGAGAAGATGAAGTTTGCCAAGAAAGGAGACAAGTCCACGGTAATCTACAACGGCAAAATCACCCTCAAAGACATCCCCCTCTCGGCCTGGGATTATGTGGTCAACGGCAAGGCTGCACTGGATTGGGTAATGGAGCGTCAGGCCTTAAGTAACCACAAGGACAGCGGCATCTTCAACGATGCGAATGACTGGGCCCTCGAGACAATGGGGAACCCCAAGTACCCGCTTGAGCTGTTCCAGCGTGTCGTGACGGTGAGCCTCGAAACTCAAAAAATTGTAGCCAGTCTGCCGGTGCTGGATATTGAGGGCACAGCATGACGCAGAGTCGGCACGCCTGTTGACGACCATCCAAAACTGACCCACTTGAGGGCCTAATTTTCAGTCAAAACTGACCCACCCTAAATCGCTACTTTGTTTGTTTGTTAAACAGGGTGTGACGGAGTGATCACAGTGGGCATGTTAGCCAAAATCAGGCGAATGCATTGGCCTTGGTCCAGGTCTGGCTGTGCAGCTCGCCATAGTGATCCAGCTGCACCTTCAGCTCGACCGTCAGCGAGATGGTGAGCTTCAAGGTCGCCGTCTTAAGCAACGGCCCGAGTCTCAATGCAGTCAATGCGGCATCCCTTGTTGAAGAACAACAGCTGATAGGGATTGAGCACCAGATCCTTGTTGACCATGACAAGCATCACAAAACCCGGTTGGATTCAGATTAACAGTGGCAGAGCACGCCACTCCCTTAGTCCGCAGTCTTATGTGAGCGCAGGAAGCTGAAAAATTCCTCGTTCGATTTGGTGGGCCAGACCAAGTTGAATTGCCCCTACCAGCGATCCACCGCACAAGTGAGTCCCGTCGGAGTCCATACCAACGACACTGCGGGAAGTCCACCTGCATCCTCGGCGATGTTGCGCAATGTATTCCGGTCTATGCCCGAGTGTGGGCCGCCTTTCGGGTGGCTGTGCCAAGTTCCAATGAAGCTGAGATGCCCCAAAGAATCACCATTTGCATTTCGCAAATTCTGAACAAGTCCATCCGTTCCGAGGACGAAACGGGCTGCCTCTCGAATGCTGTCAGGCGGCGCGTCCACGATGCCCGCGATGGTTATGGTTCGATTTTCGAATGAGATGCGGCCGATTAAGGCTCCGCCTGTTTCCTGGTCACCCCAGTACAGCGAGTCAGCGTGGATCGCTTGCACGACAGGGGCCAGAACTCGAATGTTCCAGCCGCCATCGTCTGGAACTACGAGCACAGTGGTCGAGCCAATGCTGGCGCGGGTCCATGCCATGCCGAGGCCTTCGGCATCCGAGACCCCGGCGCAAAGCGTCGCTTCCTTCGGAAGCCCGCCAACAAGCCAGCGTTCCAGTTGCAGGCCCGCCAATGACGCAGAACGCGAAACAACAGCATCGGACATTGGCATCGTCAGTGAACGGCAGTTGTCACCCACAAAAATGCGGGTCGGCTCAGACGTATCACCGGCAATCGAGGCACGCAGTTCCGGCACAAACCGACAGCACTCGAACAAGAATGCTGTAAGGTCGTCAATGCGACCGTCGCGACCAGGCCCTTCGAGCAAAACCGCGACACAGCGACCCTGGCCATACATCACGATCCTTACTAGGCGGGCAAGAGATTGGTTCAGTGCTGCTGATTGTGTTTCTGCAGCCAGCACCTGAAGTGAGGCCGTCGCGTCCACGATGAGGGCCGCATCCTGCGGAACGACTGTGGCGAACTGTGCAGGATCGACCAGGAGGGTCGTGGCGTTGGTGTCGAACGCGCGCGATTGAGGATGCGACAGCACCTCAAAAGCCGTCTTCATCAGTGCCGACTTCCGAGGTGGAACCAGTACCGATGCTCGCTCAATGAGTGCATGCCGTGCCGCGTTGTGAGGCGACATGGATTCGTTATCGACGAAAGTCATTGATCCGAAACCCGCGCGCCCCAGTTGCATCGCGATTTTCGAGCCCAAGCTTCCGCAGCCAAGTATGACCAGCGGCTGCGATGTGGTCGCTGATGGAATACCGGACGTCCTTGCTAGCAACTCGGGAGACAACGCGTGTGCGTGAAAGGCTGGGTGAACCGTGGCGTTTCGCTCCAGGAGCGATTGAGCGTTGAGCTCATAGCGCACCACGTAGGGCAATACCTCAACACTCCTCCCTGGCGAGCCCACAAGCGACACAGGCCTTTGCACAGTCAGAATCACAATCGCGTACAAGCCATGCACCCAGCCATGCGAGTCCTGCTGCATATCCAGGATCGAGCGTCCGTAATATCCATCCAAGTTTTGGGCCAAAACGTCGCGATCAATGCCGAGATCCGCTGCCCGATCGAGTAGCGTCGCAAGATCGACAACCGTCTCCGGTTGGTAGCAACCAACCACATGCGGGTGGTCGCCGGTCATTGGAGCCCGCGCAATGAAGGCTGCAGTATGGCCATTTCCCCACTTGCCCAATTTGTCGTTGTGAGCATCTTGGTAGAACACAGGATCGATTTGCGGGGTCAGTTCGACATTGAGGATGGCGTATAGCCCGCCATCCATCGTCACGTAGCTTGCGGGAACAACCAGAGTCGTGCCGTCAGCGGGTGCGGCGGCCGCGACCTTCTCCGCACTGAATACAATAGACGAAGGACAACTGTCTCGGCGTGTCGGCTCCCACCCCTGTTCCAAGTCCAACAATGTTCCGGCCGCAGCCTTGTGCAGCCAATCAATCAGCTGATCGACAATGGCGTCCAGGCCAAACCGATGCAGCAGCTCGTCCAAGGACCCTTCGAACAGGCAAGGCGAGACCAGCTCACCTTCGCGATGGGGGTTGATGTGCGGCAAATTGCGCGGGAAGTCCGCACGCAAGAAAGGCTTGGGCGCGGACAAAGGCCAATCACCGCCGAATACCAGCACGCATGTCTCGACGGCGCGTACTCCGGTTTCGGAGATGCCGTTACGCCGTGACCTGTTTGGCAGTTGAACGGCAACATCGACTTCTATCTGTGTCGATACACCGCTTTTCCTTGGCTCGCCAATGCGGACAAGGCCTCTATGCCGCTGAAGTTGATGCAGTGCGTCTGCAATGGCGCTCGTCATGATGCCCCATGCGGCATAGGAGTGCGCGCGGAGGTGATCACGGCTGCGGCCTTCGATCCGGCCTCCCTCTTCGAGGGAGGCTGCACACCCTGAGTGGTGACGGTGAAAACGAGGGGCTCCACGGATTTCTCGCTCGGGTATTCGCTCGTGCAATAGAACTCGCCCTTTGCTTCGTCCACGATCGCCACATATTCACGCTTTGCGCGGATGCAGGGTGGATCACTGTCGTCGTCTGCAATCGGCTTGCAGCTGGCGACGATGACCGCACCGTCACGGGTCTGCGAAAGCGCCTTGCGGGCATCGGCATCGAGTTTGGCCTTCTCGCCGTTGTCGGACCAACTGTCATAGGACAGCGAATGCCAGGAACAGTGATGCGGTGCCTGCATGATGTCGTATTCAAGTACATCGGCTTCGGCCTTGTGGCGCTGCCACTGGCGGTTCCAGATGAACACCTCAGCATCGCCACCAGTAAGGAATTTCGCGCCATCCGGCGTCTGTGCATCAGCGGCCAATGTGATGTTCAGGATTACGCTGGACTGGTTCTTGACCAGGCACTCTTCCTCTTCTTCGTCGTCTTGGGCATCCAGGGGTGCCAGAAGAAACGCGGAGAAAAATGCGGAACTCTTGCCATTGATCGTTGAGAAGCGCGTGTCCACCTTCCGCACAATCGAGGTGAGATCATCGGATTTTCCGCCGATGTCCTCGCCCAAGATCTGAATGCGGTCGCCGTTCCCGACGGCGAAATTCTTGTCGCGGTTCAGCTGTACGCGCCGACGTGCCTCCGTGTTGAATGCCTTGGCGTCGTCGCTCAAGGTGTGCGTCTTGCTGGCGCGTCGAAACACGATCGGGGACGACCACATCTCCCGGATCACGATTTTCTTGTCTTTGTCGTCTTTCTGGTCATCTGGGTACTTGTCCGGCGGGCCCAAGTAGAAATGCCGGGTAAGGCCACGGCAATGATCCTGGTCCGGGTGGCTCAACAGGAAAGCATCGACATACGGCCTGCCGTTCTCATCCTTTCTCAATCGTGCTCGCAGATCCTTGGCAACGTCACGTACGTCGTTTTCGGGACTGTCGGCGTCCTGCCGAATGTTGACGTCGATCAGTAGCGTAGTCGCGTCTAGGTCGCCGAACTTGATGAGAGCCATGTCTCCGTTGTCGACGGGGAAAAACGTTATTGTTGTAGGCATTGAGGTCTCCGGGTAGACGACCTAAGGATGATCGCGTATATTTAATTTACGGATATTTTTTATATCTGTCTACTTTTTAGGTGCAAATAATGCAAGAACTTCCTGTTACTAACGCCGATCCTACTGGGTCCAAGGGACTAAGTTGGGGGCTAGAGAGCAGACTTCAATTCATCGATTTCCGATTGCGCTGGGAGCGGCGAATCAATCGAATGGATCTCACCGAGCACTTCGGCATATCGGTTCCACAGGCCTCATTGGACATTGCCAAGTACATTGAGTTGGTGCCAAACAACCTGATTTATGACCGTAGTTCCAAAACTTATACGCCAGCAATAAGTTTTCATCCGCTTTACCTGCGAAGCTCAGCGCAAAACTATCTAGCTGAACTGCTAGCCACCAAAACTGGAATCATCGATCAAGCGGCCAGCTTTATTGGCTCAGCGCCCGAGACAGATTGGGCACCATCTCCTTGGCGTACGATCAATGAGCAGACCGTCGAAGCAGTGGTCCGGGCAATTCGGCAGCAGGAAGCCATTCGGGTTAGCTACCAGTCCATGACGTCTCTGGACGAATCTATTCGTCTGCTGTCGCCGCACGCTCTGGGCAACGACGGTTTTCGCTGGCACTTGCGCGCGTTTTGCCATAAGCGCCAACGCTTCAGCGATTTCGTCCTAGCACGAATCCTTCGTATCGATGGCTTCGAGCCGAGCCAAGTGGACTCCAGCCAGGATTCACACTGGCAAACTGTATTAACGTTGGTGCTTGCACCACATCCCGATTTGCCTGCTGCCAAGAAACGAGTCTTAGAGCTGGACTATGGGATGGAGGGCGGACAGGTCAAACTTCCGTGCCGCCAAGCGTTTCTGTTCTACACGCTGAGACGTTTGGGCTTGCACACCAAGGAAGCACCCGACCCGCTCGCGCAGCAGATCACCTTGAAAAATCGAGATGAAATTCAACCCTATATTGATGCCTTGTCGGCCCAAAGCTGAGCACCTATGACGAATATTTTTGAACTGTTCCAAGACCCCTACGAGCGAAAGGCGCGCGTAATTCCAGGACTTCTTGTAGCTTTACCGCTGCTCGTTCCCTTGTTGTGTGTCTATGGCGCAAAGCACCCGGTTCTCACAAGCGTGATCGGACTGCTGGGTGGCTGCGGTGCCATTTATGCTCTGGCAAGCGTAGCTCGAGGACGAGGAAAACAGTTGGAAGAATCCTTGGTGAAAAAATGGGGCGGAATGCCAACAACCATTGCTTTGCGCCATCGTGACAAGTTTCTGGATAGCATAAGCAAACAGCGATACCACATCGCGATAACAGCTAAGCTGGGTATTGCGATGCCGAACGCAGAAGAGGAATCAGCAGATCAGGACAAAGCGGACGATACCTACATTGGGGCAACCAAGCGACTACGCGAACTCACCCGTTCTAACAAGCAGCTCCTACTCAAAGAAAACATTGCATACGGATTCCATCGCAATATGTTGGCGATGAAACCCGTTGGAATTTTTTCCTGCCTCTTGGGTATCCTTTATGGATTGCTGATTGCAAAAATCCTGCAAGTCGCGCCTGTACATTTTGACCCTGTGCATTTTTCTGATCCAGGGCTTGCTGCAGGCCTAACGCTATTCTTTTCGCTGGCGTTACTGGCCGCTTGGCTATTGTATTTCAATGAGAGCGCAGTCAAGCGGATGGGATTCGTCTATGCAGAACGCCTATTCGAGTGCTTGCCGTCTATGACATCTTCAGCACCGAGAAAAAGAACACCTAAACCAACGACAGACTAAAATCTATCCAACCAACAAACAGGCGCTTTGATACGTACCTCCATTACTCACAAAAGTGTGAGGCAAGGTGATGTCTAGTGAAATGGGTCCGCATCATTCAGCTACCATCCTTGTACAAGTAGAGATAAGCCTAAAACGGCAAAAGTCGCGGTAGCTCGAATTTTGGAGTCAGATCGTGCTGCATAAGATCAATGAGAATAAAGCCAGCATGGTCGCCAATCTGCTAAAGCATTGGCAGGCTGGCGAGGTCGCTGAAAAAGCTTGGCTATCGAACTATTGCGGCTCAAGGTTCGACCAGCTACTGGATATCCACGCCTGCTTACGAACGCTATTTCCTTACGATCGAGCGCTCGTATACAGCTGGGTAACCGAAAGAAACAGAGCCTTTGATGGAAAGACACCGCTGGACTACATGCTCAACGAGCCCAACGGCATCGCGTTTGCTTTGCGTTACTTACGCTGCGCGATGCAACGGTGACATGGTCAAAATGATCACGAAGAATAGTTTTTAGTCGACTTGTAGGGGCCTATGCCTTCACTAAGGGGCCTATGCCTTCACTAAGGGGCCTATGCTTTCACTAATGGCAACTCTAGCCAGCAAGTGGTGAAGCGAGCCGAGCGGCCGGTTGCACGCATCCTCCACAAATCACTCAAGCCTTGGCTGGCCAGATGGATCGTATCGCGGCCTTGTGTGCGATTAATGTTATCCACCAGCGCCATCAACTTGGCACGCTTTGGGTCAGGCGCTGGAGCAAAGAGGTCGGTTTGAGTGGAGCCCGCCGGTGTGATCTCAGTCAGCATTATTCCTGCCTTTTTGTACCTGAACCCTGGCTTATAAATGGCTCTTAGGCCGCGCACAGCGGCCGCAGTGAGTATACGCGTGTCAGCTGAGGGATGGACTAAGGGTACTGCAATCGAAGGCCTGTACTGCGGATCTTGTTCACGAAATGGATTTGTCCGGATTGAGACATAAATCATCTGAGTCTCAGACCCTTGTGATCTGAGTTTTTCAGCGGCGCGGGCAGTGAATGCTGACACAGCGGCCTGTAGATCCTCCAGACGAAATACCAGCTCACCGAAGCTACGGCTGCTCATGATCTGCTGTTTGTCGGTCGCTACCTCTTCGAGCTCAAGGCAGCTTGCTCCATTGAGCTCTCGAACTGTGCGCTCCAAGACAACACCGAATTCGCGCCGAATGTCGAGCGGCTCCGCTTTACGAAGATCGAGAACAGTCTGAATGCCCATCGCATCAAGACGCTGGCCAAGACGCCGGCCGACGCCCCAGACTTCGGTCACGGGATAGCTTGCCATCAGCTCGTCAACAAACGCGGATGGGTGTTCCAGGGTATTGAACACACCACGCCATTCGGTATGTTTTTTGGCGATGTGATTCGCGAATTTAGCGAGGGTTTTGCTTGGACCGATGCCCACACCACAGGTGATATGGATGCGGCGAAGTACATCAGCGCGCATCTCACGGCCCCGATGAGTTAGGTTGTCGAAACCGGCCAGACTCAAGAAAGACTCATCGATGCTATAGCTTTCAACGTGTGGCGAGTGTTCCTGCAAAATGCGCAGCATGCGGCTGCTCATGTCTCCATAGAGCACATAGTTCGATGACTTGATGACAACGCTATGGTGGAGGCAAAAGTCGCGCCATTCGTGAATTGGGGCGCCCATGGGCATGCCCAGCGCTTTGGCCTCGGCCGATCGAGCGACGATGCAGCCATCGTTATTGGAAAGCACAACAAGGGGCAGGTCGCGGAGTGCCGGCTGAAAGACCTTCTCGCAGGATGCATAGAAGTTGTTGGCATCAACCAAGGCGAAGGGTGCCGACATGAGTTACTTCCGGAACTGGTGAACAGTGGCCGTCACCACTCCAAAAATTCGCAGCTCGCTATCCTCAGAGATGCGAATAACAGGAAAGTCGGGATTGTCGGGGTGCAGCTCGTAGCGACCAGCTACTTTGCGCAGCCGCTTCAGCGTGAAGCTGCCGTTTAGCTCAGCTACCACGATGTCGCCAGGCATAGCGGTCAGGCCAGCCTCAACCACCACCACAGATCCGTCACGTATGCCTGAGTCCTGCATCGACTCACCCTGGACACGCAGGAAAAACGTGGCCAGAGGGTCTCGAACCAATAGCTCGTTGAGATCGATGCTGGACTCAATGTAGTCCGCTGCCGGCGAGGGAAACCCTGCAGGAATCGAGTCGCCAAAGAGTGCTAGGCGGCAAACGGTGGGGGATAAGCTAGGCCTAAATATACTGTTCATATGTACAGTATAGTCTGATGACCGTAGTAGGCGTCAAGCTGGTAAATGTGAGTGAAAGACTATGCTCTGAGATGTATGAGCTTTAAAACTTTGACGCAGCACTAGCGGCATTGACATTCGTGTTCTACACCTGATGCATCAAAGCATTGGAGGATGTGATATGTCATTAGAGTCAATGAGCCAGAAACTCGTTGAGCTTGAGCTCAAGAAAAAGCGCCTAGAGGCTGAGATTAGAGCCGTTCAGAACGAAATGGGTCTGTGGCGACTGCTGAGAGCCATTTGGTTCGGAGAGGAGAATTGAAAAGGGTCCGTATCAGAAATTAGCCTTTATAAACAATGAATTTAAGTACCATTATTTTTAAAAATCAATAACTTAATTAATTCTCGCAGCCTTACTTAGGTGTCTCTTATAATACTAAGCTTATCCTCTGGCTGTAGTTTCGCTCGAGATGATCATGAAGAGCTTTTCCAATGTGAGACTAGGGTCTGCATAGAGATAACTGTCAACAAGCAAGGTCAAAGGGTGTATTTCGATGACCGAAGCAAGCTCATTAATTTTATCAAGTGTTGGACTTTTTAGGCCGCGCTCTAGCGCACTCAGATAGGTTCTACTGCTGACTTGAGAGAAGTCTTCTTGAGTAAGCTTCCTTGACAGTCTGAGGGATTTTATCGCGACTGAAAGACCAGATCTGTGTTCCATGTGATGACCTCATAAAAGTTACATGAGGCAACTGCGAACACTTTAGTGCTACAATCTATAGTGTTCATTTTTGCTGGGAGAAGAGCATGTTCATAACCGTAGATGAGGCAGAGTTATGTTTTCAGGGCATCTTTGAGGATAAAGGAGCCAGATGCTGGTCGTTTATTGAGCAGCCAATTTGTAGACCTTGGTTTTATATCCAGCTAAGAAAAACTGACGAAGATGGAATATATAGTCAGATGTTAATGCTCGATACCATAAAAGGTCTTGATGAATTATTATCTTCGCCTTATGCAAAAAATATTATATTAAAAATAAGCTATGTTTATCCGAAATTTGAAGGTCATGTCATATTATGGGAAATCAATGAAATTATTAATGTAAAACGAATGAAAGGCTCGGATGGATCAGCTAACCTTATGGTTACTACTGCAGATGGAAAAGAGTATCCACCTTTAATAGAGATGCTATCTGATGGTATGCAGTTTGATGGAGATCTATATATAAATTGATCTTGACTAGGCAGGCAAAAATAACGTTCCATTAAATAATAAAAAAGAAATCCGAAAAATTTAATATTAACAAAAAATCAGATTATAAAATAATTATTTAAATAAATTTTGACTACTTATTTTGGTTTTATCGGGCTTTCAATTCGTGAATGAATTCGCTAGTTAGCAATAAATAATATAATATAAAAGAGAAATAGGTTCGATTTTATTGCGAACTTCTTATTAAGAAAATTGATTTAAAATATAAGTTATTTTCTTGAGGGAAGAACGATCACATTATTACTTTCTACTATAGCGCGTAGCCGTTGATTTTCAGCAACGATTGAAGCCATCTCTGAAGCCAAATCTTGATTTAATTTTCGTAGTCGATTGCACTCTTGAATAACTTTAGAGTATTCAGTTTTTATTTTATTTAATGCATCATTTTTTTTGTCACGTTGTGAACGAACAGACTTATTAGTAATCTCTCTTATTCTCTCAGCTAGGCCTGGGTAATTGTTATGAATGGATGCACGACTAACCTGCGCCTCCTCAGCGACTGATGCAATACTTAACTTTCGTCCTGGATTAACAATTTTAGGGCGTCCCTTCTCAATACGGACAATCGCTTGGCGTATAGCATTAGCTGTCAGCTCTCCTCGAGTAAATGCCTTAGTAATAATTTCAGACAAGAATAAAATCCTCTTCATTAGATCCAAGATCAGTTAATACTTTTTGGCAACGAATGATATCTCGTTCAATCCTCTCAATACCACTTGGTCCAATATCGGTAAGCTCACGGAGCTCAAGTTGATGTCTATAAATATTTTGCCAGATAACCTTGCGGCTGCT
>NZ_JBXMRC010000004.1:0-8118 GCF_057084925.1 Perlucidibaca sp. | reverse complement strand
GATGAAAGTGCCGAATTCGCCAAAACCGGCATTGTTGATGAGCATGTCGACGCGACGATCACCGAGCTTGGTCACCAGCTCAACAGCAGCTCCCTCATAACCCAGATCCTGGCCGATGACATCAGCCTTGATGCCATGACGCTGGCTCAGCTCATTGGCAATGGCCTGCAGCTTGTCGACGCTGCGCGCCACCAGAATTACATCGTGGCCATCTGCCGCCAGGCGCTTGGCCAGCTCCAGTCCGATACCGTTTGACGCCCCTGTGATCAATGCTGTGCTCATGGCACCAGTCTCCTCATTATTATGTGTTTTCAACGGCTTCCCGCCCTTGTGAGAAGGGTTATGCCATGAATTCTGCTTGCATTCAAAACTGGAACTATAGTCCCAATGCAATTGATCAGCCACAACGACCGTTCGTCGGAAGCAGGCTTTTTGCACTGGCTTTTTTCGTCGCCTCGAAAATAGCTCTCGCTTTTCATCTCCGACATCCGTATAGTTCGCCCCGCTGCAGACGCAGCCCTTTTGTTGCCCGCCTATTATGTGCTGTCCCGGTTCCTGCACCGGCTCGCAGCCTGCTCTGGTCTGGTTGGCGACGATAAATCCGTCAGCCACCGCCGTATCCCGTCGGTTTGCTGTTTACCCATACTCACCGCGGGTTACCCGCGAGGATCAGTCCTGTGTCTTTGACTTTTACAGACCTGGCGTTGCATGACGCCCTTTTAGCCGCCCTTAACGAAGCTGGCTACACCGAACCCACGCCAATTCAGGCGCAAGCTATTCCAATCGCCATGAGCGGTCGCGACCTCATGGCGTCGGCCCAGACCGGCACCGGTAAGACCGCAGCTTTTCTGCTGCCAGGCCTTCACCGCCTAACTATGACCCCAGGCGGCAAGGGCAAAGGCCCACGCATTCTGGTGCTAACCCCAACGCGTGAACTCGCTCGCCAAGTCGAATCCGCTGCCATGGTTTACGGCAAGCGCCTGAAGACCCGTACCGTCAGCATCCTCGGCGGCATGAACTACCAGCAGCAGCAGAAAGCGCTGATGCGCCCAATTGATGTTATGGTTGCCACACCGGGCCGCCTGCTCGATCTGATGAACCGTGGCCAGATCACGCTGGATCGCGTTGAATTGCTGATCCTCGACGAAGCAGACCGCATGCTCGACCTCGGCTTCATCGATGACGTTGAACTGATTGCCGAAAAGGCGCCTGCCGAACGCCAAACACTGCTGTTCTCGGCCACGCTGGAAGATCGCATTGCAACCCTGGCAGCGCGTGTCATGCGCAATCCAGAACGCCTGCAGATCAGCTCGCAGCAAGCCAAGCATGAGAACATCACGCAAGGTCTGTACTTCTGCGACGACATGGAACACAAGAAAGCCATTCTGCTCAAGCTGCTGGCTGACCCCGCGGTAAATCAATCCGTTGTGTTCACCGCAACACGCCGCGACGCCGAAGTGCTGTCGATTGAACTGGCCAACTTCGGTCTGTCCACCGCTGCCCTGCACGGTGACATGAAGCAGCCGGCGCGTAACCGCACGCTTCGTGACCTCAAGAACGGCATGGTGAAGTGCTTGGTTGCCACCGACGTTGCCGCTCGCGGTATCGACGTCGTCGGCATTAGCCACGTATTCAACTTCGACCTGCCGATGGTTCTGGAAGATTACGTTCACCGCATCGGCCGTACCGGCCGCGCGGGTCGTACCGGCACCGCCGTGAGCCTAGTGAATCGTCGTGACCGCGGTAAATTACAACGTCTGGCTGCTTACACCGGCAACGCCATTCCAGAATTGACCATCCCAGGCATGGAGCCACGTCCAGCTCCAAAGTACCGTGACAATGGCGGCGCTAGCCGTCCTGCCGGTGGTGCGCGTCGCGACAACGGCGGCCGTCCAAGCTATGGCGATCGTCCTGCCTATGGTGACCGCCCAGCCCGTACCGACAGCCGCCCAAGCTATGGCGATCGCCCGGCCTATGGCGATCGTCCAGCCCGTACCGACAGCCGCCCAAGCTATGGCGACCGACCGGCCTATGGTGATCGCCCAACGCGCACCGACAGCCGCCCAAGCTACGGCGACCGCCCCGCTTATGGTGATCGTCCAGCGCGTACGGATCGTCCAGCCTACGCTACACGTCCCGTTGTAGTGGATGGTGAATTGAGCGGCAACATTGCCGGCGCCGCAACGCACGAACGCTCAGCGTTTGATCGCCAGGCTCTGCGTGGCGACCGTCCGATGCACCGCAGTGCAGCACCGCGCCCACAAGGTGACCGCCCAAGCTATGGCGACCGCCCAGCTTACGGTGATCGTCCAGCCCGTTCGGCCGCACCTCGCCCACAAGGCGACCGTCCAGCGTATGGCGATCGCCCAGCACGTCCAGCCCGTGCCGAAGGTTTCAGCGCAGACCGCCAGCGACCTCAAGCTCGTGTATTCCGTGCTCAAGATAGCCAAGCAGGCGCTGCATCGAAGGCAAGGTTCGACGACAAGCAGTAAGCCCAAACTCTAGCTGATCAACATAACTCGTCAGGGTTATGTTGAGCGCGACTTGATCCACCGGTATGGATACCGGGTATTGTCCGGTCAAGCGCGCGCCGTTCCAGTACAAGGGCTCTTTCGGACCCGGCACATTGGAAATGATCACGTTGAAGGCTCGCAGACGGGGCGCCAGCCCCGTCAGCAGATGTAATCCCGCCGGTGCCATCATCAGCGCCGTGTAGTTCAACAGTTCCGCCGAACTCATGCTCTTGTAGCGCGTTTTAGCCTCTTGTACCGAGGCCTTGACGCGCTCCAGGCGCAGCGTCGGGTCTGCGACTTCCGTTCCCAAGTTAGCCAAAATCATCGCGATCTGATTTCCAGTCTCGCTATCATCCGTTCGTAACGACACCGGCACCATGGCAATCAACGGCTTGTCTGGCAACGCTTGCTGACTAATCAGATAGTTACGCAACGCACTTCCGCACACGGCCAACACCACATCATTGAGCGTGCAGCCAAAGACCTTTCCAATCGCCTTAAAGCGCTCCATGGGATAGCTCTGCGCAGCGAAACGGCGTGAGCCGGTAATATCGCTATTAATAATGCTCGCCGGAGCATTCATAAACGGCACGAAATTCGGGTCGCGTTGAGATTTTCGTGCAACTTTGGCCATTTCCTTGACGACTGCGGGCATGGTAGCGAGTTGCTTACTAAAGCCAGAGGTCATGCGAACTGCGCCGGTGGCCACATCAATCGGGTTGGGCAGACCAGTAGGCTTACGACGTGGCGGCATAGCCCAAATTGGCGGCAAGTCACGGGCATCAATATCGGTAGAGAGTGCGCGGCTACCCATGCGCATCGCTGAAATACCATCAAACAGGCTGTGATGCACTTTGGTATATAGCGCGAAACGACGCCCCTGAACCCCCTCAATCAGATGCACTTCCCACAGGGGACGCTGGCGATCCATGAGGTTGCTGTGGGCGGCAGATACATAGGAAAGCAGTTCACGAATACGCCCCGGCTTAGGTAGTGCGCGATGACGGAAGTGATGTTCTAGGTCAAATTGCTTATCGGTCTCCCAGAAGTATTGGCCGAAACGGCGGACTAAGCGCTTATTAAAAGGATGCTGCGGCTCATTAAACGTTCGAAGGTGCTCCACGAGGTCGCGGATATAACGAGGGCCCGCATCTTCGGGAAAATTAAACAGCTGCAGTCCAGCCACATGCATAGGCTGCTGGCGTTTTTCCATCCATAAGAACAATTGATCGGCAGGAGAAAGCGGGGTCATGAGTTTGCCATCCGTCTTGTTTAGTAAACATTATCAGCACACACCGTGCCAAATAATTACCCAAGACTACCCCGCCACTTTCCGCTTGTCAGCGTTTAATCCACTCCTGTGCTGACCACGTTATGGGCAGCCCACTCACCGAATCCACACCCAGCAGCGTGAGCTGAAGTGCATTGAGATCGCCCAAATCAGCAAAAAATGGCCCCTGCGTTAGTTCGGGAGCATCGGCAATCACGGCAGCATAGACAGGAACGGCCGTTATGCCATTTACTGCCGTTGCTTGCAGCGAGGCGTTCGTGACACGAAGTGTGGATGGCGTGAAATCCACCGGGCGTAGCTGCCAGCGCTCACCTTGACGGGAAATTTTCAGCCACTGGCTACGCGAGCCGGCCTCCTGCGTCGCCATGCGCGCACTGCCGCCGGAACGATAATTCAGCGCCGCCACATAACCCCGGTCCGAACTCCACTCCTTGGCACAGTAGGACATAAGGTCACCAAACTGAGGCTGCCCCGCGCCATTTAATCGTTGGCTAGAGAAGTAGAACTTCCGTGTCGTGTCATAGCCTGCACCCCCGCCCAAACGTCCATCGGGATACAGTCTAGGGTCGGTGTCCGTTGGGCCGCCACACGCCGCATGATTTAGATTAAGCAAATGGCCATACTCATGAGCCACCGTTAACGCTCTGAAATTCAGCCAATGGTTGGCGCCATAAGCGGATATCTCGGCAAAATCATCGGTCGCACTAACCGATTGCGCCAACATAGAAACCCCACCCATATACGCCAACCCGACCACTTGGCCAGTGGCAGAGCGGAAAGTCAGATTGTTCGGAAAGACGCCGAGGCATTTCGGCGCTGTTCTGGCGCTACTTTGGGCGCCATTGCGTCGCGCACACTCATCGTCCAGCTCCGACAGCACCGCCTGCATAGTCAGAAATGACTCTTGCCCAGAAGTCAGAAAACCTAAAACCGATTGATTTAGCGAAGGCGGTGCAAATGCGGCCTCTGTTCTCAAAGTGAACGCGGTAATGGGATGCAGCCTAACCATCAAATCCGCTAGGTCAGCGTTATTCGTGACGAAGCCGTTCTGCCCTTTATACGTCAGAGGAATTACACGGATGACTTCAGTCAACGCTGATTGCACTGGCAGTCGGAGCAAACGATACGTTCGGTCCGCTTCAGCTTCGCTACGACCTTGATCGTCATCAAAGACAACCGCCACCGTACTCCCCGGCTCAATCAGATTTGCCGGAATGGTTGCGTAATAAGCAGAGTTTAGGGTTTGCCGATCAACCGCCGTGGGGATTGAGCCGGGACTGGTAAGGGCTATGCGGGTACAGCCTCCGGCGTTCGAGACCAACATATACGCACGCGAAGGTGAAGCAGATGCACTGGTTGTGAGTAAATCCACTCTTGCTAACACAGGTTTGTTTGCAATCAGCTGCGCATTGGTTGCTGACGCATCGAACTCGGCTGTTTGCACCCAGCTCACCCGATCAATGCGTCGACCATCATTACGGGCCGCAGAGAGCACTTGAGTAAATGGGCACGTTGCGTTGATTTGTTGAGAGCGACCATCACCGGAAATGGTTTTATCTGACTGTAGCTGACCCTGATTCGCAGCTGGCGAACCGCCGCCTCCGCCTCCACCACAAGCGCTGAGTAACAAACCCAGAAGCACGACAAGGCCGCGTGAATGCATGATAAATCTCAGTATAGTTTTTATTACTGAAGATTCTGGCACAACACGACGACCCTGAATGCCTATACAACTCGCTAATTTTTGTAACGCTCAACGGGCTGGAATTTCACTGCCAGACCATAACATTAAGCGCTCGCCCGCCTTGATAACCTCAAGTTGAGTGACCTGACGACTCCCTACATCCACATAATAGGGGCCCTTATTGAGTGCCGGCATGTCGGACACCACCGCTGAATACAGGGGCAGAGTCGTTGGCTGCTGGTCACTGCTCACCGTTAAGGCCAGGTCCGACATTTGCAACGTGCTGGGTGCAAAGGCCACCGGACGAACTCTCCACACCCCATTTAGCTGACTAATCTTCAACCATCGCTCGCTCGCATCTGTCATGCGTGCCGCGGTTTCATTGCTCGCGCTGCGATAACCCATGGCGGCCAAATAGCCTCTGTCGGAGGTCCACTCTTTGCCACAGTAGGACATTAAATCGGCAAATTGAGGCTGGTTATTACCGTCCAAACGCGTGCTTGAAAAGTAAGTATCTCTAGCTTCATCCCATCCAGCACCACCATTCAGGCGGCCATCGCTATATAGCCTAGGATCAACACCACCCGCTCCCCCGCAAGCTGCATGATCTAAATTGAGCAGATGACCATACTCATGCGCCAAGGTGAGTGCGCGATAGTTAACCCAGTGACGACTGGCATACGGGCTGGTAATCGTATTGTCGTCTGTGTTTAAAACCTGCTGCGTGAGCATGGTTATGCCGCCGACATAAGCGAGCCCAACCACTTGACCCGACCCGGAGCTTGGCCTGAACGAGATGGTGTCTGGAAAAAAGGCAATGCACTTTGGCGCCGTTCGGGCTGAGCGCTGACTGCCGTTGAGTTGTGCACAATAGTCGTCTACTTCATCCAACACCGCGGTCATCACACTGAGTGAGGCCACACCCGATGAAAGTAAATTATTGACGGTAATGCTTAGGATAGATAACGGCGCGGTGGTCGTGACATTGGCCGCGCTGATGGGATGCATTCGAGTCAGCACTTGCCCAATATTGGCACTACTTACTGAGGCTGTGGTGCCGAGAATACGCAAGGGGATCAAGCGTACAGTTTCGGTTTGGGCTGCCGCTACCGCAGGTAAAAAATACCGATACGTCGCATCAGCTTCGCTCGCCGACCGGCCGCCCGCTTCATCAAACACCACCGAAACACCCATGCCAGGTTTAATTTTATTGGCGGGAATTGTGGCGACAAACGCATTACTCAACGAGTCTAAAGAGACCGACGTGGGCACATTATTGGGGCCAGCCAGCGGATAACTCGTGCAACTGCTTGTACTTGGGTCATAGACCCTCAACTCTTTAACTGCAGGCGCACTTCTCACACTATTGGCCAGAAGGTCCACCCGCACTTTGACGGTTTTCCCCCCCGCTAAGCGGGTATCACTTTCGCTAGGGTCTAACGCTACCGTTTGTAGCCAGCGCACTTGCTCAATCCGCAGGCCATCATTGCGTGCCGAGGTAATCGACTGCGTAAAGGGGCAATTGGTATTCACCGTGCGCGCTGTTCCATCCGAATTCATTGTCATGGACACCGGAACAGATCCAGTACCTGAGCTTGGTGTTGAGGGAGCTCCCGTACTAACTCCGCCCCCAGTTCCACCTCCGCCACCGCCACAGGCCATCAGTACACACGCCAAACTCAAATAACCAAAACCGTGCTGTTTTTTTAGGCGCATGTTTGCAAATCCTCTCTGGGTCTCCTTTAGCTATCGACCGCTGGGAAGACCAATTGAGCAGGGTTTTGCAGCAAGTTGTTACATGTTTGTTCTGAGAATTAGGCGGCGTGTAAGCCAGTGTCTAGCCTGTGTTAGTTCAGCACTTTTTGACTAAGCCAATCGGCGAGAAACGATGAAATCAACTCGATGCTTTTGTGTAGCGGATGATCGTCCTCCGTGACCAAAAGCGGGCATTGCCACGCGTCCGCTGCACGTAAAGAATGAGCTAACGGCACCACCTCATCATGACGGCCATGGACAATCCGTACTGCTTGACCACGCAATTGCTGAGCTGGTCTTGTTAGGGGATATCCCGGCAAATCAAAGGCCGGGCACAGTAAAAAAACGCCCTCAATACGCAGATTTGACGACGCCAGCTCGACAGTTCGTGCAGCGACATAGCCCCCCAAGCTGGACCCCACCAACCGGATCGTTTCTCCGACAGGCAGCAGCTTAAGTAAGTATTGCGTACGTTGCTCCGGATCGGGCATACCTCGAAAATCAGGTGCCAACGTACTCCAGCCCAGCGCTTCAGCTACGCGCCGCAGAGCCTGAATTTTCAAGCCATCCGGCCCGCTCTCTAAGCCGTGCAGAAAAACAACTATCGACATTTGTTACACCTAGTACACAGACCCAAGACGAGATGGTGACAGATCATACCGTCATTAGTTACCTGCCTAATGAAGGGGGCAAGCAGAGTATGCAAACAGGAATTCGAGAGCGCTGGCTACTGCTCTGCATTACGCTCTTGGGAAGCGGCATCATTATTGGCAGTGAAGTGAATCGCTTGCCCCCTGAGCCTCAACTGAGTCTGAGTGAGTACTCAGAAAGAGCCAATACCATTCCAGATGAGCCAATGGCACTAAAGCCAGATC